>CAZCQM010000125.1:0-8957 GCA_964500785.1 uncultured bacterium
AAGGCGGACGCGGTGAAGTTCCTGAACAAGGTGATGGACATCTACGCGGGTAAGATTCAGTAGCGCCCGCGTCGGGGCATGCGCGACGAAGGGCCGGTCATGCGACCGGCCCTTCCTGTTTTCCAGGTGCCGCCCGTGGGCTTCGGCACGCCCGGGCGTCGGCCTAACGGCCGAAGATCACACCGACGTTGACGCCCGCGCCGTCGAAATCCGCCTGTCCGGATGAGTTCTTTATGTCCGTCTTGAGCTGCGTCCACTTGAACTCGGCGAACACCCCGACCGGCCCGGGCGAGAACTCCGCCCCCGCCACCAGGTACCAACCGAAGTCATCTTTGAGGTCGAACTTGTCCCCGTTGAAGATGTAGTAGCCGAGGCCGATGCCGCCGTAGAGGACCGACGTGTGCACGATACCCGTCGCCTCCAGGGGAAAGACGCCGATGTCGTTTCCCGAGAACTTCACGTAGCTGGCGCGCAGGTCGATGCCGATCACGGGCACCAGCGGCATGCGATGTCGAAGCCCACCCCCGTACCCGTCGTCGCCGGGGTCATTCATGTTCCACCAGGTTGCAAAAGCGCCGATGGCGCCGGCGTTCGGCGCCGCCACCGCCAGCATGAATACGGCGCAGGCGACAGCCATCCATAATTTCCTCATCCAGACACCTCCATACGGCCTCGGGGTGGGGGCAAGTGTAGTTGCGCGTGTGCGGTCCGGGCAAACGGAGATTTCTCTTTGTTGCGGGCACGGCGCATGGAACAATAGACCTTCCGCCGGAGGTCTCTAATGACAGTCGCCGACGTCTATCGACGAAATTTCCTTACGGCTCTGGTCCTCATCATCACGGTTGCGTTTTTCGCGATGATGCGGCGTTTCCTGGTGCCGATCCTTCTCGCCGCGATATTCTCTGCCCTCCTCCATCCCCTGTACCGGCGGTTGCTGGGACTCATGCGGGGGCGCCACAACGTAGCGTCGGCCGTGACCCTGTTGATCATGGTGGTCGTCGTGGTCGTGCCGTTGCTGGCATTCACCGGCGTGTTGGTGTCGCAGGCGATTCAGATCAGCAACGCGGCGGTGCCCTGGATCCAGCAACAAACGGAGGTCCCGGACAAGGTGGTCGCATGGCTGGAGAAACTGCCGTTCGCCGACCATTTTTTGCCGCACAAGGAGGAGATCTTCCAGCGTGCTGCCGAGATCGTTCGCGCCGTGGGGTCGTTCATCGTCAGCCGGCTCTCCAGCGTGACCCGGGGCACGGTGGTGTTCATATTCAACGTCGCGGTCATGCTCTACGCGATGTTCTTCTTCCTGACGCAGGGCGGAAAGTTCCTGAGCGGGATTACACGCCATCTGCCTCTGTCGGACGGGGAGCGAGATCGCATCATTGGACGCTTCGTGTCGGTCACGCGTGCCGCGCTGACGAGCACGGTCGTCATCGGGCTCATCCAGGGCCTGCTGGGCGGCGCCGGGTTCGCGGTTGCCGGAATATCGGGATCGGTCTTCTGGGGCACGCTCATGGCGGTCCTGTCGATGATCCCCGGTATCGGCACGGCCGTCGTGTGGCTGCCCGTGTGCATCTACCTGGCCGCCACCGGACACGTAGTGACCGGTGGCATGCTGGCGGTATACTTTATCGTCGTCGTGGGATCGGTCGACAATCTGCTGCGCCCGCGTCTGGTGGGTAAGGGTACGCAGATGCACGACCTCCTCGTTCTTCTCGCCACGCTGGGCGGATTGATGATGTTCGGCGCGGTCGGGTTCATTCTGGGGCCGGTGATCGCTGCCCTCTTCGTGACCATATGGGACATCTTCGACTCATTCATGCGGGAATCAAAGGAAAGCCCGAGCGGCGCGTGAACGGCGCCGGTTGGAAAGGAAATCTGAAATGAACTTCGTAAAGACAGTGCTCGCCGTGCTCGTGGCCCAGTTCCTCCTGGGCGCCACGCTGCTTTTCGGGCTCACGATCATGACCGCCATCTTCGCCGCTCCCGAGACCGTCTCGGTGGCCGACCATTCCTGGCTCGTGATCGACGTCTACGGCAGTATTCCTCCGTACGATCCGCCCGAGTCGATCTCCGCGTCGGTGCTGGGCGAGAAGCCCGAGACGCTGCAGCGCATTCTCGCCAATCTGGAGAAGGCGAAGGCCGACCACCGCATCGACGGCGTCATCATGAAGGTCTCTTCCAGCAATTCGCTGGGATATGCCTCCATCGGAGATATCCGCGAGTCGATTCAAGAGTTGCGCGACGCGGGCAAGCCGGTGATCGCCTATTCCGACGGTCTGGATCGTAACTCGCTGTACCTGGCGTCGGCGTGCGACTCCATCTTCATGCCCGGCGTGGCCGACCTGGCGCTGACGGGGTACGGGTACGTCGACATGTTCGCCAAAGGCACCCTCGACAAGCTGGACATTCACCAGAATCTGGACAAGATACGCGCGTACAAGACCGCCGCCGAGATGCTGCAGCGCGACTCCATGTCGCCCGAGGCCAAAGAGATGGCGAACTGGATGATCGATGAGCTGTGGGACGTCGAGCTCCACGCGATCTCGCGCGATCGAGCCGTTGCCATGGATACGCTGGTGACCTACATGGGCCAGGCCATGTTCGGCGCCGACGAGGCGCTCGATGCGCACCTCATCGACGGCATCATGTACTGGGACGAGCTGGAACAGCGCCTCGGAGACGGCGAAGACCTGGAGACGGTGTCGTCTGAAGACTACGACGACGTCAAACGCTCCGACGTCGGCCTCAAGGGGAAGGATCGCATCGCGGTGGTGCACGCCTACGGGATGATCGGGGGACGCAAGAGCCGCACGGACCCGTCGCTGGGCGTCGTCATGGGGCACGAAACCGTGGTGGAGAATCTCCGCGACGCCGCGGACGACAAGCGCGTGAAGGCGATCATCTTCCGCGTCGACAGCCGCGGGGGCGAGTCGCTGGCAAGCGAGCTCATCTCGCGCGAGGTGGCGAAGATCGCGGAGGAAAAGCCGGTGATCGTTTCGATGGGCGACGTCGCCGCGTCGGGCGGATACGCCGTGTCGTTCCGGGCGACGAAGATCGTCGCGGATTCGCTGACCATCACGGGCTCGATCGGGTCCATCTACGGCAAACTGAACATGGCCGGCGCATGGAACAAGCTGGGTGTGACCTTCGACTGGGTGACCCGCGGTTCGAACGCGCTGCTGTGGTCCGGCGTCACCGACTTCGATGCCAACCAGTGGCAGATCATCAAGAAGCACCACGACGCGTCCTTCGAGCAGTGGCTGACGGCAATCTCCGAAGCCCGTCACATTCCCATGGACGAGCTGCGGCCGCTGACCGACGGACGCGTGTGGACGGGGCGGCAGGCGGTGGCCAACGGCCTCATCGACGACGTCGGCGGGTATGAGCGCGCGGTGGAAGTGGCCCGGGAAGAGGCGGAGATCCCGGACGACGAAGAGGTGACGTTCGTCCACTATCCGAAACGCCACGGGCTCTACTACCTGCTCACCAGCGGCGACGCGCCGCTGACGGTGCTGCGCGGGGTGTTCTACCGGACGATCCGCGAGGACATGGCCGAGAGCGCGCGCCTGCTGCACAGCACGAGCATGCGCGTCTGGACGGGTGCGACGAACTAGCGGCTAGCCGAAGCGGGAGCGCGAGAAGAGGGAGAGATCCTGCGTCCACGATCCGTCGGCCGCCCACTGCGCGGCGGCCTCGCCGATTGCGGATGAGAACTTGAAGCCGTGCCCCGAGCACGCGCTGACCACGAGCGCCTGCGCGCAGGCCGGATGCGCGTCGACCAGGAAGTGGCAGTCGGGCGTGTTCGTGTAGAGACACACCGCCGTCTTCGTCACCGCGTCCACCGCGCCGGGGAGATATCGCTCGACGAGCGCCGTCATCGCGCGCACCTCGTCGTCGCTGACGGTGCGGTCGACGGCGTCCGCCGTGGTGGGCTCGCCTCCGTAGTGGACCGCGACTTTGGGTCCGCTCCCGACGTCGGGGAATCCGTAGAGCAGCCGCCCCGGCTCGAATTCGATCGCCCACACCGGAAAACGATCCGGCGCGAAGCGGCCTGCGTCGCCGCGCGGGCGGAACCAGAACAGCGTTTGCCGCGTGACCGTGAGGGGCGCGCCGACGTCGCCCGCCGTTTCCGCCATCCACGCCCCCGCACTCACAATCAGCCGATCCGTCGTGAGCCGGCGCTTCGTCGTCTCCACCACGATACGTCCGCCCTCCGGCCGCCACGCGGTGACGGGCTCGTCGGTGTGGATCGTGGCCCCCGCCGCGCGCGCGCCGTCGAGGTGGGCCGCGATGCAACGCTCCGGTATCAGAAACCCCGCACGCGGCTCGGTGACGACGATCATGTCGCCGTCGGGGCGCAGCCACGGGAAGCGCCGCGACACGTCGTCGGGCGCAACCGTCTCCACCGCGATGCCGTGCTCGGTTCCCGAGGTTCGAATCCCGGAGATGAACCCGTCCCACGGACGCCCGCAGAACACACCACCGGTCTCGTCGATCAGGGGCGGCTCCGCGCCCGCGGACAACTCGTGCCAGAGATCGTAGGCGCGGCGGAGCAGGGGGACGTAGCGCGGGTCTTCGTAGTAGGCCTCGCGGATCATGCGCGTCTCTCCGTGCGAGGACCCGAGGGTATGGGGCGGCGCGTACCGGTCGAAGCCGACCACGCGAACGCCGCGCCGCGCGAGATGGTAGAGCGTTGCGCTCCCGGCGGCACCGAGTCCGGCCACGAGGCAGTCCACGAGGTGGGTCATGGACGCAGAATACGACGCGCGCAGGGCATCCGTCGAGCGCCTGGGGGTGTCAGCCATCGCATTGACAGACAGGCCGTTTGCATGATATCCTCGCTACATACAGCCGCAGGAGGATATCCATCGTGACACTTCTGAAATCGTTCGCGGCCGCCGCGTTGCTGGTGGCCGCCGCCCAGCCCGCGATGGCGCTCACCACCCAGCACATCGCCACCGACCCCGAGATGCTTGCCCTGCTGACGGACACGCTGTTCGTGGCCGAGGGGCGCATCGGTGACGGTTCCGGCGCCGCCACCTTCGAGATCGACCTCGGCGGAGACACCGGCGCTCCCGCCACCACCGCGCAGTACAACTGGCCCAACGGCGGGGCGGTTTCGTGGACGCTGACCTACGACAACGTCTCCAACCAGATCGTCTTCACAGTGGACGGGATCTCGCTCATGTACACGTCGCCGCTGTCCGGCTTTACGGACCTGTTCCTTCGCACGCGTGCGGTCAACGCCAACAGCACGATCCTGGTCGACAACCTCGTCCTGGACGCCGAGGGCGTGGGGGACGCGTCGAATGCCGACGGGAATGCGAGCGGCCTCGACATCCTGTGGATCAGCGGCGGGACCCTGACCGATGGATTCGCGTTGAGCGGCCAGACGACGATGGCATGGAGCGGAACCGCGCCGACACAATCGCGTCTGGCTTTTCAGATCAAGGTCGGGAAGGTGCTGCCAGTGGCGGTGGAAGAGAGCACGTGGGGACGCATCAAATCGCTCTACAGAAACTGACGGGCAAGCGCAGTGCTGTCAGCCGAGGACGCGCCGGCTCCCTTGCGGGGACGGCGCGTCTTCTTATTCGCCGAGCAGGCGTGCGAGGTTGCCGCCCAGGACGGCGGCCTGGTCGCGGTCCTTGAAGCCCGCGTTGCGCATCGCCTCGGCCTGCTTGGTGAGCAGTTCCTTGCGGTAGCCGCGCGGGAACGCACCCGAGTCGGACCCGTAGAGGATCCGCTCGGTGCCGAAGGACTCGCGCGCTTCCTTGAACACTTCGGCCAGCGAGAGCGGTGGATCGTGCTCCACGATCCACGCGTTCGATCCCGACGTGTCCGTATAGACGTTGGGGCAGCGCTCGGCCAGGTCGAGCAGCTCGTCCAGCGCGCCGGCCCCGAAGTGGGGCACGATGAAGGCGAGGTCGGGGTGCTCGCGCGCGACGGGCACGAGATCGCGCGGGCGGCTCTTGTGGGGCGGGAAGTCCTGCTCCAGGCCGACGAGCTTGCGGACGGTCACGCGCAGGCGCCCGCAGTGCACGACCACCAGCATGTTGTGCGACTTGGCCACCTCGAGCGCCGCGGTGACGTCGGGCGACTGGATGGGATAGTCGTTCAGCGACGGGAAGAGGAGGATGCCGCGGAAACGGTGCGTGGGCTGGAGACGCTGGAGTGTCTCGATGGTGACCGGGTCGCGCGGGTTGACCATCGCGAAGGGCACCAGGCGACCGCCCGATTCGGCCGCGACCCGGCCCACCGGGTCCATCTCGGGCGGGACCGACGCAAACACGACCGCCCGGTCGATCTCGTGGCGGTCCATTTCGGCGAGCCAGCGCTTCGCGTGCTCGCGGGCGTTCGCGTCGGGGATCTCGACCCCACTCTCCCGGATCTGCTCCAGGAGCGCGTCGTGGTCCCCGTCCGGCACCAGCGTGGTCTGGTACTCGTAGAACTCGCGGCCGAAGAAATGCAAATGGGCGTCGAAGATCATCGCAGCGTCCCTCCCCGGTGCTATATTACAGGGGAGAGTATGACCCCCGAGACCCCGGGCGGTCAATCGGGGACCCCGGCCGATATCCTGCCGGGGGGACCACGCCTGGCGCCATGAACCACACCGTCAAAACCCGCTACTGGCACGTCCTGGAGGACGGTCGCGTCCAGTGCGACCTGTGCCCCCGTCGGTGCAAGCTCCGCGAGGGGCAGCGCGGCATGTGCTTCGTCCGCGCCTGCGAGGGCGGAGAAATCGTCCTCACGACCTACAACCGCTCCAGCGGATTCTGCATCGACCCCATCGAGAAGAAGCCGCTCAATCATTTTCTCCCCGGTACGGCGGTGCTCTCGTTCGGCACGGCGGGGTGCAACCTGGCCTGCAAGTTCTGCCAGAACTGGGATATCTCCAAGTCGCGCGAGATCGACACGCTCTCGGCCCAGGCCACACCGGAGGCGATCGCGCGCGCGGCGGCTTCGACGGGGTGCCGGAGCGTGGCGTTCACGTACAACGACCCGGTGATCTTCCTCGAGTACGCGGTCGACGTCGCGAAGGCGTGCCGCGAGCGCGGCATCCAGACCGTCGCGGTGACGGCGGGGGAGATCTGCGAAGAGCCGCGGCGCGAGTTCTACCGTCACATCGATGCCGCCAACGTCGATCTCAAGGCCTTCACCGAGGACTTCTACTGGAAGTTGTGCAAGGGGAGCCTCGAGAACGTGCTCGAGACGCTCGTGTATCTCCGGCACGAAACCCAGGTGTGGTTCGAGATCACCACACTCCTGATTCCGGGCCACAACGACTCCAGCGACGAGATCGAGCGCGAGAGTGCGTGGATCCGCGAGAACCTGGGTGTCGACACGCCGCTCCACTTCTCCGCGTTCCATCCCGACTTCATGATGCGCGACGTGCCGCCCACGCCGCCCGAGACGCTCACCCGCGCGCGGAAGATCGCGATGGACCAGGGGCTGCGCTACGTCTACGTGGGCAACGTCCACGACGAATCGGGGAGCAGCACCTACTGCCACGCGTGCGGGGAGAAACTGATCGGCCGCGACTGGTACCGTCTCACCGCGTGGAACCTGGACGAGGAGGGTCGATGCGCGAAGTGCAGGACGCCGCTGCCGGGACGCTTCGAGGCCGAGGCCGGGGTCTGGGGACAGCGCCGGCAGCTCGTCGACATGCGCGCGTTCGCGTAGGACTCCGTTCGACCTGATTCCCCGTCCGCGGGGAACCCCCTTCGCCAGTACCCGCCCGTTCGGGTAAACTGACCCGAGTACTCATGCGTACCGGCGAGCAGCATTTCTGCGTGCAGGACCACGGCTTCGGCCAGGACCGCAAGCGCCCCGGCGAGTCGAGGACCATCCTCGTCATCGTCCTGACTGCGGTCATGATGGTGGTGGAGATCGTCGCGGGCATCGCCTTCGGCTCCATGGTGCTCCTCGCCGACGGGCTCCACATGGGCTCGCACGCCCTCGCGCTGGGTGTGACGGCGTTTGCGTACATCAACGCGCGGCGCCACGCGCGCGATCCCCGCTTCAGCTTCGGGACGGGCAAGGTCAACGCGCTCGGCGGATTCAGCGGGGCCGTCCTGCTGGCGGTCTTCGCCCTCATCATGACGGTCGAGAGCGTCGGCCGGCTCGTCCACCCGATTGGAATCAACTTCGACCACGCCATCCTCGTAGCAGTGGTGGGGCTCGTCGTGAACGGCGTCAGCATCGTCATCCTGGGCGGGCATGGCCCGAGCCACGATCACGACGACGCCGACGCCCACGCCCACCACCACGACCACAATCTCCGCTCGGCGTACCTGCACGTCATCGCCGACACGCTCACGTCGGTCTTCGCGATCGTCGCACTGCTCGCGGGAAAGTATCTCGGGTGGACGTGGATGGACCCGGGCATGGGCATCGTCGGTGCCGTGCTGGTGGCACGGTGGTCGGTGGGGCTCATGCGCACGACGGCGCGCGTGCTGCTGGACCGGCAGGCGGACAGCGTCTGCCGCACGATCGCGACGCGCGTCGAGGCGGACGGAGACAGCAAGGTGGCGGATCTGCACGTGTGGTCGATCGGCCCCGGCATCTACTCGGCGGTGCTGACCGTCGTCGCCCGCGAGCCCGCGACGCCGGACGAGTATCGAGAACGCATCCCGGATGATCTGGGCCTCGCGCACGTGTCGATCGAGGTCCAGCGCTCCGCGGCCGGCTAAACGCCCGCTTTCGGGGTGCGGGGGCGCGCCAGGATGCCCGCGTCGGCGGCCCCGCGTTGATTTCCCGGTCGAAAATGCCTACAATGCACCCGTACCCGCCCGGCCGCAGCCCCGCTGGCATCGCCGTCGGGCTGCCCGTCGACCGCGACCCTGTCAGGAGGCCTAACTCATAATGAAACCATCGTTTAAATTGCTCGGCTTCGATCACGTCACCTTCGCGGTGGGAAACGCCACCGGCACCCACGACCCCTGGTCCCAGCCGCGGCCCTC
>CAZCQM010000126.1:0-8937 GCA_964500785.1 uncultured bacterium
GTTCGACCGATGGTTCGCCCCCGGCCATCTCGTGCGCGCGGGCGTCGAAGTAGCGGAGGATATGACCCGGCGCCCCCGGGTCGGGCCCGGCGAGCCAGTCGGCGCGGCGCAGCGCTGGATGTTCCGCGCGCAGGCGGCACAGCACGCGGACGAAGTCGAGGAGGTCACGATCCGCGTGCGCCCAGTCGACCCACGAAACTTCGTTGTCCTGGCAGTAGGGGTTGTTGTTCCCCCGCTGCGTGCGCCCCATCTCGTCACCGGCGAGCAGCATGGGGATTCCCTGCGAAACCAGGAGCGTCGTGAGCAGGTTGCGACGCTCGCGGTCGCGCAGCAACCGGATCCAGGAATCCTCGGTCGTTCCTTCCATCCCGCAGTTCCAGGATCGGTTCTCGCGCATGCCGTCGCGGTTGTCCTCGCCGTTGGCCTGGTTGTACGTCTGTTCGTAGGACACCAGATCCTGGAGGGTGAAGCCATCGTGGCTCGTTATATAATTGATGCTCGACTGGGGGCGCCGGCCCTCCGCGACGAAGACGTCCGGGCTCGCCGCCGTGCGCAACACGAATGCCGGCGCATGGCCGGCGCGCCGCAGCCAGAAGTCGCGGACGTCATCGCGGAACCGGTCGTTCCACTCCAGCCACCCGGCGGGAAAACGCCCCAGCTGGTGCCCGTTGTGGCCCAGGTCCCAGGGCTCGGCGATGAGCTTGCGGTCCGCGAGCAGCGGGTCGCGGCGCAGCTCCTCCAGGAATTCGCCGTGGAAATCGAACGCGTCGCCGTGCCGCCCGATCACGGCGGCCAGGTCGAGGCGGAATCCGTCGACGTTCATCTCGCCCGCCCAGTAGCGGAGTGCGTCGGCGATCATGCGACGCACCTGCGCGTGTCCCGCGTTGACGGTGTTGTCGGTGCCCGTGATGTTCACGTAGCGACGCCGGTCCTCGTCCAAGAGCCGGTAGTACGCCGCGTTGTCGATCCCCTTCAAGCACACCATCGCGCCGTGCTCGTCGCCTTCCGCGGTGTGGTTGAACACGATGTCGAGGATCACCTCGATGCCCGCGCCGTGCAGCGCCGCCACCATCTCGCGGAACTCGTCCAGCGCGCCCTGGGGCGTCGACTGGCGCGCATAGTCCCGCTGCAGCGCGAAGTACTGCATGGGATCGTACCCCCAGTAGTTGCGCATGCCGCGGTCGACGAGCGACCGGCGGCTGATGAAGCTCTGCACGGGCATCAGCTCCACCGCGGTGACGCCCAGGTGTCGCAGGTGCCTCAGGGCGGCCGGATGGGCGAGTCCCGCGTAGGTTCCGCGCAGCTCGGGCGGAATCTGCGGGTGCGCCGCCGTGAATCCCCTGACGTGCAGCTCGTAGATGATCGTCTCCTCGATCGGCGTCCGCGGGCGCTCGACTCCGGCCTGGCGCTGCGGCGATGCCACCACCACCGACTTGAGCGCGCAGCGTCCGTTGTCCTCGACGTTGAGCGGGGCGCGCTCGTCGCCGTCGCCGCCCGGGAAGAAGGCATCGCTCCACGCGATGTGCCCGTCGAGGGCGCGCGCGTAGGGGTCGATCAACAGCTTCTCCGCACAGCACCGATGGCCCGCGCGCGGGTTCCACGGACCGTGGACGCGCAGCCCGTAATGCTGCCCGGCGCCGATACCGGCCACGTGGCCGTGCCAGATCGCGCCGGTCCGCCCGGGCAGGGCGAGACGACGTTCGCTGCCATCGGCGTCGAACAGGCACAATTCCACCCGCTCGGCCACGGACGAGAAAACGGCGAAGTTGACCCCGTCGGCGTCGCACGTGCTGCCGAGCGGCTCGGAGAGTCCTTCGGTGATCGGCGTGGTCGCGGTGTTCATGTCCTTCCGTATGCCTCCGTCATCGCGGCCAGGTAGTTCGCCAGCTCCGGCGTCTGGTGCCCGGGCTCGAGTCGCCACTCCCAGTTACCGTTCGGCGACGCCGGCCGATTCATGCGCGCGTCCGCCCCGAGGCCCAGCACGTCCTGCATGGGAAGAATCGCGACCCGGCACACCGACATCAAGGCCATGCGCACCAGCGCCGGGCTCACCTCCGGCGCCGTCAGGTCGCGACCGAGGTAGTCGGCGAGCCGGGCACGCATCGCCGGGCTCGCGTCATGCTCGAACCAGCCGCGCGCGGTGTTGTTGTCGTGCGTCCCCGTGTACACGATGGCATTGCGCTCGTGATTGTGCGGCGTGTACGGATTGGATGCGGTGTCGCTGTCGAACGCGAAGAGGAGGACCTTCATGCCGGGAAACCCGTAGGCATCGATCAACTCGTGCACGTCGGGAGTGATGATGCCGAGGTCCTCCGCCACCAGCCCCGCCGCGGGAACCGCGGCGACCACGGCGTCGAGGAGGGTCTTCCCCGGCCCCCGGACCCAGGCGCCGTCGATGGCCGTGTCGCTCCCCGCCGGCACTTCCCAGTGCGCGGCCAGTCCGCGGAAGTGGTCGAGGCGGACCCTGTCGAACCACTCGAAGCTGCGCCGCATCCGCGCCGTCCACCACGCGTATCCGTCGCGCGCATGCGCCGCCCAGTCGTACACCGGATTGCCCCACAGCTGCCCCGTGTCGCTGAACGCATCGGGCGGCACGCCGGCCACGACTCGCGGCCGACCGGTCTCATCGAGCTTGAACAACTCCGGCCGGCTCCACACGTCGGCGCAGTCCTCGTCGACGTAGAACGCGACGTCGCCGAAGATCTGTACGCCCTGATCGTGGGCGTAGCGGCGAAGCCGCGTCCACTGCTGCTCGAAGAGAAACTGGATGAACTTCTCGCGCCGAACGGCCTCCTCGAGCTCCCCGGGAACGGCGGCCAGCACGGCCGATGCGTCGTGATACGGCGCGGGCCATTCCCACCACACGCGACCGGGGTGACGCTCGCCGATCGCCCGAAAAACCGCGAAGGGGTGGAGCCACGAGGCCTGCGCGGCGCAGAACGCGTCGAAGTCCGCCGTATCGCTCCGGGTCGAGAAGGCCTCATAGGCCAGGTAGAGAAGCGCGTGGCGCGACCGCACAACCGCCTCGTAGTCCACGCGGTCGGCCGGCCATTCCCCGGGGACGGCGACATCGCCGGCTTCGATCCAGCCGTCTTCGATCAAGAGCGCGGGGCTGATGAGCAGCGGATTGCCCGCGAACGCCGACGACGACAGGTAGGGTGAGTTGTGTCCGTGGTGTGCGGTCGGTCCCAGCGGAAGCATCTGCCAGTAGCGCTGGCGCGCGCGAACGAGGAAATCGATCCACCGGTAGGCGTCCGGTCCAAAGTCTCCGATGCCGTGCGGCGACGGCAGCGAGGTCACGTGCAGCAATATTCCGCTGGCCCGTCCGTGCGTCATCGGCGCCGCCCCCACGGTCAGAAGTATCCCTCGCGTGTCGGAAACTCGGTCATGGGGAACGACGACGTCGTGCCTCCGGCGGCCGGTATGTAGCAGTTCTTGACGTACTCGGCGACCATGCGGTGGCTGCTGAAGCGCCACGCCAGCGTGCGCAGCGCGTTCTTCTGGCGCTGGATCCAGGCCAGCGGCACGCCGTCGGCATCGCGGTCGTAGAAGGTGGGAATGACCTCCCGTTCGAGCGTGTCGTAGAGCGCGCCGATGTCGATCTGGTCCTGGTGGCGCCAGTCCGAGTGCTCGCTGCCCACGCCGATGGCGAAGCCGTTGGTCCCGTCGTAGGCCTCCGCCCACCACCCGTCCAGGATCGACAGGTTGAGCGCGCCGTTCAGCACCGCCTTCATGCCGCTGGTTCCGCAGGCTTCGAGCGGGCGGCGCGGCGTGTTGAGCCACACGTCCACGCCCTGCACGAGATGCCGGGCGAGCTCGATGTCGTAGTCCTCGACGAACACGATCTTGCCCGCGAAGCGCGGGTTGCAGCTGGCCTCGTGGATGCGCTGAATGAGCTTCTTGGCCTCGTCGTCGCGCGGATGCGCCTTGCCCGCGTAGATGAGCTGCACGGGGCGCGTCGGGTGGTTGAGCAGTGCGTCCAGCCGGCCCTCGTCGAACAGAAGCAGATCGGGGCGCTTGTAGCGCACGAAGCGCCGCGCGGCGCAGATCGTGAGCGCCGCGTCGTCCAAAAGCGGGACGCCGTTGGCCGTGGCCGGGTCCTGCATACCGCGCGCCTGGAACTGGCGGCGCACGAGTTCGCGGATGTAGTCAAGCTCCCGGCGCCGCAGCATTTCGTTGAGCTCCCACAGCTCCGCCGCGTCGACCTCGTCGATCTGCTCCCAGATGGACGGATCGTGCATCTCCTGCTCCCAGTCCTCCCCCAGCCAGCGGCGGTACAGGCGGTCCATCGCGGGCGCAAGCCAGGTGCCGATGTGAACGCCGTTGGTGATGTGCCCGATGGGAACGCACTCGGGGTCACGATTGGGCCACACGTCCCGCCACATGGCCCGGCTGATGCGGCCGTGGATGTACGACACGGCGTTGCGGAACCGCGACATCTTGAGCCCCAGCACCGTCATGCAGAAGGGCTCGTCGTGCGCCTCCGGGTTGACGCGCCCCAGGGCCATGAACTCCTCGTGAGAGAGCCCGAGCTTCTCGCGCAGGGTTCCGAGGTTCTCGGCGACGAGGGAGGACTCGAACCGGTCGTGGCCGGCGGGAACCGGCGTGTGCGTGGTGAAGACCGTCATGCCCGCGGCGATCTGGAATACGTTCTCGAAGGACTGCCCGTCGCGCTCCCGCAGCACGCGCGCCAGCTCGAGCAAGGCGAACGCGCTGTGCCCTTCGTTCAGGTGCAGCACGCCGGGGCGAATGCCCATGGCGTGGAGCGCGCGCAGGCCGCCCACGCCCAGCACGAGTTCCTGGCGGATCCGCATGCGGCTGTCGCCGCCGTAGAGAGTGGCCGTGAGACGGCGCACCTGCTCGGCGTTCCCGTCCACGTTGGTGTCGAGCAAGAGCAGCCGGGCTCGTCCCACGCGCGCCATCCACACGCGGATGTGGATGCGTTCTCCGGGGGCTCCGTCCACGACCACGCGCAACGGCTCCCCGTCCTTGTCCAGCGCCGGCTCGATGGGCAGTTGCGACAGGTCGATGTCGCCGTACCGCTCCTGCTGCCAGCCGTTGGTGTCCAGGCTCTGCCGAAAGTAGCCCTGGGCGTACAGAATCCCCACGCCCACGATGGGAACGTCGAGATCGGACGCCGCCTTCAGATGGTCGCCCGCCAGTACGCCCAGGCCGCCGGAGTAAATGGGCAGCGAGCCGTGCAGGCCGAACTCGGCCGAGAAGTATGCGACGGGATTCACCCGCAGGGAACGCACGTAGTGGCTTCCCCACGTGCTTTCCTGCTCCAGGTAGTCGCGCAGCGTGTAGTAGGCACGCGTGGCCGTGGCACCGATCGTGGTGGTGCGGAGTTGCTGCTCGATGTACTCGTCGGGCAGCGCAGCCATGAACGCGATCGGGTTCCGGTTCAGCGTCCGCCACAGCTTCGGATCGAGATCATTGAAGATGTGTTCGAAACCCGGCTTCCACGTCCAGTACAGGTTGCGCGCCAGCTCATTGAGTCGATCGCGGATCTCCATCGGCACCTCTTGCATTTAGAGCAGATCAGCTGAGTTCGATGCGGGAGACCTGCCGCGCGCGATCAGGTGGCCGGGATTTCCAGGGCGTCTTCCCGCGCAGCATCCGCCTCGTCACCGAGTGGCTCCGGCGCAGGCGCGGAAGGCTCCTTCGAGGGCCTCCGGGCCGAGGGCGCCGCGGCAGCCGCGGGCACGGCTTCGAGCTCGGCGACCGCGCTCCGCGGAACGACCATCTCGTACGCGTCCACGGTCTGCTCGGCCACCAATGCCCAGGTGAAGCGAGCGGCGATCTCTCTCCGACCATTCTCGCCAATTCGGCGCGCGTAGTCAAAGTCGGAGAAAAGGGTGAGCATCCCTGCGGCGATGATTCCGGGCTCGGGAGAGATACGCAGGCCGTTGTGCCCGTGCCGGACGATCTCTCCGGCGCCTCCCCGGTCCGTCGCGACGACGGGCTTTCCCGCGCTCCAGGCCTCCAGAATCACGATCCCGAAGGGCTCGTTGCGGCTGGGAACGCACACCACGTCGCTCATCCGGTACAACGCGACCAGTTCGCGCCCGTTGCGCTGTCCGGGAAAGCGGACGGCTCTCCCGCCGCCGATCTGCTGCGCCCGCTTCTCGAGCCCGGATCGCATGCTCCCGTCGCCCACGAAGAGAAGCTTCGCGGCGGGGTATTTGTCCAGCACCGCCGGCATGGCTTCCAGGAGCAGATCCGGCCCCTTCTGCCACTCCAGGCGGCCGCAGAACAGAATCGTCGGGTCCGCGGGGCCGATGTCGTACGCGCGCCGCGTTGCGGCGGCGTCCGTGGCCTGCTCGAACCGGCTCGCGGTGACCCCGTTGTGGACGACATGGATCTTCCACCCGGGCACTTCGTACATCGACATGACCTCATCGCGCGTCGCGCCCGACACGCAGATCACGCGGTCCGCCCAGAACGTGCCCGCCCACTCCTGGGCGCGGATCAGCTCCGAGCGTCCGGCCGGGAAGGCGTTGCCGCACCGCGCATACTCGGTGGAGTGGATCGTGAGCACGCAGCGACGCCGGCGCTCGCGCTTGATCCAGATCATGGCGTTCACGGTGAGCCAGTCGTGGGCATGAATCAGGTCGAACGGGCCGTGCATGTCTTCGATCACGAACACGCGCTCCGCGAAGGCGCGGCACATGCTGTTGATGTCGTCGATGAAGTCCGCCTGCTCGGGATACGGACATCGATGGTAGTGCACGCCGTCGATGAGCTGATAGTGGGACTGGCCCCGCGACATGCGCGTGAATACATGGACCTGGTCCCCGCGCTCCCGGAGCGCCGAGGCCAACTCGCTCACGTGGGTCCCGATGCCCCCGACGAACGGCGAATGGAGGGATTCCCACGAGAGCATTGCGATCTTCACGTCGTCACGTCCTTTTCACTGTAACTTTACATCGCTGCCGAACCGGTGCAGCCGACTCCCCACGCATCGTGACCGTCGCGTGTGCGCGGTCCCATTGCTGGTTTATACGCACGCGCGCGCGCCGAGTCCCGGCGAATCGCGCGAATCCACGTCTCCATCCTCGATGATGGTGGATGATCCTGCGGCGGGATCGAAGAGGGATGGCGTCCGGGCACACGGAACTCGCTCCGGACGCAGCGCGGACACGAGCCGCGTTGCCGCCCGGGCGTCGCCGGCCGGGACATCCCGGAAGGCCGGCGCGTTCATCCTCGTCGATGCCGATCGTCCACGCCCCGCCCGCGGAAACCGAACGGGGCCGGGATCAGACGTGGATGACGCTGTTCATGCTCCCGTACTGATTGGGCCGCTGCTCGACGGCGGTCGGATCGTTCCGCCACTCACCGTCGACGACGAACTTGTACTCGTAGGTGCCGGGCGGGAGTTTCAGCTTTCTCTGAAACGCCCCTTCTTTCCGGGTCATCCGATGCGACCGCGGATTCCAGTTGTTGAAATCGCCGGCCAGAAAGACCTCGGCGCCGGTGAACGTGCACACAAACAGGGCTTCCCCGGCTTCCGTCGACCGCTTACGGGGAGCGTCCATCTCCTTGACCTTCGTCATTTCCGTTCTCCTCCCGAAACTCAATCACCAGTGTCTCGTTACCCGCGGCCTCCCGCCCGAATCGGCTCTTTCCCGCCACAACCCGACCTCATCGCCCCGATATCGCAAGCGGCACGCCACCGGTGTCTTGCCCCCGCGCAACCCGACTCTAGGTCGGAAGTTACGCAACTCTCCGCCCCTCAGCAATGATGCGTGTGCATCATGCTTTTCTGGCCACGATCGGCCGGAAGATACCCTCTTCTTCCTATCCCGATGCGGCCTCCCCACCGACACGGACCGCGAAGTCCGCCCCTTCCCAGTGCCCCGCACCCGGCCAGTAGAAGGTGAATGTCACCTGGGCGCCTTCCGGCACCGACCGGGTCGGCAGGTCGGCGCTGTGAAGCCCCAGTCCGGAGTCGCGGGTCGGGACATCGGCGACCGTCTTCCACCCGTCGGCGCTCCAGTGGACGACGGCCAGTGCCGTCGTCTCCACGCGCAGCGTCCTCCCGGCGGGCATCGAGGCGATCCGGTGGTTGAAGCGCCACACCATGCGGGTGCATCGGGTCTTCCCGGTCAGGTAGCGCTCCACGGTCTGCGGGGGCAGGTCGAACATGCGCCCGTCGCCCAGGGAGCGCCGCAACTTGAGGTACTCGGCGTGCGCCCACACGAGCGGCATAGCCGAACCCGAGGGGCGCCCGAAATACAACTCGCGCTCCGGCAGGTCCGGCGCGTCCCAGACCTGCTCCGAGATCAGCCCCTCGCTGGCAAAGGACTCGAGCGCGGCGAGGAGGCGCTTCGCGTCGACGACGCGGCCGGCCGCCAGCTCATAGTGGGCCCGCTCGCCGGTGAGCAGCGGCCACCCGCGACCGATGCCGGTCCCGTCGAACGGAGCGCCGTCCGCGTGCTCGCCGTACCCGTCGTCGTTGTAGCGATGCCACACGGGACCGGCCGGCGTCTCCACCTTCAGCATCGCGTCGATCAGCTTCGCCGTGTCGCGAATGCGCGGGTCGTCCGCCGAGCGCAGGCCGAACCGCACCAGGGCCAGCGCATCGGGGCTCACGAGATGAATGGCGAGGCGCGTGTCTCCGGCGGCCGAGACGTTCTTCATCTGCACGAAGCTCTGGAAGCGCCCTTCGCCCTCGCCCGGCTCCGCCGGGGCGATCCGGATGTAGTACCCGTCGACGCCGTACGTCGCGCACCAGTCCGTGCCCGAGACGTACATCCAGCGATCGATGGACGCGTTCCACACGTCGGCGATCTCGCGGAGGTAGGTGCCGATGGACGGTTCGTGATTCAGGTCGGCCAGATCCGCGGCGGCCAGCAGGGCCGCGATTTCCGCCCCGACCGTGAAGGGCGAATAGCCGGGATCTTCCTCCCAGCGGTCCTGCGGGCTCACCGGGCC
>CAZCQM010000127.1:0-8920 GCA_964500785.1 uncultured bacterium
TGCAGCCTGGCCAAAGCCCGGAGCACGTCCAATTCGTTCCGCGCGGGGGGCATCGAGCCGGGGCCCCCGCGAGCGGATGCTCGCGGGGGGGCGAGATGACAGGACCCGCGCGGGCCCCGCAGCGCGGGTGGCATCGAGACGGGGCCCCCGCGAACGGACGCTCGCGGGGTGGCGAGATGACAGGATCCGCGCGGCCCCCGTCAGCGCGGGTCGGTGACGCGGCCCAGAAACAGGCAGGCGCCGCTGGCGCGGTGCTGGATCGCGAACAGGAACGGCCGGTCGATCTTGACCTCGATGGGCGTCACCGGCGGACGCGCCGAGGTGGTCGTCGTCATGACGACCGCCGTCGCCGCGGCCGCTTCCGTCCCCTTCTCGTCGAGGTCCATGAACGTCTTGTGGAAGATCGACGAGATGTAGAGATAGTCATCGGGCGTTTGCGGCGCCATGCGGTCGAAGTCCGCGGTCCGGGGCGGCACGTCGAAGGCCGTCTTCATGCCCAGGTCGAGGAGCGCGGGCTTGAGCGGCATCACGGGTGGGGCGAGCGAGAACTTCGGGACATCGAGGATCAGCCGCGTCGACGGAACACCGGCCCATTCCTTGAGCAGCGCCGGGGTGACCCGGGCCTCGAATGCGGAGAGACTGTCCGCCGAGTCGGGGAGCATGACAAGCAGCTGGATCCCATCGCCGGCGTACGGAATCGTCACCACCTGGACGCCGTCGCGCCGCGCGTATCCGAACACCGCCGTCTGGCGCATCGTGGGGACGTCGACGGTAGACCCTTCCGGCAGATGGAACGCCCGCGGCTTCGTCTCCGCTTCGTCGAAGGGCAGTGCCCACGGCGCCTTCAAATAGATCGCGTTCGCCAGCACCAGGCGCGTGTACTCATTGACCGCCCCGAACGGGATCAGTTCGTTGATCTTGTCCTGCGTCCGGCTCTCCACCCAGCCGTTGATTTTCCCACGGGCCCCTTCGGGGTCGTTCTTGAAGTCCACCGTCTCGAGCGGCGCGTCGTAGCGCTTTCTCAGCAGATCGAGGAACGGCTGGCGGAACCTGTACCCCTGCTGGCCGAAGAGCCGGTTGGCCAGCACGAAAACGATCGGGTCCGTCGGCTCGCGCGATTCCGCGGCGCGCTCTTCGCTCACGCGCGCGATCTCGTCGAGGGCGTCGCGCAGCGCTTCGAACGATCCATGCAGCGCGCTGTCGTCCTCCGGGTAGTGCAGCACCCGTGCCATCTCGCGTCGCGTCGTGCCGTCCGCGCCCGCGTAGGTCATCGCGAGCGCCACCTGCACCGAGTAGGGAGAGAGCAGGGCGTCGTCCCCCACTTCGGGAACCCGGGAAAGCAGCTCGAGTCCCAGCGCGTTTACGGCGGTGGCCGCGATGGCGGTGTCGTCTTCCGGAGCGGCGGCGAACGACGGCGCCGCAGCCGCAATAAGAGAAATCAGAATGCAGATGATGAATGACGTCTTCATGGTGACCTTTCTCGAGATATCAGGCTCTGCGGCCGAGGATCGATTCCCCCACGAGTGCCGCAATCGCGAGCATGACGAATATCGCGTAGATCTCGCGTCCTTCGCGTGCCTCACGCAGCTCCGAGCGGAACGACTCGCCGGCCTGTACGACGGTGACCGCCTTCGGGCGTTTCTCGGGCAGACTCGACACCGCGAGGTTCGACTCGCGCGTGTCGACGTTGACCGCCGCCTCGGCAATGCGCGTCGTATCCCGGTAGAGGCGGTAGAACCCGGGGCGGAGCGTCGCGTCGAAGCGAACGGGAACGTCGCCGGCTGCCGGCGCACCCACGGTGGGACGCGACGAATTCCCGTCGGGGTCGCGGACCGAGAGCTGCGACTCGTCCAGTCCCGTCGTCGACACGTCGAATTCGAGGGGAGAGCCGACCAGGTGCTCCTCGGCGCCGGACAGGTCGCTCGACCCGGCCAGGTACGACACCGACGTATGAATGAGCGGGAGGAACATGGGAGAGAGCGGAAGATCGCCCGTCGCGAGGTCGGGGCCGGCCGCGATCACGAGGACGCGCCCGCGTCCCCGCGCGCACTCCCACATGGCGGGATCGCCGCCGCCGATGTACGCCAGCACCGAGTCGGGTGCGACGCCGCGCGCGGCGACGTAGTCGCGCACCTTCGCACGCGACAGGAGCTCCAGCTCGTCGTTGGTGAAAAGTGAAAAGACGGGGTGGCTCTTCTCGAACGACGTGAACGCGGCGCGGGACTCCGTCGTCTTGTCGGCGAATCCCCGCACTCCGATCAACGCGCGGAAGGCGACGTCGTCGCGCAGCGCCGGACCGGGGTCACCGAGAAATACCAGCAGGCCGCCGCCGCGCCGCACGTGGCGTTCGACAAGCGCCATGCGCCGGGGCTCGATAGACTGCGGGTCGACCCACACCACGACACCGCCCGCGGGAAGCACCGAGGTGGTGACGTCGCGCTCGTCGATCGACCGAACGGCGAACTCGCCCTCGGCGGTTCCGCGCGGATTCAACGCCTTCTCGACGTAGAACACGGCCGGCGTGCGCGCCCCCGTTTCCGGCTGCGCGCGGCGATGCCCCGCCAGGACCGTCACCGGAATGCTGGTCGACACCTCCAGCGTGAAATAGCGGTCGTCGTCGACCGTGAGGCGGTCGTGGTTCATCGACACCCGCCCGCGGTACTCTCCGGGCGCGCCCACCGAAATCGGGAACGAAACCGTCTGCGACGCATTCGGCGCGAGCTCGAGCACCTGCTCCGCCTTGCGCTCGTTGTCGACGATGATCTCCAGCGGCACGCTCGCGCCGGTGTGTGTGGAATGGTTGGTCGCGGTCACCGCGATCTTGACCACTTCGCCGGGACGGAGCAGCTTGCGGGGCACGGCGGCGCGGTCGATGCTCACGTTGTCGGCATCCTCGGCGCTTCCGGCCGGAACGAAATAGAGTCGCACGTCGTCGGGCACGCGCGCCTCGTCGACCAGCGTGCTGTCTTCGCTGGCGCGAAAGTCCGACACCACGTAGATCTCGCCGCCCTTTACGTCGCTCTCCTGGATCAGCGCCAGCGCGCGGTCGATGGCGGGGCGGATGGCCGTGGTCTGATTGGAAAGCGGCGCGCGATCGATGGCGGCCTTGACCACCCCCTGGTTGCGGGTGCCGCGCTCGAACGCGGCTTCGGCGTGCTTCGAGAACACGACCAGGTTGATCTCGTCGCTCGAACCGGCCTCGTCGACGATGTCCTTCGCGATCTTACGGGCCGCGTCGAAGACCGTGCCCGTCTCCTCGGCCAGCCCCATGCTGAAGCTGGCGTCGAGACACACGATGACGTTCTTCGGCACCGATCCCGAGAAGAGGAAGCCCGAGCGCAGCGTGGGGCGCGCAAAGGCGACGACGAGGAGCAGGATGGCGAGCGTGCGCAGCAAGAGGATCAGGAAGCGCCGCAGGTTGATGCGGCGCATACGCTGCCGGTTCACTTCTTCCAGGAATTCCAGCGACGAGAACTTGACGCGCTTCACGCGCCGCCGGTTCAGGAGGTGGATGATCACCGGCACCGCGGCGGCGGCGAGACCGATCAGGAACGCGGCGTTCAGAAACCCCACGACGACCTCGATACACCGTCACCGGTGACGAACATGGCGCGCACCCGCATCAGCCCATCCGCTCCCGCTTGCCGAGGAACGCCGTGAGCGCCTTGTCGAAGGGTGTGTCCGTGCGCAGCAGGTGGTACTCGATCTGGTGGTTGCGGCAGCCGCGCTCGAGCGTCTCGGTCCAGGCGCGCACGTCGCGGCGGAACTGCTCGCGCAGGAATGCGGGCTCGACGCGCAGGCGCTGGCCGGTTTCCATGTCTTCGAATTCCACCGCTTCGCGGTAGTCGACGTCCATCTCGCGCGGGTCGAGCACGTGGAACACGATCACTTCGTGCTGCCGGTGGCGGAAGTGTTTCAGCCCCTTCAGTACCGTCTCCGGGTCATCCATGAGATCCGAGATCAGGATGACGAGCCCGCGACGCGTCATGCGCTCCGCCATCTCGTGCAGCGCCGGGCTGATGGACGTTCGCGCACCCGGCTCGATGGCATCGAGCGTGCGCAGGATGTGGAAGAGCTGCTTGCGCACCGAACGGTGCGGCACCAGCTCGCGCACCGTCTCGTCGAAGAGGCACAACCCGACGGCGTCCTGCTGGCGGATCATGAGGTAGGCCAGGCTGGCGGCCAGCATCCCCCCGTAGGTGAGCTTGGTGACGCCGCCCTCGGGAAAGCCCATCGATCCACTCTTGTCGACCAGGATGTTGGCGATGAGGTTGGTCTCCTCCTCGAACACCTTCACATACGTCCGATCCGTCTTGGCGTACACCTTCCAGTCGATGGTCTTGATGTTGTCGCCGGGCATGTAGGGGCGGTATTCGGCGAACTCCACCGAGAACCCGTGGTAGGGGCTCCGGTGCAGGCCCGCGATGTAGCCCTCGACGATCAGGCGCGCCTTGAGCTCCATATTCTGGAGCTTGCCGACGACGGCGGGGTCGAGGTAGCGGGAAACCTGTTTCTTGTCACGAAGATACGCCATGAGTCGCCGCCTCGCCCCGTCACGGGGAGAGACAGGAATTATACACAGCCGGCGCGCTTCGGCGCCAGCGCGGGTGCGATCGCGGCGTCACGATCGGCGATCGCGTCCGGGGGCCGAGGCGGCGCCGTCGGGCGACAGCAGGCGCCGGTAGAGATCGGCCGTCCGCCGCGACGCCTGCGATCGATCGAATGCGGCGCGCGCGCGGTCGCGGGCGGCGGCGCCCAGGTCGGACGCGCGGGCGGGATCCCGGAGCAGCTCGAGGGCCGCGTCCGCGAATGCCCCCACGTCGTTGTGGACGAGGCGTCCCGTCTCCCCGTCGATCACGATCTCGCGGTTGCCGGGGACGTTGGAGCACACGATGGGCCTCCCCGCCGCGCTCGCCTCGAGGAGGAACGTCGGCGATTCGTCCGCGTGGTCGGACGCGAACACGACGGCGTCGGCGATGCCCAGATACGGCACGAGGTCGCGGCGATCGTCCACGAAGTGCATCGTGGCCGGCACGCCCTTCGCCGCCGCGCGCGGCGACGCCCCGCGATCGCTGCGGCCCCGGACGGCGACGGCGTGGATCTCGCAGGAGTTCTCGCGCGCGGCGACCTCGCGCGCGATCTGCGTGAAGTGCTCGATATTCCGCACCGTCGCGGCGGTTCCCGCCATGACGAGCACCTTGGCGCCGGTCGGGATGCCGAGCGGGCCGCGCACTCCCTCGCCGTCGAGCGCGGCCGCGCGCGTCGCAATGTCGTCCACGTCGACGCAGTCCGGGATGAGCGAGAGCTTTTCCGCGCGAATGCCGAGCGATTCGAGCTCCGCCTGCAACTCGTGATTGACCGCGATGAAATGATCCGCACACCGTCGCAGGACGGGCCCGGCCAGCCGCCGGGGCAGGCCGGGGAACGGTCGTTCGTGGATCGTGAGCACACGCGTGGACGGCACCTTGGCGGCCTTGACCGATATGGAGGACACGAGCCCGCACATCGCGCCGTGTGCGTGGACGACGTCGAAACGGTGGTGCTTGACGTAGAGCATGAGCTCGTGCGTGGCGCGGCTGGCCGTGTGCGCGGGGTTGGCGATTTCGATGAAGCGGACGCGGAGGTCGAGCTGCATCCGCAACGGGCCGGCGGCGCTCGCGTACCACACGGCGAGACCGTCTTCGGCGAGCGCATTGGCCAGCGCCACCGACGAGCGCTCCAGGCCGCCCGCGTCCAGCGAGCCGCCCACGACCAGGACGCTCGGAGGGGCCGTCCCGTCGACGGGAGTCATGTGCGGCGGCTCCGCGGCGTCGCGTGTGATCATGGCGATGTCACGTCTTTCGGACCAGCCGGGCCGGATTCCCCGCGTAGATTCCCGGGACGGTGATGTCCCGCGTGACCACGGCCCCCGCGCCCACGACGACCCCGTCGCAAATCGACACGGGGAGAATGGTGGCGTTGGTCCCGATGGATACCCGGTTGCCGATTCGAGTCGGTTTCCACAGATCGTTTCGTCCCCACGCGGGGCCGCCGGTCTTGAACACATCGTTGATGAACATGGCGCCGTGGGAAATGAAGCAGTCGTCACCGATCGTGACCAGCTCGCAGATGAACGCGTGCGATTGAACGCGGACGCGTTTGCCGATGGTGACGTTCCTCTGGATCTCGACAAACGGCCCGACGAAGGATTCGTCTCCGATCACGCATCCGTAGAGGTTGCACGGCTCGACGACGGTCACGCCTTCTCCGAAGGTGACGTCGACGATACCGGTCTTGAGCTTCCGGGGCTCCGCCATGCGGCGAGTATACACGCACCGCCGGAGGGCGGCGACCTCGAAACTAGCCGCCGCGCCGCACGCTCGGGCGCCACGCATTCATGGGAACGGTGACGACGTAGGACTCCTTCGGGGCGATCTGGACGCGCAGCTCGATGCGCTCCGGCCGGCTGGAGAGAATACGCGTGTCGGCCTCCGGCACCGCCCCCTTCGCGGGCACAAGCACCCAGGCAAACGTCGTGGTTCCGGGGATCTCCGCGGTGTAGACCGCGGTCGCGCACGGCTCCTTCGTCCCGTAAATGGGACTGTACCAGCCCTGGATGGGTTTCGTCTCCCCCGCGACGACGTCGACGCTCCAGCCCACGCCACCGACGGGGACGACGCGCAGGTTGCCGAGCCCGTCATCGTCGCTGGTCACGGTGCGCCCGTCTATCGTGACGTGGCAGTCGGGCGCGAAATGCCACAACGCTTCGACGGTGCGCGGGCGGTCGGTCTCGATGCGGTCCGCCACCACCCAGAACTTGTCGTGCACGTAGATGACGGCGCGCGTATGAATCGCCTCGCCCTTGACGCCTTCGTACCCGCTGCTGAAGATGCCGCGGGCGAAGTCCAAGGTCGCGCTGGTACCGTACTCGGTCGCGGCGATCGGCTCCGTCGCACGCTCATTGCCCGGGCGCTGGTCGCGGCGGTCGATCCGGATCACGTTATGCCCGGCGGAGCCCGCGAAGTACTTGCGGAAGGCATCGTCTTCGTAGGAGTAGCGGCCGGCGTCCACCAGCAACGCGCGCCCGAAGCCGTCGATCGACAGGTGGAGCTTGTCGCGGTGCTGATGACCGGTGCCGTACGGTCCCGCGTCGAAGAAACACCACAGTGCATTCGCATCCCATCCGCTGCGCATGATGGTCTGTCCCGCCCACGGGAACGTCACCGTGGGCCGCACCGCGGGTTTCTTCCCCCCCTTCCCGTTGGTCACCACGTAGGCCCAGTCCGGCCGGTGATATCTCTGCGACGCGGCGAGGATCTTGTTGCGAATCGATTGCCGCTCGGAATCGTTGTTCTCCGGCGTGGTGCCGTCGGGACGGGTCGTATACGCGAGATAGTCCCACATCCGTTCTACGCCGACGGCGAGCGAGTCGGGAATCGGATAGCGGAACTGGCGGAAGACGTCCATGAAACGCTCGAACGACTCCGCCGTCAGCCGCTCATAGGTGTTCGTCAATTCCATCTGGGCGCCGTCGGGGTAGACCTGCCCGGCCACCTGCTTGCAGATGTGCTCCTCGGCGTACCGGCGCCAGCCCGCCGCGTCCTGGAACTCGGGCCACGCGGCGCCGATCGTGGCCAGCCCGCTCAGCTCGTTGACGGCCCAGTTGGTGGCCCCGTGGCGATGGAACAGGAGAAGCTGATGGGCGTGGTCGAGGAGGCTCGAGAGCATCAGGATGCGCGTCGCGGGTGAGAACGCGTCGCAACCCTGCAGCGAATAGAACTCATGGAACCAGACGCGAACGCGCGCCGCCGCTTCATTGCCGCGCCAGTTGCCGCGCAGGTCGAGTCGCCCCGGGCACGGGTTGGAGAGGATCCAGTCCCGCGTGTCTTCGTCGAGGCGCTCGATGTATGCCTGCCGGCCCGTCGCGAAGTAGCCGGCGGAGAGCATGTCGCCGTACATGAGCGCGTTGAGTGCCCAGCGCCATTCCGCCTGGTCGCCGGGTCCCTGGTAGGACCAGTCGATTCCGCCGCGGCGGTTGCGCCGGATACGCCCTGGCTCCTCGTAGAAGTAGAGCGTGTCTTCGAGCACGCGCTCGGCGTACGCGGCCCTGGTTCCCTTGTCGGGCACAGGGTCGCGGCGCAGCCAGAGCGCGCGGGGCACGGTGCGGTAGTAGCGCAACAGGGCGTCACACGCACCCGCGTAGTCGTCGTCGAGGACGGCGCGCTTGACGGCGCTCAGGCTGGGGCGATCGAGGTTGAGGCCGTTGAAGAGGGCGCGTACCCGATCCGGTTCGTGGTCGCACACCCATTGGACGGTGTGGGGATCCGCGTCGGCATCCTTGCCGCTCGATCCCGAGCCCAGCGCGGCGAGTCCGGCGATCATGAGGATCGACAGACCGAGGACGGTCGCGGCGGTGCGCCGCGCACCGGAACGGAAAGTGAGGGACGGTGTCCGCGCGACAGGCACGGCTACTCCTTCACACCCTCCAGCAGCATGTCGATGATGTCGTCGGTCGATACGCCGTCGGCATCCGCGTTGAAGTTGGTGACGATCCGGTGACGCAGCACCGGGTGCGCGATCTCACGCACGTCGTCGATACTCGGGATGGGGCGGCCGTTCATCACGGCGCGTACCTTCGCACCCAGCACGAGGTTCTGGCCGGCGCGCGGGCCCGCGCCCCACGAGACGTATTGATTGACCTGCGCGATGGTGTCGTCGCGCGTGGCGCGCACGAGGCGGATGGCATAGCCGAGCACGTGCGAGTCCACCGGGACGGTGCGGATCAACTGCTGCGTGCTGAGGATGTCGTCGCCGTGCAGAACGATCGACGGCTGTTCGCCGATCGAGGCCGTCGTCGATTCGACGATCTTCACCTCTTCCGCTTCGGACGGGTAGTCGACCTGAACGTTGAACATGAACCGGTCGAGCTGCGCCTCCGGAA
>CAZCQM010000128.1:0-8914 GCA_964500785.1 uncultured bacterium
GCGATGTCCACCGCTTCGGTGACGAGCACGCGGTGCACCGTCTCTCCCTTGATGTCCATGCCGAGGATCTCGGCCGCGCGGGCCTTCGCTTCCGCGGGAGTCTTGGCCAGCTTGACGCCGCCCGCTTTGCCGCGGCCACCCACCAGGACCTGCGCCTTGACCACGACGGTCTTGCCGATCTCCGCCGCCACTTTCTCCGCCGCCTCGGGCGACTCCACCACCGTGCCCGGCGGAACCGGGATCCCCCCGCGCGCAAACAACTCCTTGGCCTGATATTCGTGAATCTTCATGGTGCTCCTTCTAACGTACCGAAACAGTCTCCATGTGTGCCGTTATTCGCCGCGAACCGGCGGATGCTCGGACGCAAACCGATCGATGATTCCCGTCAGCGTCGGCTTACCCTCCACCTCCAGCGTGTACGTCACGCGCAGGCACGGCTTGTCGATGTTCACCAGACGGGTCAGGTCGATCGGCGTGCCGATGAGGACGACGTCGCAGGGAACGGCGCGGATCGTCTGCTCGAGGTCCGCAATCTGCGCCTCCCCGTAGCCCATCGCGGGAAGCAGGTGCCCGATGCCCGGGTACTTCTGGAACGTCTCCTTGATCTCGCCCACCGTCCACGGACGCGGGTCGACGATCTCCCCCGCGCCGAAATGCCGCGCCGCCACGACCGCGGCGCCGTACTTCATTTCGCCGTGGGTTACCGTCGGCCCGTCCTCGACGCACAGGACGCGCTTGCCCTTGATCAGGGACGAATCGCCCTCGACGGTCACCGGCGACTTCGCGCGGATGATCTCCGCCTTCGGGTTGCGCGCGCGCACGTTCGCGATCACCTTCTCCACCGCTTCGGGCTCCGCCGAATCCACCTTGTTCACGATGACGGCGTCGGCGCGATAGACATTGGTCTCCCCGGGGTAGTAGCGAGTCTCGTGGCCGGGCCGGTGCGGATCGGCGACGACGATCCAGAGCGTGGGCCGGTAGAACGGCAGGTCGTTGTTGCCGCCGTCCCACAGGATCACGTCGGCCTCTCCCTCGGCCTCCTTGAGGATCTTGGCGTAGTCGACGCCCGCGTACACCACGCTTCCCGCCGCGATATGATGCTCGTACTCCTCACGCTCTTCGATGGTGCAGTGCGCCGTCTCCAGATCGTCGTAGGACGCGAACCTCTGCACCGCCTGCACGGCCAGATCTCCGTAGGGCATGGGGTGACGGACCACCACCACGCGGTAGCCGCGCTCGCGCATCAGCCTGGATACGCGGCGCGTGGTCTGGCTCTTGCCGCTCCCGGTGCGCACCGCGCACACCGCGATCACCGGCTTCGAGCTCGGCAGCATCGTGCGCCCGGCCCCGAGGAGGACGAAGTCCATGTCGAGCGAATTGACCAGCGCGGCGCGCTGCATCACATACTCGTACGACACGTCGCTGTACGAGAACACCGCCGCGTCGATCTCCTCCTTGTCGCACAGCGCGGCCAGCTCCGATTCGGGCACGATCTGTATTCCTCCCGGGTAGGCCTCGCCGGCCAGCTCCGGCGGATACGCCCGTCCCTCGATGTGCGGGATCTGTGTGGCGGTGAACGCAACCACCTCGAAGTCGGGGTTGTTGCGATACAGGACGTTGAAGTTGTGAAAATCTCGGCCCGCGGCCCCCAGGATGACGATTCGGTTTTTTGCCATGATGATTGATTCGCGGTGCTACCCGCGCTCCTTTATACGGGTTACGATGACCGACGTCGAATACCCGGGCTCCATCGCGACTCGCACGACGCGCCCGCCGCTCCCGACGACGAACTCCTCTCCTACGATCGCGCCCGCACCGTACTCGGCGCCCTTGACCAGGACGTCGGGCCGGACGAGCTCGATCGTCTCCTTCGGCGTGTCCTCCTCGAACACGGTGACGGCGTCCACCCAGCGCAAGGCCAGCAGCAGCTCGGCGCGCTCTCCCGCCGGGTAGATCGGACGGCCCGGCCCCTTGAGCGCGCGCACCGATGCGTCGTTGTTGATGGCGACGATCAGCACGTCTCCCTGCGCGGCCGACGCCTCGAGCAACGCCAGGTGCCCCGGGTGCAGGAGGTCGAAGCAGCCGTTGGTGAACACGATCGAACGCCCCGCCGCCCGCCACGCCTCGGCCACGCCGGCCAGGCGCTCGCGCGGAACCACCGTGCGCTCGATCTCCTCCCTGCCGTCCATCAGGCGAACGCGGCCACCAGATCCTCGGCGGACAGCGACGACGTCCCCACCTCTTTGATGACCTCGCCGGCAGCCTGATTGGCCATGACGACGGCGTCGACCAGGTCGACGCCCGTGGCCAGGGCGGCGGCGAGCACACCGATCACCGTGTCGCCCGCCCCGGTGACGTCGAACACCTGCTTCGCCACCGTGGGGATGTGGACCTGGCCGTTGTCTCCATAATAGAGGCTCATTCCGTCTTCGCCCCGGGTCACGAGCAGCGCGCCGAGCTCCATGCCCCGCACCACCTCGAACGCGAGCGCCGACGGGTCGTTGCCCTTGCGGTAATCGATTCCCGTCGCGGCGAGCACCTGGCGCGTGTTCGGGGTGACGACGGTGACACCGCGATACCAGTCGAAGTGAGACACGTGCGGGTCGGCGAGCACGGGTTTGCCCAGCCCGCGCCAGTGCGCCACGAGGTCGCGCAGCGGCTGTTCCACGACGACCCCCTTCCCGTAGTCGGAAATCACGAGCGCGTCACAGGTGGACGCCAGCGCCGTCGCGTGATCGTAGACGGCACGCCGTGCGTCGCCGTCGACGGGATCCTCCGTCTCGAAGTCCGCGCGCACGACTTGCTGGCTGCGCGCGATGATACGCACCTTCTCTGTGGTCGCGCGCCCCGGCGCCTCCACCAGCGCGCCGGTGCCGATGCCCCGGCGCGAGAACATGCGGACCAGCTCACGTCCCTCCCGGTCCGCGCCGCGCACGGCGACGATTTCCGCGCCGAGCCCCAGCGCGCGCAGGTTGGCGGCCACGTTGGCCGCCCCGCCGAGGCGCTTGCTGCGCCGCGTCACGTGGACGATCGGTACCGGCGCCTCGGGAGAGATGCGCTCCGCCTCACCCCAGAAATAGCGGTCGAGCATCACGTCGCCGAGTACGGCGACCGACGCCGACGCGAAGCGCGCCACGTACCGGCGCACCCGTTCCACGGGCAGACTGGGACGCGTGCTGGGCACGGGACTCACCGAAAGCTCCTCAAAAAAATGGCCCGGACCGCGGAGGACCGGGGCGGGACGGGTCGAAGGCGGCGGCTCGACAAACGGAAGCGGCGTCACGCTATCACACGGCCGGGAGGGTGTCAAGCCGCCGGGCGGCTTGCCCGCGGGGGACGCGCGTGGTAGATTCCGGGCTCCGCGGGGACATCGATGCGCGCCGCCCGACCACCCGCCGAAAGGAGCCCGACATGACCGACCAGCGCACCGTCAACATCGAGATCGGCGACAAGGAGTGGGAAGGAATCTACTCCAACTTCGTCATCATCACCCATTCCCCGTCCGAGTTCGTCCTCGACTTCGCGCGCATGCTCCCCGGCGCACAGAAGGCCAAGGTGTTCTCCCGCATCGTGACCACGCCGCAGCACGCCAAGGCCCTGCTCTCGACCCTCGAAGCCAACATCAAGCGCTTCGAGTCCGAGCACGGCGAGATCAAGCTGCTGCCCGGCGACCCGTCGAAAGGGCCGATCGGTTTCCAGCCGCATACCCCGCCCTCGAAACAGGGATAAATAACACTCGTTACATTCTGTAATTAAATAAATTACAGAGACGTCGTTTTCCATCGCCGGTGGGGCCAGAAGTACTCGTCCGGGCGGGCCCGGATCTGATCGGCCAGGGCGTCGGCGTGTCGCTGGGTGAGGTCGAGGATCGCCTCGTCTTCGGGCAGCTCGCGCGCGAGCAGGGGCGGGTTGAGGACGGCGCGGTGGCGGTTCCCTTCCCGACGGATGAATCCGGTGACGATGGGACATTGCCGGCGGATGGCGAAGAGCGCCGGCCCGCGGACGGTCGACGCCGGCCGCCCCAGAAAATCGACCATGACGCCGTGCCGGCGCGCGTCCTGGTCGGCCAGCATGCACACCACCCGGTTCTCCGCCAGGGCGCGGGAGACCTTGCGCAGCGACATGGTGCGCGTGATGATTCCGATTCCCTCGCGGCGCCGCAGGTGGTTCATCGCGTCGTCGACCCGGGTGTTGGTCTGCTCCCCCACCAGGAAGTCGATCGGAAACCCGCTCGCGGACATGTGCGCCCCCAGCAGCTCCCAGTTTCCGTAGTGCCCGGTGACGAACACGACGCCGCGCTTCATCGCCAGCGCGGCTTCGAGGTGGTCGTAGTGCTCGGGCGTCACCAGGTCCAGCACGGCGGCGTGGGTCCAGTGCGAGAAGGCGGCGAATTCCAGTAGCGACCGTCCCATGTTCCGGTAGGCCCGGCGCGCGATCGCGGTGGCCTCGCTTTCCGAAACGCCCAGGGCGCGAACGATGTTGTCGACGCTCACCGCGCGCCGCAACCGGAACGCGTCGAAGGCCGTCGCACCCAGCGCGCCGCCGATGCGCAACGCGGCGGTGCGGGGCAGGTGGCCCGCCAGGGCCATCGCGCCCCGGACGGCGCCGTACTCGATGCTGTGCTGAAGTCGTTTCGCTGACATGGTCCGCGTCGGTCGCACTATACCCTACCGGCCCGGCGTGCGCACGTACCGGCCCAACCCGTCGCGGGTGACGCGGCCCTCGATCTCGAGCCGCACCAGGATCTCCTGCACGCGGCCCACGTCGAGCCCGGACGACGCGGCGATGTCGTCGACGTCCGCATCGTTGGCGACCAGGCCGAGGACGCGCGCCTCGTCGCGACCGGCCCCGTCCTCCGGGGCGGCGTCCCGGGGCGCATTCATCGTCGCCGTCACCCGAAGCGCGGGAACGCTCAGGAAGACGTCCACGGCGTCCTCGACGAGGAAGGCGCCCTCGCGCAGCAGGCGGTTGGGCCCCGCGCTCCGGAAGTCGCCGGGAAAGCCCGGGACGGCGCCGACCTCGCGCCCCTGCTCGATCGCCCAGCGCGCGGTGATCAGCGCTCCGCTGCGCGCGCCGCCTTCGACGACGACGACCCCCTCGCTCAGCCCGCTGATGATCCGGTTGCGGCGCGGAAACGCATACGACGTTGCGTGCGTCCCGCACAACTGCTCGCTCACCACGCACCCCGCGGCGGCGACATGCTCCATCAGGCGATCGTTCTCCCGCGGATAGACGACGTCGATTCCCGTCCCCAGCACCGCGACCGTGGTCCCGGGTGCGGCCAGCGCGCCCCGGTGGGCGGCGGTGTCGATGCCGCGCGCCAGCCCGCTGACGACGGTGACGCCCGACGCCGCGACCGCGGTCGCCAGGGTCGCCGCGAAGGCCGTACCCCGCGCGCTCGGCGTGCGCGTCCCCACCACGGCGAGCGCGGGTCCGCCGAGTAGCGAGGCGTCTCCGCGCACGAAGAGCACCGGCGGCGCGTCGGGCACGCCCCGCAGGCGCGCCGGATAATCCGCGTCCCAGGGGGTCAGCACGCGCGCACCGGCGTGCGCGGCCCGCTCCATCTGCGCGTCGACGGCGGCGTCATCGGGTGCGTCCACGCACTTGCCCAGACGCGCGCGCAGCGCGTCGTCGATCCATTCGCTTTCGATGTCGTGCGGCGAAGCCGCGCCCAGCCGTGCCCAGTCGCGCGGCGTCACCTCTTCGGCGAGCAGGAGCGCCACCGCCAATCGTCCCGTTTCCATCCACCCCTCCCCTGTGCAGCCGGTCAATCCCGCAGCAATCGCCGGATCTCCTGTTTCAGACGCTCGATTCCCTCCCCGCTCACCGCCGAGATCGGCACCGTGCGCTCGTGCAGACCGAGCAGCGCGGGGTCGACGCCCGACGCGCCGCCTTCCAGGGCGTCGCACTTGGTGAGCGCCAGGATGCTCCGCCGCTCGAGCAGAACGGGATCGTAATGCATCAGTTCGCTGCGCAGCATCTGGTAGCTCGCCGCCGGATCGGGCTGCAGAACGTCGATCATGAAGAGGAGCACGCGGCAGCGTTCGACGTGGCGGAGGAATTCCTTGCCCATTCCGCGGCCCTCGTGCGCGCCCTCGATGAGCCCGGGGATGTCGACCATCTCGAACGCGTCGCGCTCGTCGAGGCGCACCAGGCCGAGCACGGGCGTGGTGGTCGTGAACGGATATTCCGCCACCTTCGGGTGCGCGGCGCTCACGGTGCTGATCAGCGTGGACTTGCCCGCATTGGGCTCGCCGACCAGCCCCACGTCCGCGATCAGCTTGAGCGTGATCTCCAGCCGCCGCGCCTCGCCGTCGCCGCCGTAGGTAAATTGCCGCGGTGTCTGGTTGCGGGCGCTCTTGAAGTGCTCGTTGCCGAACCCCGGCTTGCCGCCGCGCGCCACCACGATGCGGTCGCCGTCGGCGAGGAGCTCGCCCAGCAGATCGCCCGTGTCCGCATCGTGCACCTCGGTCCCCGGCGGGACGACGATGACGGCGTCCTTGCCGTCGCGGCCGGTCTGCGTGCTTCCCTTGCCGTGGGCGCCGCGCTCGGCGCGCACGTGGCGGCGGTAATGAAGGTCGATCAGCGTCGTGACGCCGCCCGACGCCTCCACGATGACGCTGCCCCCGCGCCCGCCGTCGCCCCCGGAGGGACCGCCGCGCGGCGCGAACTTCTCGTGCCGGAAGGCAACACAGCCGTCGCCGCCGTCGCCGGCACGGACCTCGACGATGACATGATCGATGAACACGCGCACGATCTCCTCGCGCCGGCTCGCGCCGCCGCATCTCGATATCACATGAACGGCCGGGAGGACACTTTCGGGAGGAGCGGTAACGCTAGCAGAAACTCCGGGCCCCGGTCAACGCCGTCGTCGCGTCGCCTTCCGCCCGCCCCGCTTGCGGAACGCGGCCAGGACGGTGGGAGGGACGAGCTGGGAGACATCGCCGCCCAGCGCGAAGACCTCCCGGACCAGCGAGCTGTGCAGGTACACGTACTGCTCGCTCGGCATCAGGAAGACGGTTTCGAAGCGCTCGTTGAGCTTGCGGTTCATCAACGCCATCATCAGCTCGTACTCGAAGTCGGATATGGCGCGCAGGCCGCGGATGACCACGTCCACCTTCTGATTGCCGAATTCGTCGGCCAGGAGGCCGCTGAAGTTCGTCACGCTTACGTTGTCGAGCCCGGTCACGCAGGAACGGACGAAGCGGGTGCGCTCCGCGAGCGAGAAGAAGGCGCCCTTGCTCTTGGATTCCGCCACCGCGATGACGAGCTCGTCGAAGAGCCGGCTTGCGCGGTGGATCAGGTCGACGTGGCCGTAGGTAATGGGGTCGAAGGTCCCGGGATAGAGGGCTCGTGTCACGATCCGGACTCCACTTCCTCCCGGGCCGTGGCGGGCCCGGGGACGAGGTACGAGAGCATGGTGTCGCCGAAGCGGCGCTTGCGCTCGAGCGCCAGGCCAGTCGGAGCGACCAGCGCGCGCCGGGCGCGGTGCTCGATCACGAGCGTCCCGACGGCAGGAAACGCGTGCGGCCGCAACCGGGACAGGAGATCGGCGTTCACGTCGACGTCATACGGGGGATCCGCGAAGAGCAGCGTGGCGTCGGCGAAGGGGCACGGGTCTCGCGCGATGATCTCGGACACGGCGGCCTCGTGAATCGCGAACCGGTCCTCGCCGGCGCCGCACGCCTCCAGGTTGGCCCGGAGCATCGACACCGCCTCGCGCCGGTTCTCCACGAAGTGCACCGTGCGCGCACCGCGGCTCAGCGCCTCGATACCGACTCCGCCCGCCCCCGCGTAGAGATCGACGAAAACGGCGCCCGCCAGCCGGCCTCCCAGCGACGAGAAGAGGGATTCCTTCGTCCGCTGCATCGTGGGGCGCAGGCCGTCCGGGTAGAGAAGCTTCCTTCCCTTCCAGGCCCCCGCCCCCACCGTCACCGTCCGCGTTCGCGCTCGCTTGGATCCCACCTCGGGCGGATTGTAGCGGACCGGCGGGGGCGTGTCCAAACCGTTCGCCCGCCGCGCATGCACGACGGGCCCCGGCGCTCGTCGCGCCGGAGCCCGTGGCACCCTGGAAGGCGGATGGAAGGCCCCTCAGTCGGTCCGGGGGGGAACCGCGGTCAGGCGGAAACGCTGGGTCGCCGCTCCGCCGGTCGGATCGGACACCCGGATGGCCACGCCGTACGCCTGCGTCCCGCTGGTGTCGGGCGGTACCGTCCACTCCACGCGCCCGCTTCGGTCCATGGTCATGCCGTCGGGCGCTTCGACCAGCTCGTAGGAAAGCGCGCGCGGATCGGGCGCGGTCGCCTTCACCTGGTAGACGAACCGGCCGCCCTCTTCGAGGGCTTCCGGCGGCGTCGAGGTGATGCGGGGGGCGTTGCTCCCCAGTTCCACCGCGTCGGTCGCGGCGCTGGTCGATGCGCCGTCGCCGTCGGTGACGGTGACGCGTGCGTTCACCTTGTCGCCCATGCGGAACAGCGACGCGTCGACCGTGGGGCCGGTCTGCCCCGGCATCTCCGCGCCGTTTCGGAACCATGCGTAGCTGCGGCTGAGCGAATCGCCGTCGGCGTCGACGACGGTCATCGCGACCGCAAGTGCGGCGCTGGGATCGCGCCGCAGCACGGTCGACGCGGTCACGATGCGCGGCGGCGTGTTAGCCACGACCACCGGCTCTGTGCGCACCGCCGGTCTCCCCGGCTCGATCGTCGCCTCGGCGACGATCTCGTCGCCCCGTTTGAAGTGATCGGGCGTCAGCGTGCCGCCGTTGACGCCGGGGATCTCCTCGCCGTTACGAAACCACCGGCACGCCTCGATGTCGCCGTGCACGCCCCGCACGCCGGCCCGGCGGGCGTGGAGGGTGCTCGTCGCATAGGCGGCGGATGGAATGACTTCCAGGGCGCCGCCGGCTCCCCCTGCG
>CAZCQM010000129.1:0-4247 GCA_964500785.1 uncultured bacterium
CCGCGGCGCTGCCGCCGAAATATTACGACACGGTCCTCGGCATGCGGGTGCGCCGGCTCTACCGCGGGGAACCGGGGCAGCACTACATCTTCGCGTCCAATCATCTCGCCTACGCCGACCCGCCGGCGGTGAGCAGCCGCCTGCCGCGCGAAGTCCACTTCGTCGCCAAGGACTCGCTGTTCCGCCATCCGTTGCTCGGGCCCATGATCCGCTACGTCAACGCCTTTCCCATCCGCCGCGAGATGTTCGACCGTGAGGCCATGGGGCACGCGCTCCGCCTCCTCCAGACCGGTTCGTCCGTGCTGATATTCCCGGAGGGGGGACGGGTGTCGGGGGGCGAGCTGGGCAAGGCCCGGAGCGGGGTCGGGTATCTCGCCGTCCAGACCGGCGTGCCGGTGATTCCCGTCTACATCACGGGCACGAACCGGCTTCGGGACTGCCTGTGGCGGCGCACCCGCTTCACGGTGGTCCACGGCCGGCCCATCCGCATTCCGGCCGGGCTGGTGGAGGAATACCGCGCGCAGGACGACAGGAGCCTGTACCGGCGCCACGCCGAGATGGTGATGGCGGCCATCCAGGCGCTCAAGGACGGGGGATACTGACGCCCCGAACTCGTTCCCCAGTTTTCGGTTGCGGGGCCTATCCGGACCCGGTATGATCCCAGAATCCCATTTTTTCACGGTTACCCGACCTGTCAGGAGGCGAACGAGTTTGATGATCGATGAATCCAGCGGGAGCGCCGCGGCGGCCCGCACCGAAAAAGACCACACGAAAGGAGGTGGGAGTCTGCGCTCGCCGGCGTATGCGTTGTTCGAAACGCTCGACGCCGAGGCGGCGGCGCAGGAGGATACCGGTCGCTCGGCGACGGCCGTGGCCATCGATTACGATGCCACCATCACGACCTTCGAGGAAGGCCAGATCGTTCGCGGAACGGTGACCGAGATCCGTGAGAACGAAGTCATCATCGACGTCGGCTTCAAGAGCGAAGGCACGATCCCTCGTGCGGAGTTTCGCAACATCGACGACCTGAAGGTGGGCGACCAGTTCGACGTGTATCTGGAGAAGCTCGAGAACCAGGACGGCCTCGTCGTGCTGTCCAAGGAAAAAGCCGACTTCTTCAAGGTGTGGGGCAAGATCAAAGACGCCCACGACAACAACGAGGTCGTGCAGGGCCGCGTGAAGCGCCGCATCAAGGGCGGCCTCGTGGTCGACCTGATGGGCGTGGACGCGTTCCTGCCCGGCAGCCAGATTGCGCTGCGCCAGGTCCCCAATCTCGACGACCTGATGGGCGAGACGCTCGACTTCAAGATCATCAAGATCAACAAGCGGCGCCGCAACATCGTCGTGTCGCGCCGCGTCGTGCTCGAAGAGAAGCGCGAGGAGCTCAAGCGCGGGCTGATGGCCGAGCTCGAGACCGGACAGGTCCGCGAGGGCGTCGTCAAGAACGTCACCGACTTCGGCGCGTTCGTCGACCTCGGCGGGGTCGACGGACTCCTGCATCTGACCGACATGACGTGGGGCCGCGTTGGCCACCCGTCGGACGTCGTGCAGATCGGCGAGAACATCAGCGTCAAGGTCCTGGACTTCGACCGCGAGAAGGAGAAGATCTCGCTCGGTCTCAAGCAGCTCACGCCGCACCCGTGGGAAGGCGTCAACGAACGCTACCCGGTCGGGACCCGGCTCAAGGGGCGCGTGGTCAGCATCACCGACTACGGCGCCTTCGTGGAGCTGGAGAAGGGCGTCGAGGGCCTCATCCATATTTCCGAGATGTCGTGGACCAAGCACGTCAAGCACCCGTCCAAGATCCTCTCCGTAGGCCAGGACGTCGAGGCGGTCGTGCTCAAGGTCGACAAGGACGCCCAGAAGATCTCGCTCGGGCTCAAGCAGACCGAGCCGGATCCGTGGAGCACGATCGAGCGGCGCTATCCGCCCGGAACACGGCTCAAGGGGATCGTCCGCAACCTCACCAATTTCGGCGCCTTCGTCGAGATCGAGGAGGGCCTCGACGGCCTCCTGCACATCTCCGACATGTCCTGGGCCAAGCGCGTGCGCCATCCGAGCGAGATCGTCAAGAAGGGCGATCTGGTCGACGTGGTCGTGCTGGAGATCAGCCAGGACAAGAAGCGCATCAGCCTGGGGATGAAGCAGCTGACCGAAAACCCGTGGGATCGCCTCGCAGTCGAGTTCGCTCCCGACGTGGAGACGACGGGCAAGATCACCCGCATCCTCGACCGCGGTGCGGTCGTCGAGCTGCGCCACGACGTCGAGGGATTCGTCCCGGTCGGGCACATGGGTATCGACGACATCGTTCACCCGGAACAGTACTTCCAGGTGGGCGAGGAGCTCCCGCTGGTCGTCATCAAGGTCGATCCCAAGAGCAAGCGTATCGTGCTGAGCGTGAACGCGTACATGAAGACGCGTTCCGAGGACGAGGTTCGTGAGTTCATCGACCGTCACCCGAAGCGCGACATCGAGATTCCGACGGGCGGGTCGTCCGAGGGGGACGACATGGACGATGTGGACGAGGAGACGTCGTCGAGTGACGAGCCCGCCGAAGCCGCCGAATCGTCCGAGGCGTCGGAGTCTGCGGAATCCGCCGAGTCCCGCGAGTCGACGGAATAGACGTCGAACACGGGGGCGCGTACGTATGCGAGGGCCGGTCGCCGCCGACCGGCCCTCGTCGTTTGTGTCACGCCCATTGCGTCCTTGACGCTGGCACGATCGGGCGTCCAGAATCGGGGCGGAGCAAGGGCATTTCTTCGCGAGGAGGCCACAAACGTGTGGTTCGTCAGGTCTCTGTTGGTCCTGGTGGGCGTGATCGCATTCCTGTGGATCGGAATGGAGAACGCCGATCAGACGATCGACTTCACCCTGTTCACCCATCAGTACCCCGGCCTGAAGCTGGACGTGCTGATGCTGTTCGTTTTCGTGGCGGGAATGGCATTTTCCTTCGTGATCTCCGTCATCAACGAGATCAATCTGCGCCGGCAGATCGCGCGTGCCCGTCGTGAGGTCACGCGCATGGACCGGGAGATCGCGGCTCTGCGCAGTCTCCCCCTCGAAGACACGGAGGGCACGAGAACGGGCCTCGATTCCTAGCCGGGCGCCGTTCGTCTCATGGGCGATTCTCCCGCATTGCAGTTTCTGGCCGGCGCGCTCGGCGCCCTCCTCGTGGCGGGCGGCGTGTGGGTGCTGCGCGGGCGGCGCGACCGCGTCGTCGAGCGCGTGGCGGACCCGTACATCGAGGGGCTCAAGCTCCTGATCGACGGGAAGAAGGCGGAGGCGTTCGGGCGTCTCCAGCAGGCCATCGTGGCCGGGAACGCGCCGACGGACGCCTACATCCGCATCGGGAAGATGCTGCGGGAGCGGGGCGACGCCGCCCGGGCGCTGCAGATCCACAAGAGCCTCACGGTCAAGGCCGATCTAACCCGCCAGGAACGGATCGACATCCACGTCAACGTGGCGGAGGACTACGCGGCGCTGGGCCAGCCAGAGCGCGCGCTGGAGGCCGTGGAGGCGGCGATGCGGCGGACCGGCCTTCGCGACGCCGCCCTCGTCGACATGGCGGCGCGCGCGTGTCACGCGCTGGACCGCACCGAGGAAGCGTACGAGTACCTCAAGGAGCTCCGGAAGCTCGGTGGCCTGGGGGACCGCGAGGTGGCGCTGTACCTGGTGACGATCGCGGAACGGGAGGCGGAGAAGGGCCGGACGCGCGACGCGCGCAAGACGCTGCAGCGCGCGCTGCGTCACGATCCCGAGTGTGCGTCGGCCCTGCTCGCGCTCGGCCGGCTCGCGGAACAGTCCGGGGACATGACCGACGCCATCCGGCACTGGCGCCAGGCGGCGCGGCTCTCGCCGGAGCTGGCGCCGGTCGCACTGCGCAGCCTCGAGCGCGTGATGTACCAGCGGGGCACGTTCAACGAGATCGAGTCGGTCTACCGGGAGGTGCTCGACAGCCGCCCCGCCGACGAGCACGCGGCGCTGGCGCTCGCCTCCTTCTACCGCAAGCAGGGCCGCACCGGGGACGCGGTGCACCTGCTGGAGGACTACCGGCACTCCAACCCCGGATCGATGGCAGGCACGGTTCTGCTCTCGTCCATCTACGCCTCGCGCGGGGACGCCGACGAGCTGGAGGACTTTCTGGACCGGAGCGAGCGCTCGCTCGACCAGGACGCGCGCTACAAGTGCACCGCGTGCGGTTATCAATCCAACGAAATGCGCTGGCATTGCCCGAGGTGCACCCGCGT
>CAZCQM010000129.1:4257-8800 GCA_964500785.1 uncultured bacterium
TTCGTTCTCGCGCAATTCGAACTAGTCTCATCGTGTTGACCGGTGCGCTGGCGCTGGCCGCGGCGGGGGCGACAGCCGCACGCGACGACGCCGGCGATCTCATCCGGCGCGCCCGGCGCCAGGCCGCGTCCGGGCGGTTTGCCGATGCGGAATCGACGCTGGTGGCGGCGGAGCGCATGGCGCGCGGGGACGAGCGCGCCGAGGCGATGTACCTCCGCGCGGGGATGGTGCGGTCGACGCGCGACGCGCAGCTCCTCTACGAGGGAATCGTGGCGGAGTTTCCCCGGAGCAAATGGGGACAGCCCGCGGCCCTGGAGCTGGCGAAGATCCACTTCGCGATGGGACGCTACGAGCTCGCCCGCGACGTCCTGCGCGACTCCAACGCCTGCGCTTCCTCCGACGAGGCCTGCCTCTTCGAAGGCCTCGCGAACCTGATGGTGCGCGACTTCGCCGCGGCGATGCAGTCGCTGGACCGGGTGCGGCGGGGGCGGTACCGGACCTGGGCGGCGGTGGCGATGGCGGAGGCGGAGAGCGAGGCGGGGCGCCGGGCGGAGGCGTGCGACGAGTACGAGTCGCTGACCCGGGCGCGCGTCAGCCCGACGGCCTGGTACCGCTACGCCGAATGCCTGGAGGAAGCCGGGGACCGCGCGGGGGCGCGGCGGCAGTACGAGGCGCTGGAGCAGGCGTTCGCGCAGACTCCGGAGGCGGTACGTGCGGCGTCGAAGCTCGCGCCTCCCGAGCCGGCGGAGCCGGCGCCCGAGCGCGAGGGGGGCGAGGCGGCGATCCCGCCGGGCAAGGGCTACACCGTGCAGTTCGGGTCGTTCGCCGACCGCGCCAACGCCATCAAGCTCGCGTCGAAGATCAAGAAGATGTATCCCAATGTCCGCATCGACAGCGAGCTGATCAACTACCGCGAAGTGTTCCGCGTGCGCTGCGGTTATTACGCGTCGCGCGGCGAGGCGCAGTCGGCCGGCGAAGAGATGTCGCGCCGGCTGGAGGAGCCGTTCACCGTCATGCCCGTGCGGCCCGCGCCATGAGCGAGCACACTCCGCTCATGACCCAGTACCGGGAGATCAAGTCCCGGTATTCCGACTGCGTGCTGCTCTTTCGCGTGGGCGACTTCTACGAGACCTTCTTCGAAGACGCGATCGACGTGGCGTCGCTCCTCAACATCACGCTGACGACGCGCGACAAGAACAAGCCCAACCCGATTCCCCTCGCCGGTGTTCCGTTCCACGCCGCGGAGGGGTACATCACGCGCCTGCTCGCCGCGGGGCGCAAGATCGCCGTTTGCGAGCAGGTGGAAGACCCGGCGCTCGCGCGCGGGCTCGTGCGTCGCGACGTAGTGGAAGTACTCACACCGGGCACGGCGATGAACGCCCAGCTTCTGGCCGACGCCGACAACAACTACTGCCTGTGCGTCCACCCCGGGGCGGATGGAGCCGTGTCGGTCGCGCTCATCGACGTGAGCACTGGCGACTTCGCGTGCGGCGAGTCCGACGGCGACGGGTTTCCGCACATGATCCAGGGCAAAAAGATCCGCGAGGTCGTGGTGGCGAGGTCGGCGGCGGACGGGCTGGCTCCCGCGATCGCCGCCCACCTCGGCCACCCGTTCGTCACCGAGCTGGCCGACGACGAATTCGCCGACGCCGCCGCCCGGGAAGCGTTCGGCGAGCAGTTCGGATCCGAGGCGGACGCCGTCGCGGGGGCGCTGGGAGCCGGGGAACGTCTGGCGGCGGGCGCGCTACTGCGCCACTGCCGTCGTCTGCGCGGCGGGGCGCTCCCGCAGGTCGTGGGCGTCGAGCGCATCGGGCAGGTCGCGTTTCTCTCCCTGGACGAGGAGACCATCGCCAACCTGGAGCTGTTCGAGCCGCTGCGCGGCGGGCTGGAGACGGCGACCCTGCTGAGGACCCTCGATCACACGCTGACCCCGATGGGCGCGCGCGAGCTGCGGCACTGGATCCAGGCCCCGTTGTTCGACGTGGGGGCGATCGACGAGCGGCAGGACGCTGTGGCACGGGTGTACAGCGAATCGGCGCGCGCGCAAGCGCTGGTGCGGGCGCTCAAGGGAACGGGCGATATCCAGCGGCTGACGGCGCGCGTGGCCTCGCGCAAGGCCACCCCGCGCGAGCTGCACGCGCTGCGCGACTCGCTGGAAAAGGCCCCGTCGCTCGGCGACGCGCTGGACGGCGCCGGAGCGCTCCTCTCCGGTGTGCGCGACGGTCTGGGCGACCATGCCGCACTGTGCGACGAAATCGAGCGCGCCATCGTGCCCGACCCGCCCTCGCACCTGCGCGACGGCGGCGTCATCCGCCGCGGGTTCGATGCCGACCTCGACCATCTGATCGAGGACAGCGAGGCCGCCCGGGCGTGGATCGCCGGACTCGAGGCGCGGGAGCGCGAACGGACGGGGATCGCATCGCTCAAGGTTGGATACAACAAGGTGTTCGGGTACTACATCGAGGTGTCGAACGCGAACCTCTCCGCGGTGCCGCCCGATTACGTGGGCAAGCAGACCCTCATGAACAGCCAGCGGTTCTTCACGCCCGAGCTCAAGGACAAGGAGGAGCTCATCCTGCGCACCGAAGAACGCCGGGTGCGCGAGGAGCAGCGCGTGTTCGACGCCCTGTGCGGCAGCGTGGCCGCGCGCAGCGCGTCGCTCCAGCGGACCGCGGCCGCCATCGCGACCGCCGACGCGGTCCAGTCGCTGGCCGCCGCCGCGCGGGTGAACGGCTACCGGCGCCCCGTCGTCGACGATTCGCTCGTGCTCGAGATCGTCGCCGGACGGCACCCGGTGCTGGAGCGCGTGGTGCCGGACGCGTTCGTTCCCAACGACCTCCTGCTCGATCCGGAACGTCGGCAGTTTGCGCTCATCACCGGTCCCAACATGTCGGGGAAGAGCACGTTCCTGCGCCAGACCGCGCTCATCGTGCTCATGGCGCAGATGGGGTCGTTCGTTCCGGCGGAGCGCGCGCGCATCGGTGTGGTCGACCGCATCTTCACGCGCGTCGGCGCCAGCGACCGGTTGAGCCGCGGCGAGTCCACCTTCCTCGTGGAAATGAACGAGACGGCGGCCATCCTCCGCCACATGAGCGGGCGCAGCCTGGTCGTCCTCGACGAGATCGGGCGGGGGACGTCGACGTATGACGGCCTCGCCATCGCGTGGGCGGTGACCGAGCACCTGCTGGAAGGCCGCGTCGCGCGCCCGCGCACGCTCTTCGCCACGCACTTCCACGAGCTCACCCAGCTCCGTGCGGCCTACCCGCGTCTGGTGAACCTCAAGATCTCCATCCGCGAGTGGGAAGGGGGAATCGTCTTCCTGCGCAAGATCGTGGCCGGGACCAGCGACCGCAGCTTCGGGATCCACGCGGCGCGCGTGGCGGGCCTCCCGCCCGAGGTAATTCGCCGCGCGGAGGAGATCCTGGAGTCGCTGGAGGTGCGCCGCAGCCTGGTGGCGCGGGGGCTGGACCCGCAGACCCGCGACCAGATGACGCTGTTCGCGCCGCCGCCCGAACCCGCCGAGCCGGCGGAGCCCACGCCGGACGCGGGCGTTCGCTCCGCGCTCGAGGGGTTCGACGTCGACCGGTCGACGCCGCTCGACGCTCTCCAGTTCGTCCGCGACCTCAAGGACCGGCTCCGCTGACCCGACCCCCGGCCGCGCCGGCCGGGAACGTCCCGCCGCAATCGACCGCGACGCGGAACCCGTGGTCCGCGAATTGCATACCGATCGAGGACACCTCCATGACACCCCCTCGCGATGTTCGGGTGAACGATGAGGTGTGCGCCTCAATACCATGGCAAATAAACGGATACGGGTTGCGATCATCGGGGGCGGGGAGGCCGATCTCTACGTCCTCGGAGAGCTGCATAAGTGCCCGGATGTGGAGATCGCATTCGTCTACGACCGCCACCCGGCCGCGGTGGCCGTCGAGATCGCCGAGATCCTGGGCCTCCACCGGCTGACCAGCCCCGAAGACCTGCCCATGTACCTCCCGGTCGACGTGGCCGTGGTGGGCGAGCCACGGGACCGGTTCGGCCCCGAGCTCGACCGCCTGGGCAAGGCGGAGGTCATCGACCACGCCGAAGCGCTGGAGCGCTTCGCGCACAAGTCGCCGCCGAGCCAGGCCGTCCCCGCCGCACAGCCCGAAGAGCCGTACACCATCGAGAAGGCGATCGAGGGGTTCGAACGCCTGTTCGATCGCGAGGGACTGCTCAAGTTCCTCCTCGACGTCGCCGTGGAGAGCACGGGCGCGTCCAACGGGTCCATCATGCTCTACTCGCAGGAGGCGCGCGAGCTCTACATCGCCCACGCGACCGGGCTGAGCGAACGCGTGGTCAAGAACACGCGGCAGAAGATCGGCGAGGGCATCTCGGGAAGCGTGGCGCAGTCGCGCAAAGGGAAGCTGATCCGCCAGTCGTCGCTCGGCGAGCGCTACACGTCCTCGCGCGACCGGCTCAACATCGCCTCCGCGTGCTCGGTGCCGCTGCTCGACGGCGAGCGGCTGCTCGGTGTGTTGAACGTATCGTCGGCCAGGGGCGGGCG
>CAZCQM010000130.1:0-8770 GCA_964500785.1 uncultured bacterium
CCAGCTCGCTGGCGGCGCGAATCTCACCCAGTCCGAGGTAGAATGCCAGCGTCTCGGGGACGGGACGCAGGCAGAGGGCGAGCGCCCGTTTCTCGAGCGCGTCGGTCTGGTTCTGGAACGCGGAGACGACGACCACGATGCGGTCGAACGAGTCGAGGCGGCTGGATACTTCCTGGACCGCCGCCGGGATGACCCGGGTATCTGCGAGCACGGAGCCGCCAAACTTGATTACGAGCAGGTTCCTCGATACCATCGTTCACCCGTGGACCGGTCGTGTGGGACGGAGTCCCGTTGAGGACAGATTGGATGTGCCTTTGAAGGCACAGCAAAAAACGTGCAACTGCGAATTGTAGTACATTCGGGAGCCACAGTCCGCTCCCAACCGGGGCACCGCCGAGCCCCGGGGTCGGAGAAGCGGTTGCCCGACAGGGCGATGCGCCGTCGGTCCGCGTTGACCCCCGCGCCCCGGCCCGGGCGGAATCGGGCCCGGCCGGCGCCGGATCCGGAGGGAGCTGGGCGAAAGTGCCCATGCCCCGTGGGGAGTCTGGCGCGGTTCCGGGGGGCGTCGCCCGCCCGGAGGACGGTCGAATCGACGCCCTGGCGCGCCCCGCATAGTGTCTGACACGCGATACGCTTTCAAGAGGAACCTCCAACCATGCATGCAACCCCCACTCCGCCCCGTGCCCGCCATATCGCCGTGTTGTTCCATGAGGGTGACCGTCACCGCAATCCGGCCACCTATCTCGTGGGACATTTCGCGGAGTTCTGGCGCGAAGACGGGCACCGTGTCAGCTTCCTTTTCGGCACGAAACGCTTCGTGCCCGCAGACGTCCTGCTGATTCACGTCAACCTTTCGGTGGTCCCGGACGAGTATCTCGAGTTTGCGTCGCGTTACCCGGTCGTGCTGAATGCCGGTGCTCGTGACATTCGCAAATCGGCGATCAGCAGGAACCTGGTGCGTCCCGGAGACGCCTGGGACGGTCCCGTGATCGTGAAGTCCGATCTCAACTACGCCGGGGCGCCGGAGCAATACCTGCGGCGGACGCCGATGGAACGGCGATGGCGCCGCATGCGCTCGGTGAGGCGATGGATGGACCGAGCGCGGGGACGGACCGCGCCCTTTATGGAATCGCGGGACTACGAGATCTTCGAGCGCGCCGCGGACGTGCCCGCGCACCGGTTCACGGATCCGCGGGTGGTCGTGGAGAAGTTCCGCCCCGAGTTCGAGGACGGGTTCTATCATGTTCGTCTCTACCAGTTCCTCGGTGACCGATGGACATGCACGCGCGTCGGCACGCCGCATCGGGTCGTCAAATCGGATCCGGGAGCGAAGACCGAGCTGATCGAGCCGGCCGACGAGGTGTCGACGTGGCGCCGGGAGCTGGGGCTCGATTACGGCAAGCTCGATTATCTCGTCGTCGACGGCGAGGTCGTGCTGCTCGACGTCAACAAGACCACCGGAGCATCGGTCTACATGGATGACGCCAGCCGGCGCCGCCTGCGGCGCCACCTGGCCGAAGGGCTGTATTCCTACTTCCCGGCCTGAGACGGATCCGTCTCGATGGGCTCGGCATGGGTCACGTACGGGACCGCCGGCGGGAGCAGCTGCGGGTACTGCAGGCGGGTGCGGCGGTACCGGGCCACGTTGCGGCTCGTGAGCAGGATGGGGCGGAGGGCGCCCTTGCTGTTCGGGCTGATGGCCACTTCTCCCACCTGCGTGCGCGAATCGCCGCCCGGAAACGGCCTGAACCCGAGCGTCTCCCCCGTCGCCCGCTGGGTCATGCGCACCCCGCGGACGACGCGCGCCAGCATGCGCTCGGTCAGCTCGCCGGCCTGCATGTACTTCGCCATGCGTTCGGTCGCCTCGGCGTCGTCGCACCGCCTGCCCAGGAAGCGATGGACGTTCTCGACGTCCATGGGCGTGGGCGTCAATGCGGCCGCGTCGCGCGCGAGCCGCGTTCGGTCCATGTCGTACTCGGAGAGCGCGAACTCCTCGGATTCGACGAGCACCCCGACCCGGTCGGACACCGCCGTCTGATCGATCAGGGAGCGGAGCTCCGCGCAGTAGGCGGTCGAGTTTTCCAGCGGAATGTCGTTGGTCAAGAGCCCGCACACGTTGTCGATGACGAGGAAGAACCTCGCCCCGGGGGGATAGACCGCCGCGACGCGGTTGCAGAACGACGCGACCTGCGTCAGCACACACAGCTCCGAGAACCCGACGGTGAAGACGAGCTTCAATTCGTCGGGGTCGACGCTGGCGTGGTAGCCGGGGCCGATGTCGTAGTAGAAGCGGACCGGGTCGCCGCGGCGGACGTCTTCGGCCAGGAGCGCCACCGAGCGCTCCCGGTAGGGTGCTGTCTTCGTCCGGCTCAGGTAGCAGAACTCGCGGCTTGTGAGAATGGTGAAGATCTCGTCGGCGAGGGCGACGGGGTCGTCCGTGGACGCGCGTTCGGCGGGCGGCTCCGGGCGAAGCCGGGACGTGATCTTCGCGAGGTAGTCGGCGACGGGATCGCTCATGCGGCGATTCTAGGGGGGGCCGCCCGGCGGTTGCAAGGACGCTCGTCGTGGCGTATCATTTCGCCGTGGCGAACATTGGGTTCCCTGGCCCGGAAGGGAGGTGCGCCACGATGCGATTCCGAATTCCCCTCCTGGTCCTCACGATCGCGTTGATCACGTCCTGCGGCAACGAGGATCGCGTGACCGCCCCCGCGCCGGCGAATCATCAGGGCAACATCACCGACACGCCGCGCGAGAACGCGGAGGCCGAAATGGCGGCGCTGTGGTTCGCGGGCAAGCTCGTCGCCCCGCAGGAAGACTACGACGCCATCCTTACCGACCTGGCCGCGATCCGCGGCGAGTACCTCGACAGTATCCCCGAGGTGGCGATCGAGTTCTTCCCCCCATGGGTGGTCACCGAGCTGCTCGCGCATTTCACCGATGAGACATGGGACAGGATCCGCAACCATGAACCGAACGTCGTGGACTCGTTGGGCACGGTGTTCCACGCGACGAGCCTGGATACGCTGCGCCTCGGCTCCGACCTCATCGCTATCCTGGGGTTCGAGGGACGCCTCCATCCGGAGCGCCTCGCGGAGATCTACGCCTCGTTCCCGGAAGTTCTCTCGGCGGAACCGAACCACTACTGCTGCGACTGGAGCGACGTGTATCCCGGAGAGGTTGACGGGCACCGGACCTACCTGTTCCGCCACGGCTACGGCGATTGTCCCGCGGGGTGCATCAACAGCGATTTCTGGTACTTCCGGCGCGTCGACGGACAGACGGAGTACGTGGGGACCTACTCGAAGTGGACGGATCCCGAGCCGGCCTGGTGGGCCGAGGCGAAGCACGCGTACGAACGCTACCGCTTCGGGAACTGATTGCCCGCGGCGCGCGAGCGATCAGCTTGAGCGCTTCAGCAGCTCTTTGAACCTCTTCTACGCGTCGAGTTTGCCGAGCAGGTCGCGGGCGTGCTTCAGGCGCTGCGGACGCTCCTTCGCGAAGCGCCGGATGCCTTCGAGCAGCCACTTCGGCGAGAGGTGCGCCTCTTCGACCACTTCGTCGACGGAACCGCCGGTGCGCCAGCGGTTGTCGAAGTCGGAAGTCATCCAGTACTCACCCGTGACGCCCATGTCGGCCCAGTCGTCCATGAGACGCCGGGCGCGGTTGCTGATCGCCATCGCATCCATGCGCTCGTGGGCGGGGTAGATCGAGTCGCGGTAGTCCGCCGTCTGCAGCGCGAAGAGCTGCGGGCTGATGGCCGCGATGATCTTCACGTTGAGGCCCTCCTCGTCCAGCTTCGGCAGGATCTTGACCACGTTGTTGGTGGTCGACGTTCCCTGGACGACGACGACGCCCATCTTCGGCTGGCCCTCCTTGTAGGGCCGGATGACATACGCGCCGCGCGCCGCGTCGAAGTGCGACGCCATCCCGAGCTTCTCGCGGTCGGGAATCTCGATGGGTGGCCGCGTCAGATGAAGCGCCACGATGGGGGAGCTGGTCTTGAGCGCGGCCGCGATGACGACCGGTACCTCGTTGTGCTCCCACGGGTGCACGTCGATCACCTGGCCGTCGGGGAACAGCTGGGTCACGCCGGGCGCGAAGATGCCGAAGTGGGTGCGCGAATCCTCGGCGGTCTCGGGGCCGCTATGGCCGGCCACCCAGAGCACCTTGCCCACCTTGATCTGCGAGTCCTGCGCGAGCTGGCTGAAGAGCCGCATCGGGCCGTACTTCAAGTACACGAACGATCCGTACGTCGAGCACGCCGCGTAGAAGCCGTTGAAGTCCTCGTACGGCGTGCGCGAGAAGTTCACCGTCGCGATGCCGCACGTAATGCCGGAGTTGGCGAACTCGGTGATCCCCTGCGGGAGCAACGTGCCCTCCAGATGGGTGTCGCGGTTGAACCAGCCGTAGCCCTTGCTCTCACCCCAGTCCTTCGCGAATCCGGAGATGTTGGTGGAATCCGCGAGATCGGCGCTCATGGCCATGAACAACGGCCGGCCGTAGTTCTTTTTGCACCACGCGTTGACCCACGCCCCCCACTTCGCCAGGGCGGCACGGTTGGGCTGCTTGTCGCCCGGTTTGGCCCACATCTCGGCGGGGTAGTTCTTGAAGTCGGTGAGCGCCGGGTCGACGGTCGGGTTCTTCGATACATCGAGGCGGAACGACTTGATCTCCGACGGAACCGAGTCACCGATCTCGGTCAGGCGGTCGGTGACGTACTCGACCAGTGCGTCGTCGCTGCGGATCACGTCGGCGACGACTTTCAGGTTCGCCCGGGCCTGCTCGGCGAGCTTCTTCGGATCCGACGGCGCGGGCTCACCGAAGCCCTCGAACGCCACGCCGTACTTCTCCATGAACGGCTTCTTGGTCTCCCAGAACGGCTCGCTGTTGAGCTTGTGCGGGGAGCCGTGTGACTTGTTGTCGTACTTGAGGTACTCGCGTCCCTTGCGCGTGTGCATGAACATCATGCTGGGCTGCTTTTCCGGATTGGCGCCCAGCGCCATGTCCAGCATGGCGCGCGTGACGTCCGGCCAGTCGCTCCCGTTCTTCGCCTCGGCGACGCGCCAGCCGCGCGACCCGAACCAGTCGCGCGGACTCCCGTAGACGAACGACGAGAACGGATTGTCGTCGATGCCGAAATCGTTCCAGTCGACGATATAGTGAAGGTTGGTCAGTCCGAGGCCGTAGGCGGAATTGAGCGTCTCATGCACGCCGCCCGGCGTCAGCCCGCCCTCGCCTTCGATGGCGAACACGCGCACGCCGTCCGCGCCCGCGCGCTTGAGCGCGAACGCCTGACCCGCCGCGGGCGGCGAGCCGTGACCGGAGGGGCCGGTATTGGCCTTGAGGAAGAGCGTCTTGCCCTCCATCTCGGCGTGGCCGGCAAGCCCCTTGTTGTGGCGCAAATTCAACAGGTCTTCCCACCACACCATGCGGTTCTCGGGGATGAAGTAGCGCTTGTCGCCCGTCCGCTCGTACATGAGCCGAAACGGCTCCGCGAGGACAGGGAAGGTCGCGTAGATCAACGGCACCGTATGCCCCGCCACGAGGACGAACCGGTCTCCGAAGCGTTTCTCGGGGTGCCGGATGTCCCAGCGCATCGTGCCGCTCAACAGCAGCGTGATGAATGCATGCGCCTTGGAGCGCGAACCGCCGGGGTGCCCGCTCTGGCGGTAGTTGAGCATGAGATCGATGTACTGATCGACGCAGTCCTTGATCTTCTCCCAGTGGGGGAAGTACTCGGACTGCGTGCGATACGCCTGCTCGAGGTCGAGGGATGGATCTCCGGGTACGTAGGCACCCTTTCGGTGTTGTTCGACTGCCATGGATGGATTCCTTATGAATGGAAGGTGAAGCGGCCTGTGTGGCAAGGGTACCGCGGCCGCGGGATGATGTCAAACAGCGGCTCCCGGTCCCACGGGCGCGTTTGCGGGCCTGGGAAGGAGAATCGCAGGGGTGGGGGAGTGTGCTACCAGCGGGTCACCAGGGCGACGCCCCGGTAGCCCTCGTGCATGTCCAGTTGCATCTGCCAGCCGCGCGCCACGGACACGGACGCGACGCTGCCGCCGCCACTTCCACGGTGTCCTCCGGCGGCGCCCGAACGCGTCACCTGATTCGCACATCCGTATCCGATAAGCCCTCCGACCACCACGTCCGACATCCAGTGGGCTTCGACGATCATGCGGGAGAGGCTCATCGCCGCCGCACCCGTATACACGACGATGGGCACGACGTGATGCGACGGATACTGATGCGAGACGACGGTCGCCAGCGCCCAGGCGGTCGTCGAGTGGCCGGACGGGAACGAGTAGTAATGCCCCGTGTCGCCGGGTTCGGCGAAGATGCCGCCGGGACCGGTCCAGTCGGAGTGGTCGCCCGTGGTTTCCCGTGGGCGCTGGCGGCCGGTGAGAATCTTGAGGATTCCCGTCCATGTGTTGGCGGTGATGAGGGCGCGGGCGAGAAACTCGGTCGTGTCCTTCTCCTTCTGGCGGTCGGCGGAGATTCCCACGATTCCGAACGCGGCCACCGTGACGACGGTGACCGGGAGGAGAAGGTTGGAGTAGCTCTGCGCGCGCTCCAGCCTCCTGGAGCCTTCGACCGGGTCCGGTGCCAGCCAGTCTTCGGTGGTGGGATCGGTCCCGATGAGCAGCGCGATGCCCCCGACGCCGGCGAGGAACGCGGCGGGCTCGTCTTTCGCGAGGTTGAACGGGTACTTGACCTGCGTCTGGTAGTCGTCGCCGAGCGTCCTGAAGAACGAATGCAGGTAGCTGTCGTCGGCGAGGGCCGGCGACGCCGCCTGCACGAGCAGGAGAGTGCTGATGATCAGCGCTGGGAATCGAGCGCGCATCGGACCGTCCTGGGTCGCGGGTGAGACCAGCCGGAAAGCGACGCGCGTTCCGGTTCGGTCTCTCCGATGTTACCGCGCTGCCTCGCGAGAGAAATTCGCGAAGTTCGTCACCTGGCGATCGGCGTACGCGCCGAGGTCGGTGACGATGTCGGCCAGAAGGTCCCGCGCCGGGGACGGGGCGAAGCGCGACAACGTGTCCGCCGCACGCGCCAGATGGCGCCCGATGGCCTCGTGGGTCTGCGTGATCGCGCCGTACTCGAGGCACAGCCCCACGATGAAACGCTCGTTCTCGGGTTTGAAATCGGCCGTCTCGATGACCTTCACCAGCCGCTCCCGGTGGCCGTCGGTGAGCGCATTGAGCACCCGGATGACGGGAAGCGCCAGGTAGCCGTTGCGCAGGTCGCAGTCATACGACTTCTGGGGATCGTCGAGCATATCGTCGAGATCGTCGATCATCTGGAAAGCCATTCCCAGATTCCAACCGAAGTGTCCCAGCGAGTCGGCGAACTCCGAGCCGTTCACCAGTGCGCCCGACTTGCAGGCGAGAGCGAAGAGGGAGGCGCTTTTTTCCGAGATGATCTCGAAGTACTGCGCCTCGTTCAGCGCAAAATCGAACTTGTGATGCGTCTCGAGACTCTCGCCGCGAACCAGCACGCGCAGCGTGCGGATGAACTCCGACATGGCGATCGCCGTGCCGCTCCGGTTGACGAGGTCCAGCGCTTCGACCAGGGCGAAATCGCCGGTCAGGACCGAGGCGTAGTTGCCGTACTTGAGGCGAGCGGAGAGCTTGGAGCGGCGCGTGTCCACCTCGTCGATGACGTCGTCGTGAAAGAGCGTCGCCAGATGGATCAGCTCCACCGCCCCCGCCAATTTGACGAGCGAATCGTCGACTTCGTCCAGGTCCTCGCCGGTAGGCGCCTTCGCGGAGAGGACGAGCAGGATGGGGCGCAGGCGCTTTCCGCCGTTGTTGAAGCTCTCGAGCGCAATGGAAGCTTCCCTGAGCTGGTGGTCCTGGATGCGTTCCACGACGAGCGCGTCGCAACGATCGACGATGTCGTGGAGCGCGTCGTACTTTCTGAGCGCATGAATCATGGGGTCCGTCTTTCTACGAGAGTGCGTCCTTGATCCGAATGACGTTGGCCAGGCTTTTCGGATCCGTCTCAGACCCCGCGAACGCGTGAAAGATCGCATTCACGAAATCCATGTGGCGTTTCAGTTCATCCAGCTTGTTCGCAATGTCATCGTCGCCCGTCTCCCGGGCCGTAGCGATCGCCTTGTGGACGATCTCCATGGCGGGGTCGAGTTCCTTGCGCTTCTTGGCGAGCGCGAGCAGCTTGGCCACCTTGGTGATGTCGTCCTCGGCCGTGTAGTAGTCCTTGCGCTCTCCGCGGACGATCACCTTGTGAACCACACCGAGATCCACCAGACCGCGCACGTTGGTGCTGACGTTGCTGCGGCTGGTTTCGAGACTGCGCGACATCTCTTCCAGGGTGAGGGGATCGGAGCTGACGTAAAGGAGGGCGTAGATCTCCGCCATCGTCTTGTTGATGCCCCAGGAGGGACCCAGGCGGCCCCATCCTTCGATGAAGATGTCGCGCGTCGTGGAGCGTGGTGCGGTCATGTATCTGCTTGAAATGAATGTCGATTACAGAAAATTCTGAACGTACCGAATTTAAAGACGGCCGAACGCCGCGTGTCAAGCGCATTCACGGGGGCGCCCCGCTTTGTTGTGGATAAGCGATCCAGCCGCGTCTATTTCCTGGCCTTCAGGAAATCGATACGGCGCTTGAGCCAGGGATCGTCCGGCGCCAGGGTCTGTGCTTTGGCGAAATTCGACATCGCCGTCGTCGAGTCACCCTTGACCAGGTACGTCTCGGCCATGCGCGCGTAGGTTCCCGCCGATTCCGGGAAATACTCGAGGTTGGT
>CAZCQM010000131.1:0-7118 GCA_964500785.1 uncultured bacterium
GTGCCCGAGCACACGGCCTCGTAGGTGGCCGTCTCCTTCGATCCGCCGGCATAGCCCGACACGGCGTCGATCACACCGTCGAGCTCCTCGAATACCGCCTCGACGCACCAGAAGCAGCCGCCGGCGAATACCGCCGTGGCCCGGGCGCCCTCACGTGATTCCTGCATGGATTCCGTTCCTTTCCCGTTGCGGGCATACCTTTGTGTCCCCGACGCCGGCACAGCGTGGAGTCCAGTCTACGGGTCCCGGCACGCCCCGTTCAATGAGTACCGGAGTGCGGCGGGACTCGCGCCGGAGGGCGCGTCTTTGTATAATGGACGTACATGGGACTTCGTCGGATGAAACCCACCCGCCTTGCTCTTCTTCTCGCACTGGCCGTGGCCGCGCTGGCGACGGCGGGCCGCCCGCCGGGCCCGGTGTCTCCGCGTCTCCAGTCGGCGGTCGACGGCGCCGGGCCGAATGAGCGTGTCGCAGTCTGGGTGTTCCTCGCCGACAAGGGTGACGATTCCGCTTCGCGCCTGCGCACCGCCCGGGCGGCGCTCACGCCGCATGCCCGGGAGCGACGGGAGCGCAACCGCGGGGCGGGGCGTCTCGTCGACTCCTACGACGTGCCCGTCGACCGGCGCTACGTGGACGAGGTGATCCGGGCCGGTGGCCGGGTGCGCCAGGTGTCCCGCTGGCTCAACGCCGTTTCGGTGGATGCCACGCCATCGGCGGTCGACGCGATCGCGAAGCTCTCGTGTGTGCGGCGTATGGACGTCGTGCGCGCCGGGAGCGCGCCGCCGCCACCCGAGCCGGGTGAGCCGCCGGCCCCCCTTTCCCCGGCGGTCCCGAATGCGTTGTTGCTCAGCTACGGGGCGTCGTACTCGCAGAATCAGGTCATCGGCGTGCCCGCGCTCCACGATCTGGGCTACACCGGCAGCGGTGTCTGGATCTGCATGATGGACGCGGGGTTCAACAACCTGACGCATCCGGCCCTCCAGAACGTCGACATTCTCATCACGCACGACTTCGTCAACGGCGACAGCATCGTTTCCGACCAGGTCGGGCAGATGGGAAACGGTGATCACGGCACGGCGACTCTCAGCGTGATTGCCGGCAACGCGCCGGGCAACCTGATCGGCACCGCGTTCGGCGCCTCCTACGTCCTGGCCAAGACCGAAAACACCGAGTGGGAGCGCCACGTCGAAGAAGACGCGTGGGTGGCCGCCGCGGAATGGGCCGACAGCATCGGCGTCGACATCATTACGAGCTCCGTCGGCTATTCGGATGGGTTCACCAACGGTGAGACCAGCTATTCCTGGTCCGACCTGGACGGGAATACGACCATCATCACCATCGGCGCGGACATCGCCGCCAGCCGCGGGATCCTCGTGGTGAATTCGGCGGGAAACGGCGGCTACGTGTCCCAGCCCGCCAACACGCTCATCGCGCCGGCCGACGGCGACAGCGTGCTCGCCGTCGGCGCGGTCAACGGATCGGGGCAGCGGGCGTCGTTCAGCTCAGTGGGGCTGTCGGCGGACGGGCGGACGAAACCGGACGTGATGGGGATGGGGGAGGGCGTCATCATCGCCGACGCGTACGACGATCTCTACAGCTTCAGCAGCGGCACATCGTTCTCGGCCCCCACGGTGGCCGGCGCCGCCGCGCTCATCATGGAAGCGCGGCCCAACGCGACCGCCCCGCAGATTATCGAGGCGCTCCGGCAAACCGCCAGCCAGTCCGGGACGCCGGACCGCCTCATGGGATGGGGGATCGTCGACGCCGGCGCGGCCGCGGCGTACATCACCACGGGCCCGGGCAATACCCCGCGGCCCGCCCTGGTCCGCCTGTTTCCCGCGCGCCCCAACCCGTTCAACCCGACCACCACGATCGAGTATGAGGTCGCGTCCCGCGGGCCCGTGAACCTGTCGATCTTCGACGTGCGCGGCTCCCGGGTGGCGACGCTGGTCGATGGCGACATGGACGCCGGACACAAGTCGGTGGTCTGGAATGGCAGGAGCGATGCCGGACGCCCGCTTGCGTCCGGCGTCTACGTGTGCCGCCTGGTGGCCAACGGCATCCGACAGAGCCAGAAGATCGTGCTACTCAAGTGACGGGGTCGCTCCCGCGGCCACCCAGAAGAGTCGTTGCATCCCGCGCCGCCCCTCGCCTACCATTCCACCCGGAATGACGATGAACGTCGGCTATCTGAAGTACGCGTCGGTGGGTCTCAATTTCTTCCTGAGGCGCACCCACCTGCCGGCCGGGCGCGTGATCAGTCTCACCATCGAGACCACCAACATCTGCAACTTCAAGTGCGTCTACTGCCCGCAGAGTGATCCCGACAATCACTTCATCAATGGTAGAGGGACGATGTCGATCGACACCTTCCGGAAGGTACTCGACAATATCCTCGAGGATTTCACCCCGAGGTTCATTTCCCTCCACCGCGACGGTGAGCCCCTGGCCAACCACGACCTCGAACGGTACATCGCCTACGCCCGGTCGCGCGGGCTCAAGACGGGGATTTCGAGCAACTGCTCGCTGCTCCCGAAGAAGCGGGCGGACAGCATCATCGATGCGGGCCTGTCGTTCATCAAGACGGACTTCTGCGCTGACGCCGAGACCTACGAACGGCTGCGCGCCGGCGGGAGATGGCAGCGGACGTACGATGGGATGATCAATCTGCTGACCTCCGCACGCGAGCACGGCGTCGCGTTCAACATGGCCGTCACCGACATCAGCACGCATGGCCTGGGTGCCGGGGCGGCGGAAGAAAAAATGGGTACGCTGCGCGGGCTCTTCGGCGAGTTCGCGGACCGGGTTACGGTGATACCGGTTCACTTTCATAACGCGCTCGACGAAAGCGTCCAGCGCCTGTCGACGGAACATGAGGGAAGCGCCTACACGCTCTGCCATCATCCCTGGGTCCACATCACGGTGGATTTCATGGGGCGCGTGGTGCCGTGCTGTCGCGACCTGCGCAGCGAGTACGTGTGCGGGGATCTGACGACGACTCCCATGCGGGAGATCTGGAACAACGCGCGCTTCGTCGAGCTTCGCGAAGCGCTGGTGAACGAGAAGCCCTTCGACATCGGTATCTGCGCGAAGTGCGATCTCCCGTACTCGGGAAGCTACGCAGGGCGCCGCTTCCGCGATAAGGCCACCAACCTGCTCCTCGGGAAGATGTGGAACCGCTGACGGCCGGTCCGGACGGCAAACGGCATTGACATTACACCAGTTACCAGCCTTCCTTTAGACAACGACCCCCGCCCTGCGGGACCTTGACCATGCGACCATTTCGACGGTTCGGCGCCCTCGGCGTCCTCATTGTGTTCGGCATTTTCGGATGCGGCCCGCGCTCGGCGTACCGGCCCGCGCCCGGCGATGCGGGGTGCGGGCTCGCCCGCGCGGCCGAACCGGCGGATACGGTCAGCGTGTCGGTCTTCGACCCCATCGATCCGTCGCACGTGCCGTCGGCGACGACGGATGCGGAGCGGACCGTCTTCGGACACCTCTACGAGACGCTCGTCGCCCTCGATTGCGACGGAGCGGCGCGTCCGGGCCTCGCCGCGTCGTGGCGAATCTCCGACGGCGGACGCCGCGTGGAGCTGGTGCTTCGCAAGCACGCCGCCTTTGCCGACGGCACTCCGGTTGGCGCCGGGGACGTCGTCGCGAGCTGGCGCCCGGCCATCGCGCGCGGCGCCGGCGTCGACTCGGTGAACGCACTCGACGCGCATCGTGTCGAAGCCTTCCTCGAGAATCCGTCGCTTGGCGTGGAGCCGCTCGCGTCAACCGCCCTGGCCGTGACGAAGCCGCTTTCCGGATCGGCCTGGTCGCTCGGGACGGGCCCGTACCGGATCGCTTCCGCCGACCCGGAGTGCATCGTTCTCGCTCCGCGCAGCGCCGCCGACGGCCCCGTCGTACGCTTCCTGGCCACGCCGCGGGCCGCGGCGCGGGACCGCCTCGACGGCTCCGTGGACGCGATGGTGGTCGCCGACCCGGCCGTCGTGGATTACGCGCGCCGCCGCCGATTCACCGTCGCACCGCTGGACTACGACCGCTGCTACGTCCTGATTTCGACGCGGCGCGTGGAAGCGCTCGCCGCGGGCGACGACCCGCGCACGATTCCTCCCTCCATCACCGAGTCCCTGGCGCGCGACGCCGTGCGCGCCGCCGATGCGCGCGGTCCCGTGGCGCCGGCCTGGTGGAACGGCGCGCAGGGGTGCGGCGAGCTCGCGCCGCTCGCGCCGTGGCAGATTGCACAGCCGAGCGCGTGGCGGTCATCGCGCGGCATCCGCCGTGTCCTCTACGATGCGGGCGATCCTACCGCGAGGGACCTCGCGGACCGCGTGGTGGCGCTGGCGGCCATCGACCCCGCGGCGTCACCGGAGGCGGACGCGGTCACGGCGGCGGTCCCCGGCATCGCGGGCCCGGAGGGTGCGGCGATCGCGGCCGGCGTCTCGCCCGCCGAGCTCGAATCGAGCCTCCGCGAGGGAGCGGATGTCGCCTACATCGTCGTCCTCCCGAGTCGTCCGCCCGACGTGTGCGGCGCGGCGCGTGCGCTGCTCCGTCGCGCACCCTGGTTGACGATCCGCCACGTGACGCTGTCCGATGCGCTGGTGCCGCTGGCCGAAACGCGCTCGACGGTGATCGTCGTGACGGGTCGCATCAGCATGTGCACCGATGGGCGGGGCGATGTGCGGGTCACGAGCGACGAGAGCGGCAAAGGACGGCTGCCGTGACGTTTCGGGCCCGGCTCGTGATCGCCTTCCTCGTTGTGGTACTGGTGCCGCTGGCGGGGCTCGCCCTGGTCGTGCACCGCCAGATGACGGATCGCCTGACTGCGCAGTATGAGCGCCGGGTGGACGCGATGGCGGGGATGATCGCCGGTGACCTGTCCGAGCAACGCAATTCCATCGCCGCCGCTCTCGACCAGGTGCGCGACGCGGTTTCGGACGACAACCGGTTCCGCAAGGCGGCCGTCGACGAAGACACGAGCGAGCGACGCTATCTGCTCGACTACGCCGGCGGCGCGCAGCGCCTCACCGGCCTGTCGATGCTCCAGATCCAGGACGCGTCCGGCCGCATCCTGAGCTCGGGACATTTCCGCAACGATTACGACCGGGTTGATCCGGAGCTGCCGAGGCTGCTGGCCGCGGCGCCGCACCGCACGGCGCTGGTGCGCGTGCGGACGGCCGGTGCGCCCATGCTCGTTCTGGCGTCCGTGGACTCGGTCGAGATCGGACGGAAGCGCTTCACGGTCGTGGGGGGGGTCGACGTGGAAGCACGCTTCCTGCGCCGCCTGTCCGGCGACGACGCCATGCGTGTGCTGCTGGTGACACCGGACGATTCGCTCGGCACGCCGCCGACCGCGGTTGCGGCGCGCGACGGGATCGTGCGAGAGTTGCCGGTGCCGTACGCCGAGGTGGCGAACGGCACGCTGGGCTCGGCGCAGTTCCGGATCGTGCACGGGCTGGACGAGCTGCACGCCGTCCGCGCGCGTATCGACCGCTGGTTCGCGGGCGTTCTCGCCGCGACGGTCCTGCTGGCGGTGCTCCTGTCGGGCTGGGTCGCCTCCCGCGTCAGTCGTCCCATCGCGGATCTCGCGGACCGGGCGTCGCGGATCGACCTGGACCGGCTCGATGTGGACTTCTCCACGGAACGGAGGGACGAGGTCGGCGTGCTCGCGCGCGGGCTGGGGGCGATGACGTCGCGGCTTCGCGAGAGTGCCGCGCGGCTTCGCGAGGCGGAGCGCCGTGCGGCGACCGGCGAGCTGGCGCGCCAGGTGAACCACGACATAAAGAACGGACTGACTCCCATTCGACACGTGTTCCGGCATCTGGAAGGCGAGCTCGACTCGCGGCCCTCGAGCCTGGCGGACGTGTTTCGTGAGCGCCGGGCCGCACTGGACTCCAGCATCTCCTATCTCGAGAACCTGGCGGCCAACTACGCGCGCATCGCGCGCCGCGGCGAGCGGCAGCGCGTCGATCTCAACGACGTCGTCCGCCGCGCGGCCGATGACCGCCGGGCCGCAACGAACGCGCGCATCACCATGGACCTGTCCGAGGCGGCCGACGTCGTGGGCGATCCGTTGTCGCTGCGGCGGATCGTCGAGAACCTGCTCGACAACGCGATCGACAGCCTCGACGGTCGCGAGGGAGAGGTGACGCTTGCAACGTGTGCCGCGTCGGGGGACGACGGTACGCGCGTTCGACTCACCGTCGCCGACACGGGACCGGGGATGAGCCAGACGCAGCAGGCGCGCATCTTCGATGACTTCTACACGACGAAGGCACACGGCACCGGCCTCGGACTCTCGATCGTGCGGCGGCTGGTGATGGACGCCGACGGCACCGTGCGCGTGGAGAGCGAAGAAGGCGCGGGAAGCCGATTCATCGTGGAGATGCCGCAGGCCGGTCCGCCCGCGCCGGGAGGAGAGGGTTGAGATGGCGCTGATTCTGGTGGTGGACGATGTGAAGACGCTGGCGGAGCAGTACGCGTACGACCTGGCGCGGATCGGCGGCTGGGAGACGCGCGCGGTATCGTCCGGCAAGGACGCTCTCGGATTGATCGCCTGGGAGCCGGTCGACTGCGTCATCCTCGATCTGGAAATGCCCGGCATCGATGGATTCGAAGTGCTGCGTGCGCTCAAGAAGGACGGGTTCGACGTTCCCGTCATCGTCTACACGGGCACGGGGAACTACGATCGCTGCGTGCAGGCCATCAAGCTGGGTGCGGTCGGTTTCATCGACAAGTCGGAGCCGATGGAACGCGTCGTCCACGAGGTGCAGAGTGCGCTGGAGCGTGCCCGCCTGCGGGCGGAGGTGTCGCTGCTGCGCCGCGACCTCGGAGGGGACAGCGCGCTCATCGGGTCGAGCGGACCGATGCGCGCGCTGAAGGAACAGATCGCGCGCGTGGCACCCGTCCCGAGCACGGTGCTCATCACCGGCGAGAGCGGGACGGGCAAGGAGATCGTGGCGCGCGAGATCCATCGCCTCGGCGCCCACCCCGATGGGCCGTTCGTCGCCATCAACTGCGCGGCCCTGCCGGAGAACCTGGTCGAGAGCGAGCTGTTCGGCCACGAGCGCGGGGCGTTCACGGGCGCCAGCCGCACGCACCGGGGTGCGTTCGAG
>CAZCQM010000131.1:7128-8765 GCA_964500785.1 uncultured bacterium
CGCGTCGGGCGGCACGTTGTTTCTCGACGAGATCGGCGAGCTTCCCGCCGCCGCGCAGGCCAAGCTGCTGCGCGTGCTGGAGCAGGGGGAGGTCGCGCGCCTGGGTGCGGAACGGCCTGTCAAGGTGGACACTCGCGTGGTGGCGGCCACACACCGCGACCTCGATGCGGACGTCGAGAGCGGGCGCTTCCGCCGCGACCTGTACTTCCGCATCAATGTGCACGCACTGCGCGTGCCGGCGTTGCGCGACCGGCGCTCCGATATCCCCGAGCTTGCGAACCACTTCCTTTCGCTGACGTGCCAGCGCTTCGGCGTGCGGCGCAAGCGCATGGACCGCGACGCGCTCGACGCGCTGATGAACTTCGGGTGGGAGCGCAACAACGTGCGCGAGCTGCGCAACATCGTCGAGCGCATGGTGCTCGCGACGGACGCGGACACGATCACGGTCGCCGACGTCCCGGGCGAGATTCGTTCCGAGGCGGCACCGACCGCCTCGCCTGCGGGCACGACCCTCCGCGACCGCCGCGCCGAGGCCGAACGGCAGATCGTCGTCGCAGCCCTCGAGGCGACCGGGTGGAACATCACGCGCACCGCCCATGACCTCGGCCTCGCCGACCACGCCAGCCTGCTCAAAGTGATGCGCCGCCTGGGAATCAAGCGGCGCTGATCCCTGATAGAGTGCCCCGGTCCCGCAGGACACACGCCCCTCTTCCACGCGTGTCCGCCCGGACACAAGGGGTCCCCGCGACGGTGGGCCGGAGACGCCAGCCATCCATGTAACATTCTGAAAAATATAGGTGATAAGCGATTCGTCCCGGGATGTGCGGTGCCCGGCGGCCCGCTTGCGATGGCAGGGTCCCTGGAGCCGAGGAACGGCCCAAGGAGGAACGACCATGTACAACGAATCGAAGAATCAGAAGCGAATCACCCTGCTCGCCGCCGCGCTGTTCGGCGTGGCGCTCGTCGCCGCCGGATGCGGGGGCGACAAGACCAAGACGTCGAACACGGAGGTCTCCAAGTCGACCGCGCGCACCGTGACGCCACCCGTCGAGGTGGCGACCCCCGCGCTCGCGGGTTCGACGGTGAGTGTGCCCGAGACGCCGGAGCCGCCGCGCCCGGTGACCTACGAAGAGGCCGAGGCGGCGTTCACGGCGCGGGACTACGCGCAGGCCGAGGACCTGTTCACGCGCTACACGGACGTGCGGCCCGACAACCCGTGGGGTCATTACATGCTGGGGCTCTCGGCGTGGAAGGCGGGCGATCTGGACGCGGCGGAGACCGCGCTCCAGCATGCGATCGCGCTGGATCCGAACCACCTCAAGAGCTACGACAATCTGACGCGCGTCCTGCTCGACGCCGACCGGCCCGGTGAGGCGTACACCACCATCGAGACCGCACTCGCCATCGACGACACGCGCGGCGTCACGTACCGCCTCAAGGGCGTGGCCTGCCGCGACCTCGGCCGCACCGATGAGGCGATCGCCGCCTACCAGCGTGCGATCCAGCTCGACCCGGAAGACGCGTGGTCGATGAACAACCTGGCGTTCATCTACATCGAAGCGGGCCGCTTCGAGGACGCGCTGCCGCCGCTGGCCCGCGCCGTCGAGCTGCGGAGCGACGTCGCGGTCTTGTACAAC
>CAZCQM010000132.1:0-8757 GCA_964500785.1 uncultured bacterium
GAGGGGGATCTTGGTGCGTCAGGTCCTCCGCCACCGATATCAACGACCATTCGCTGAAATCGTAGGCCGCGCTTCCATAGTACTCGTCGCGGAGGCGGTGGTATTTGGCGATCGTGGAATCGGTGCCGCTCGACGTGAGCGTGGACACCAGGACGTGTTCCAGCGTCTCCGGCGTCGCGACGCCGTGGTGACAGGTGACGCATCGAACCTGGACCAGTTCCGGACGCATCGGTTCCACCTTGCTCTTGAGCGTCGCGTTGATCTCTCCCGTCATCTTCATCATCTCGCGGGCGATCTTCTTGGTGTCCTTGTCGTCAGACGCGAAGTCGACATTGGCGAGCGACTGCTCGGCTCCGTTCTTGGCCACGTGGCAATGGACGCAGCGGACACCGAGCGCGCCGGAGAACGAGCGCATGATGGAGACGAGCTCCGGTTTCTGGATGTCCTTGGGGAGGATCTTGAGGTTGGTGTATTTGTCCGGGATCTGCGCGGCCGTTCGGGAAGCCGGGACGATGAGCGTGAGAAGAGCCAGGAGAAACGCCGTGCGGCGAGCGAAATCCATCGCGCGCTCCTTTCTAACATCATGCTGAGTCTGCGAATGTGTCCCCGGGGTGGGGCCCGAGATATGAGGGGGTATTGAAACGCGAAACGGGCGCCCCGTCAAGAGGCCCCGGGGGATCCGGCCGGCCCCCTTTTCCGCTGCCGGTTTGGGCTCGACGTGCTAACTTGTGCCCATGCACCCGCTGACGTGGATAAGCTCCGTGTACGGCTCTCTGCGTGGCTACGGTCGGCTGGGCATTCGACGACGCGTCGTCTCCAACGAACGCCTGCCCCGCGACGAGCTGGCCCGACTCCACGACGCCGCGTTCCAGCAGCACGTGCGCCGGTGCATCGAGCGCTTCCCGTACTACGCGGAGCGGGTTCGCGCACACCGGGGGGCGCTCCCCGGGGCCGGCGAGCCCGTTCGTGCCGAGGAGCTCCCGGTGTGGACGCGGCACGATCAGCGCGCGCTCTTCGACCAGCAGGAGCGGCCGTCCGACGCGCTCTACGCCCATCAAACCAGCGGGTCCACGGCGCTCCCGGTTCGCTTCTACATCACGCGCGAGAGCTACGAATGGCGTACCGCCGTCATGGACCGCGCCTACGGCTGGGCGGAAGCGGAGGAAGGACGAAAGAGTCTCTACGTGTGGGCGGCCGATCACGCGGCGCCTTCCGTGTCGCGGCGCATGAAGCGCACGCTCCATCTGGTGCTCCAGCGCCGCATCTTCTTCGACGCCTTTCAGCAACTCTCCGACGAGGAACGGCTCGCCTGCTGCCGGCTCATCAATCGCACGCGGCCGCACGCCCTGGTGGGCTACCCGGGCCAGGTGGTCGACATTGCGCGCTACGTCCGCGACCATCCGGGGGTGCTGACCTGGAAGCCGGCCACGATGGTGGCCGGCGCCGAAGGGGTGCAACCGGGACAGCGCGAGCTGCTGAAGGAGCACCTGGTGGGCGACGTGTTCGTTTCCTACGGGTCGCGCGAGTTCATGAGCCTGGGCATGGAGTGCGACCGCCACGTGGGCTATCACGTGCCGACCGACAACGTGAAGGTGGAAGTGGTCGACGATGCCGGCCAACCGGTGGCGCCGGGACGGGAAGGGCGGATCGTCGTCACCGACCTCCACAACGCCTCCACGCCGTTCATCCGCTACGAGATCGGTGACATCGGCACCGCCGCGTCGGACGAACCGTGCGCGTGCGGCCGTCCCTTTCCGCTACTGGCCTCGGTCGACGGGAGGCTTCAGGATGTCGTGCACACCCCGCGCGGCTCGGTGAGCGCGCTCTACGTCACGTACACGATGCGGCAGTTCGACGACTGGATCGAGGGGTACCAGGTGGTCCAGGATTCGAGGGAGCACATCACGGTCCGGCTGCTGTCGCGCGTGGACCTGACGGCGGAGCGCGTGGCGCCGGTGACGGCGCTGCTGCGCGAACGACTCGGCGACGCCATCCAGATCGACTACGAGCGTGTGGCGGAGCTGGAGCGCCGCCGCACGGGCAAGGTCGCCCTCGTCATTTCCTCGATTTCGGACGACTAGCGAATCAGAACCAGGCGCTGGGTCTGCGTGGAGCCGGCGGCGGTGACGCGGCAGAAGTACACGCCGCCGGGAAGGGGACGGCCACCATCGTCGCGCGCGGAGATCTCCAGGCGGTGCAAGCCCGCTTCGCCGGCGACGACACGCCGATTCTGCACGCGCCGTCCGGCGACATCGAACACGTCCAGGACGATCTCCGAGGGTGATTCCAGTACCACGTCGATGCGCGCCGTCGTCGCGAAGGGGTTGGGGTAGGCGGCGTGCACGACGAACGCCGGTGTCGGAGCGGACCCGACGCCCGTGGGCATACTGCCCTCGGACGACAGGCGCATCGCGAAGATGTCGGCGTCGGTGATCCGCGAGTCCTGCCACGCCGCCACGATTCCGCCGGATCCATCGCCCACGGCGGTGGGCGTCACCTGCTCACCCGGTGCGACGCACATGGAAAGCCCGTTGGGGGCCCACACGGACGTCCCCGTATCGTCGATCCGCTGCGAATAGATGATGGAGTCGCCGTAGCGCTGGTCGCTCCATACGAGCAGCCCGCCTCCCGCGCCGTCGGGCACGAGGCGCGGCGTCATCTGCGCGCCCCCGGCCGTACACACGGCGACGCCGTTGGCCGTCCACAGCGGACTCCCCGCGGCGCCCGCACGCTGCGCGTAGATATCGGCGACGCCGCTGCGCGCCGCCTGCCAGGCCACGATCGCGCCGCCCGCACCGTCGCTCGCGATCACGGGGACGGTCTGGTCGAACGAGGCGGTGCAGAGCGCGACGCCGTTCGAGGTCCACGATACGACTCCGGTCGAGTCGATGCGCTGTGCATAGATGTCCGAATTGCCGTTGCGCACATCGCGCCAGGCAACGATCGCACCCTTCGATCCGTCGGAAGCGATCACCGGCTCGAACTGGTTGAAGGCATTGACGCACAGGGGAACGCCGTTTGTCGTCCACAGCGCCACGCCGCCGGCGCTCACCCGCTGGGCATAGATGTCGCCATTGCCGTCCCGGTAGTCGGGCCAGGCCACGACCACCCCGCCGGCGCCGTCCGCCTGGATCATCGGGGAGTTCTGATTCCCCATGCGGCTGCAAACCGCCACGCCTCCCGTCGTCCACTGCAATGTGCCGTCACCGTCAACCCGCTGGGCGTAGATGTCGTAGTTGAGGCTGCGATAGTCGTACCAGACGACAATGGCGCCACCCGCGCCGTCCGGAACGAGGACCGGGGCGTACTGGTTGTTGGCGACCGCGCAGACCGCGATTCCGTCGGCCGTCCACAGAGGGACACCGTTCGCGTCGACCCGCTGCGCGTAGATGTCGTAGCCGGTTCCACTGCGATGGTCACGCCAGGCGACAAAGGCGCCGCCGGCGCCGTCACTCGTGATCGAGACCGATGTCTGGTCGTAGGATGCGGTGCACAGCGCGACGCCGTCGGCGGTCCACAGCGGGGTTCCGATTCCGGTCACCCGGCGGACGTAAACGTCCTCGGTGCCGTTGCGCAGGTCGGTCCAGGCGACGATGCCACCGCCGATTCCGTCGGTCGCGGCGACGGGGGAGGACTGATCGGCCGACGCCATGCACAGGGGCGAACCGTCCGGCGGCCACTGGGCGGCGACGGAGGCCGGTAGCAGGAGAAGCAGGCACGCGGCTGCGCGGGCGTCGATTGGGTGTCGCATCGATAGTCTCCGGAGCCGGATCGGCCGACGCGGGCCCCCGGATTCGCGGACCATGGCGCAGAGCGTCGACACGCAGACGGCAACGGCTGGATTGTATCATCCCGATACGGGCTTTCTCAAATGTAAGGCGCCGCATTGACGCCCGCAGCCGCAACCGGTAGACTTCCGCCCGGCGCCTGGAGAGGCGTTCTTCACCAGAGAAACTTCCATGTCCCAATCTCAACGTGTACTTCGCCTCGCGGCCGCGTGGGTGCTGGCGGCACTGTGCCTGCTGGCGGTGCCGCGGAATGCGGCGACAGCCTCCGTGGATTCGACGCAGGTCGGTCCGCGGCCCGAGTCCGCGGTGCTCATCGTCGCGAATCGTCCCGTGTTCGAGTTTCGCAGCGAGTTCATGGGGTATACGCCCGCCTCGCGTCTGGTGGAGGCGCAGCGGCGCCTCCGGGATGTGATCAAGGCCCATCGCGGCGGCGCGGTAACACTCGAGAAGGTCGACGAGGGCACTCTCGTCAACGTCGACGGGCGCTTTGTGTTCGCCGTGGCTGCGGGCGATGTGGATCCACGCACGAACGGAACCCTCGACGCCCTGGCCGAGCAAACGCAGCGCGATCTGGCCGACGCGCTCGCCGCGGCGTGGCAGCAGCGCAGCCTCACCGTGCTGATACGCGGGATCTTGTTCAGTATCCTCGCGACCGTCCTCCTCATATACGCGATCAAGTACCTTCGGCGTCTCACAAAATGGTCGTCCGCCAAACTGGAGGCGTACGCGCAGCGTCGTATGGAGCGCCTGAAGGTTCCTGCGGCGTCCGTCTCGACCCAGCTGGTCCTGCTGCTGCGATTCCTCGTGCGGTCGGTCGCGGCGGCCCTCGCGCTGCTGCTTTCCTACTCGTGGCTTGCGTTCGTGCTGAACGAGTTCCCGTACACGAGTCCGTGGGGAAACCAGCTGGGCGGCTATCTGGGCAGGACTCTGGGGACCGTCGTGGTTGCCATACTGCGCAGCATTCCCGGCATCCTGATGATGGTGATCATCTTCGCGATGGCCCGGGTGGTATCGCGGTGGACGCGCCTGTTCTTCGTGGCCGCGCGACAGGGACGCATTCAGGTGCCTGGCATCGATGCGGAAACCGCGATGCCGACCCTGCGCCTGGTCGTCATCTTCGTCTGGGTCCTGGCCATCGCTCTCGCGTTTCCATTCATCCCGGGAAGCAGTGGGCCGGCCTTCAAAGGGATCAGTGTGCTGCTGGGCCTGATGGTGTCGCTGGGCGCCTCCAACGTCGTCGGACAGGCGGCAAGCGGATACATACTCCTGTATTCGAGATCGCTCCGCAACGGTGACTACGTCCGGATCGGAGAACACGAGGGAATAATCGTCTCCATGAACACGCTCTCCACGAAGATCCGGACGCCGCTCGACGAGGAGATCAATGTCCCGAATTCCGTCATCGTCAACAGCACCACCAAGAACTACACGCGCCTGACCCGCGACGCCGGATCCGTGCTGGCGACCCCCATCACGATCGGGTATGGTGTCCCCTGGCGGCAGGTTCACGCGCTTCTGATCGAGGCTGCGGGGCGCACGGACGGCGTGCGCAGGGACGCCGAGCCCCGCGTGCTGCAGAAGAGTCTGGGCGATTTCTACGTGGAGTATGCGCTGATCATTCGCCTGGAGCGCGCCGATCAGCGGACGCAGGTGGCCAGCAGCCTGCACGCGAACATCCAGGATTGCTTCAACGAGCACGGCGTGCAGATCATGTCCCCGCACTACGAGAACGATCCCGCCGAGAGAGTCTGGGTGCCCCGGGACAAGTGGTACGAGCCGCCTGCAGCGAAGAGCGACGCACCAACCGACTGAGTCGAGGAGATTGAATGGCAACGAGCCGAACTCTCCAGCCCGCGGATCAGGTTGCACACTACCGCGTGGTGGGCCCGCTGGGCGCCGGCGGGATGGGCGAGGTGTACCTCGCCCAGGACCAGACGCTGGAACGCAGCGTCGCGCTCAAGGTGCTGCCCCCCGAACTCGTGCGCAGCGAGGATCGTGTACGTCGCTTCGTCCAGGAGGCGAAGTCCGCGTCGTCCTTGAACCATCCCAACATCGTTACCATCTACGAGATCGGCCAGGACGAAGTGCGCTCGGGCAGCGGCGAGTCGACATCGACGTCCGTGCAGTACATCTCCATGGAGCTCGTCAGCGGAAAGACGCTGGGTGCGAAGATCCACGACGAGAAGGCCGACCTGCGCACGTTGCTCGGATATCTCGCGCAGGCCGCGGAGGGAATCGCCAAGGCGCACGCCGCCGGGATCGTCCACCGCGACCTCAAGCCCGGCAACATCATGGTCTCCGACGACGGCTTCGCGAAGGTGCTGGATTTCGGTCTCGCCAAGCTAACCGAACAGCGCGGCGGCGAGTCCGCGTCGGCCTCTGCCATGACCGAGGTGGCCGACCGCACCGCCGAAGGCATGGTACTCGGCACCGTGCACTACATGTCGCCCGAACAGGTGCAGGGCAAGTCGGTGGACCATCGCTCGGACATCTTCTCGTTCGGGTGCATGCTCTACGAGGCGGCAACACGCCGGCGCCCGTTTCTCGCCGACTCCAACGTCGAGACGATGCACAAGATCCTGCACGACAAGCCGCAGCCCATCGAGGAGCTCAATCCGGACGTCCCCGCGGAACTGAGGAGGCTCGTCCGCCGCTGTCTCAACAAGAACCCGGATCAGCGGCTCCAGTCCATGAAGGACCTCGCGCTCGAGCTGCGCGAGATCGTCGACGAATACGACTCGCTCTCCGCGTCGGCGACTTCCGGCAGCGGCAGCGGGCCCGCGCTCGCCCTGCCGGCATCCGGAGGCCGCTCCGGGAGGCTCATTCCAATCATCATCGCGGCGATCGTCGTCACCGTGGCGGCCATCGTTTTCGGCTGGTGGGGTATCAAGCACGGCGCGCGGGACGGCGGGCACCAGCCGTTCGAGACCATGCGCATTATCACGCAGACCGACCGCGGTGACGTGGCCAACTGTGCGATCTCGCCCGATGGGCGCTACCTGGCGTACGTGGCCGGGCGGACCAACCGCATGACGTTGCGTGTGCGCCAGGTGGCCACCGGAAGCGACGTCGAGGTGCTGCCGGTGCAGGACGCAACCATGAATGCGCCTTCGTTCAGCCCCGACGGAAACTACGTCTTCTTCTTGAAGCGCAGGGCGGACGCCCCCAATTACAGTAGTCTGATGAGCGTTCCATCGCTGGGAGGCAACGAACAGGAGCGAGCGTTCGACGTCGACTCGCGGGTGGCGTTCTCGCCGGACCAGAAGAAAGTCTGCTTCGTGCGCGGATACCCGCAGGACGGCTACTCGGCGCTGATGCTCGTGGACCTGGACACGCGCGCGGAACACAAGCTGGCCACCGTCCGGCAACCGGCGACGCTGAGCAGCGCGCCGTCGTGGTCACCGGATGGGAAGTCGATCGCAGCACTGGTCATATCGCTTCCACCCAATCTCAAGACGGTCGTCGCCCTGTTCGATCCGAATTCCGGGGAACGCCGGGACTTCTTCACGCGCGAGGGGAGCGTCATGGAAAGCGTGGCGTGGCTTCCGGACGGAAAGGGCTTCGTGCTCGCCGGCTTCGATATTACGGCGACGGTGACCAATCAGGTGTTCATGCTCAGCTACCCGGAAGGACGCTTCCAGCGCGTCACGAACGATTTTAACAACTACCACGACGTGACGGTGAGCGCCGGAGAGGAGGCGATCGCCGTGGTACGTGGGGGCCGGCTGGCGAACCTCTATACTGCGGACCTCTCCGGAGGTACGCCGCGGGCGATCACGTCGGCCACGAGTCCCGAGCGGTCACCCGGCAACGTCGTGGTATCGGGAGATCGCGTGCTCTACACGGCGCTCCGCGACCAGTTCCTGAGCCTGTTCTCGCTGCCCGTGAACGGGGGAACCCCGGCGCCCGTGATCGCCAGGAGCGGGTTCGTCACCCAGGTCCGCGCCGCGCCCGGCAAAGTCATCTTCACCTTCGTCGAGGCGGACCAGCAGATGCACATCTGGCGCGCCGACCTGGACGGCGGAAGGATGCGGCAGCTGAGCAAGGGAACGGGAGAGACGTTGATCGACCTGTCACCGGACGGGAGTCTGTTCACCTTCTCGCGCAACGATTCCACGCGTGGCGTGTGGATCATGCCGACCGACGGTGGCGACGCAAGGCTGCTCTCGCCGACCGCCCTGAAGGGACGGGGGGGATTCTCACCCGACGGGAATTTCGTCGCGACGCTCGAATTCGAGACCGACGATCAGGGACTCATCCGTACCGCAACGGTGGTCTATCCCGTCGCTGGCGGCGATGTGATCTCGTCCCGGCGCGTCCCCGCACAGGCGACCAATGTCAAGTGGCTTCCCGGCAGCAACGGAATGTCGTTCGTCGATCGCGCCGACCCGGCATGGAACGTCTACAGTCTGGAACACAGACAGACCGACCCGGAGAAGATCACAAAGTTCACGGACGGTCGTATCACCGACCTGGAATGGTCGCCCGACGGAAACCATATCGCCATCGTGCGTCGCCTCGGCAACGGCGAGAACGTGTGGGTCACCAATGCCGACGGTACCGCCCCGAAGCAGATCACGAACTTCACCGGCCAGGAAGTCTTCCAGATCCTGTGGACGCCCGACTCGCAGCACATCATCACAAACGCCGGCCAGACCGCCAACGACGCCGCCCTCATCAAGGACTTCCGCTGAGTCAGCGGGCAATCACCATCTTGTTCGTCACCGTCGTGCCGTCTGCGTGGACGCGGTAGAAGTACACGCCGCTCGCGAGCGGTGCCCCGTCGGCGTCTACACCCGCGAACGCGACATGCTGCCAGCCTGCCGCGGCGCCCTTCACCGCCACCGTGCGCACACGCCGGCCCGCCACGTCGAAGACCTCCACGTCGATATCCGACGACGCCGGCAGACCGATCAGCAGCTCCGTGTCCCCCTTGAAGGGGTTGGGACGGTTCTGCAGCACGGTGAGG
>CAZCQM010000133.1:0-8717 GCA_964500785.1 uncultured bacterium
ATCGTGACGTCGAACACGTCGGGGCTCTCCATCACCGACATGGCTGCGGCGATACCGGAGGCATTGCGCCCGCGCTTTCTGGGGACGCACTTTTTCAACCCGCCGCGCTATCTGCACCTGCTCGAGCTGGTGCCGCACGCGGGTACCGACCCCGACGTACTCGATGCGATGCGCGCCTTCGGCGACGAGCGTCTCGGCAAAGGGGTTGTCGTCGCACGCGACACGCCCAACTTCATCGCCAACCGTGTCGGTACCTTCGCGTGGATGGCGGCGGTTCGCGCCATGCTCGACGGTGACTACACCGTGGAGGAGGTCGACGCGCTCACCGGCCGCCTCCTCGGGCGTCCCAGGAGCGCGACGTTCCGCACCGCGGACCTCGTGGGTCTCGACATCCTCGCACACGCGGCGGGCACGGTCTACGACCGTGCCGCGGCCGACGAGAAGCGCGACTACTTCAAGCCGCCCGAGCTGGTCGAGAAGATGCTCGCCGGCGCCATGCTGGGCGACAAGACCGGCAAGGGGTTCTACCAGAAGGTTCGCGGCGAAAAGGGCTCGGAGATCAAGACGCTCGACATCGGCACGATGCAGTACCGCGCGCGGCAGTCGGCGAAGTTCCCGTCGCTCGAGATGGCGAAAGTGGTCGACGACCTCGGCGAGCGCGTGCGGGCCGTCATCGCGGCGAAGGACCGAGCGGCTGAGTTCGTCTGGCGCGTCCTCTCGGAGACGTTCCTCTACAGCGCCGCCCGGCTGGGCGAGATCTCCGACGACGTCGTCGCCATCGATCGCGCGATGCGCTGGGGGTTCGGCTGGGACATGGGCCCGTTCGAGTTGTGGGACGCCGTCGGTGTGGAGAAGACCGTCGAGCGCATGCGCGCCGAGGGCATGTCGATCCCGCCCGCGGTCGACGCCGTGTTGAAGACGCCGGAGAAGTCGTTCTACCGCACGGATGCAACGGCGAGACGATCGCACATCGTGCGCGGCGACTGGGTCCCCGTCGAGCCGCCGCCGGCCACCATCAACCTCGCCGCGCTCAAGGCCGCGGGCAAAGTGGTCAAGAAGAACGCGGGTGCGAGCCTGGTCGACATCGGTGACGGCGCGCTGTGCCTGGAGTTCCACGCCAAGATGAACGCGATCGGCGGCGACATCCTCTCGATGGTCATGGCCGGCGTCCGCGAGACCGAGACGAATTTCGAGGCGCTGGTCGTCGGCAACCAGGGAACGAACTTCTCGGTGGGCGCCAACATCATGCTGTTGCTGCTCGAAGCACGCGAGGGTAACTGGGATGAGATCGACCTCGTCGTGCGCCAGTTCCAGAAGGCGACGATGGCGCTCAAGTACTGCCGCAAGCCCGTCGTGGCCGCGCCGTTCGGCATGGCGCTGGGCGGTGGGTGCGAAGTGGTGCTGGGATCGCAGCACGCGGTGGCGAGCGCGGAGTCGTACATCGGCCTGGTCGAGGTGGGCGTGGGTCTGATCCCCGCGGGCGGCGGGTGCAAGGAACTGGTGATTCGTAATCTCGACGGACTCCCGAACGTCGAAGGGGCGGACCCGTTCCCGGCGGCGCGCGCGGCCTTCGAGACCATCGGTCTGGCCAGGGTATCGACGAGCGCCGAGGAGGCCTTCGCGCTCCGGTTCCTCCGGGGCGGAGACACGTTCGTCATGAACCCGGACCGGCTGCTGCACGCCGCAAAGACGACCGCGCTGGCGCTGGCGCACCGCGGGTACCAGCCCCCGGACCCGATGCGGGAGTATCCGGTGGCGGGGGCGGGTGGAATCGCGGCCATGCGCACGTCCCTCTACAATATGAGGGAAGGGAAGTACATCTCGGAATATGACGAGTATATCGGCTCGCAGCTCGCGCACGTTCTATGCGGCGGCGACGTCCCGGCGGGCATGCGGGTCAGCGAGCAGTACCTGCTGAATCTGGAGCGCGAGGTGTTCCTCCGCCTCTGCGGCCAGAAGAAGACGCAGGAACGCATGCAGTTCATGCTGAAACAGGGCAAGCCGTTGAGGAACTAGAGACGGGGGCAGTAACGATGTCCCTCTCCCGCTCAGGTCCTCGCGCGAACGACATCTGGTATCGCGCTGCGGATTCGCGTCCGAGGGGCATCGTTACCGATCGGGACTGTCCAGGGTGCTGACACCATGAGAGACGCTTACATCATATCCGCCGTTCGCACGCCGGTCGGAAGAGCCTTCAAGGGCGCGCTTCGGAATACGCGACCCGATGAGCTCGCCGCACTGGTCATCCGCGAGGCCGTCGCGCGCGTGAAGGGTCTGGACCCCGCGCGCGTCGAGGACGTCGTGCTCGGGTGCGCCATGCCGGAGGGCGAGCAGGGGTTGAACGTGGCCAGACTCGCGCTCCTGCGCGCCGGCCTCCCCATCACGACCTCGGGTGTCACCGTGAACCGATTCTGCGCGTCCGGGCTGCAGGCCATTCACGATGCCACCGCGCGTATCCGCCTCAGCGAGGCGGACATCGTCGTCGCCGGCGGTGTGGAATCGATGAGCATGATCCCGATGGGCGGCAACCGGCCTTCGCCCGATCCGGCTCTCCAGAGCGACATGCCGGCGGCGTACATCAGCATGGGCAACACCGCCGAAAACGTGGCGGAGAAATACAGTGTCTCGCGCGAGGACCAGGACCGCTTCGCGCTGCGCTCGCACCAGCGGGCGGCGGCGGCCATCGCGGAAGGGAAGTTCGAGAGCGAGATCGTCCCGGTCACCGTGGTCGAGAAAACGATCAACGCGAAGAACAAGCTCGAGAGCCGCGAGATCGTCTTCGATACCGATGAAGGCGTGCGCACCGACACGTCCCTCGACGCGCTCGGGTCGCTGAAGCCGGTGTTCCGAAACGGCGGCAGCGTGACGGCGGGGAATTCGTCGCCGATGAGCGATGGAGCCTCGGCGCTGGTGCTCGCCTCGGAAGACGTGGTCGAAGCGCTGGGCGTCAAACCCCTGGGGAAGCTGGTGGCGTTCGCGACGGCGGGCGTCGAGCCGGCGCTCATGGGCATCGGACCGACGGTCGCCGTCCCACGGGCTCTCGATCAGGCGGAGCTCACGATGAGTGAGATCGGGCTCGTCGAGTTGAACGAGGCCTTTGCGTCGCAGGCCGTGTACGTGGCGAAGAACCTCGGTATCCGCGACGACCAGCTCAATGTCAACGGCGGCGCGATCGCCCTGGGGCATCCTCTGGGGTGCACTGGAGCCAAGCTCACGACGACCCTCCTCTACGAAATGCACCGTCGCAACGCGGAATTCGGCCTCGTGACCATGTGCATCGGCGGCGGAATGGGCGCCGCCGGCGTCTTCCAGCGAGCGTAGTCACTGCCATAATCTTCTGGACGAATCGGGTGGATGTGGGGTGGAATGCTCCCCGATACGGCGGCTGGCTGGCCGCAATCTCGAATTGCCAACCTCTGAAGGGAGACGTGATGAAGCGAATCGCCCTCTTGATACTAGCGGTGCTTGTCGCCGGGTCGTTCTTCGCCTGCTCGGGTGACGACGGCGCGGCGGGTGTCAACGGTACACCCGGTACACCCCAACCGATCAAGATCGTCGCACTCGGCTCGGACAGCGGCGGGACCCAGACGTTCACCTACCAGCTCAACGCCACCGGCAAGTTCCCTCCCGGATCGACCATCAACTACATCGATGTGCTCGATTCGATTCCTCCGGTTTCCGAGCTCAAGAAGTACCACTGCGCCATCATTTATACCAACAGCGCACCCGTCGATCCCGCGGGTCTGGGGGACCGGCTCGCGGACTACGTCGACGCGGGCGGCAAGCTGGTCGTCCTCCAGGCGTGCCTCAGCAACCCGTACTCGCTGGCCGGGCGCATCATGACGGCGAACTATTCGCCGTTGACGCCGGCCGGGGCGGCGGGCGACGTGACCGATAAGACGCTGGACCTGTCGACGATCGCGTTCCCGATCCACCCCATCTTCGTCGGCATCGATCTGCAGGCGTATTCGCGCCCGGGCAATTCGAACTATTCGATTCCCGACGTGGATCCGAATGCGGCAGTTATGGCGCAGTTCAACGGCGCCCTGGTCGCGGTCGCAATGAACGCGGGTAAGAGCATCATCGCGATCAATGACTTCCCCGGCTTGGCGGGGCAGTCCGTGCTCCCCCTGGCGGCCAACTGCGCGATGTATCTGTCCGGGAAGTTCTAGCGGTTGACCCGAGGTGGCTGAAGAACCGGCGCTCTGAAGGTGACACGAACATGGAGATGAAGCGGTACCTGATCGATACCTTCATGTTCAACGATCATGCAAACCGGCAGGTTCTCTCGAAGATCAAGGAACTGCCGGACAGGGAGCAGAGCGTCAAGTTCTTCAGCCACCTCATCAACTCACAGAACCGGTGGCTGGCGCGCATCACGCAGTACCCGAAGGATCCGGCTCTGGATTGGTGGACGCCCGTCTACGCCCTCGAAAACCTGGAAGGCGAGTGGGACGTGAGCCTGCAGGCGTGGCTCGACTTCCTCGAAGACAAGACCGATGGTGACCTCGCCGCACCCGTCAAGTGGATCGGCTACGACGGGGCGGAATGGACCGCGCAGCTCAAGGACATTGCCCTCCAGCTGAACTACCACTCCATCCACCACCGCGCCCAGATCCAGGCCCTCATCCGCGCGCAGGGCTTGAAGCCCGACTTCCTCGACTACATCGGCACCGTGTACAGGCGCGTCGGCTAGCAACGGCGCCGATGCCGCCCTGGAGACACCGGAGCGAACCGGTGTCGATCGCCCCGCTGCCGAGTGCCCCATCCCGGACGAAATGGTCCGATTGTTGCTTTCACCGAAGGGCCCATCTCGCGTATATAAGGGGTAGGCTCATCCGGGAGAGGTAATCGCATGACCACCAAAACCGATGTTTCCATCAAGAAGGGCGGGAGCTTCCTCATCGAGGAGACCGCGCCCGCGGACGTCTTCACGCCCGAAGACTTCAGCGACGAGCAGCGGATGTTCGTCAAGACCGCGGAGGACTTCATCATGAACGAAGTGCTCCCGGCCATGGACAAGACCGAGGCCAAGGAAGAGGGCGTCATGGTCGGGCTGCTGAAGAAGGCCGGCGAACTGGGGCTCCTCATGATCGACATCCCCGAGGCCTACGGCGGGCTCGGTCTCGACCGGGCGACGTCGATGGCGGTGATCGAGGTCATCTCCAAGGGCGGGTCGTTCGGGACCACCTACGGCGGCCACGCCGGCATCGGCACGCTCCCCATCGTGCTCTTCGGCACCGACGAGCAGAAGCAGAAGTATCTGCCGAAGATCGCCACCGCCGAGCTGATGAGCTGCTACGCACTCACCGAGCCCGGGAGCGGTTCCGACGCGCTCGCCGCGCGCACGCGCGCCGAGCTCTCGCCGGACAAGAAGCACTACATCCTCAACGGCGACAAGACCTTCATTACCAACGGGGGATTCGCCGACGTCTTCATCGTCTTCGCCAAGGTGGACGGTGACAAGTTCTCCGCGTTCATCCTGGAGCGCGGCTACGAGGGGCTCACCACCGGCGCGGAAGAGAAGAAGATGGGCATCAAGGGCTCCAGTACCGTGCAGGTGTTCATGGAGAACGTGAAGGTACCCGTGGAGAATCTCCTGGGCGAGATCGGCAAGGGCCACAAGATCGCGTTCAATATTCTGAACGTCGGGCGGTTCAAGCTGGGTGTCGGGTGCGTGGGTGGCGCGAAGATCGCCTTCGATGACGCGGTCAAGTACGCCAACGAGCGTCACCAGTTCGGGCAGGCCATCTCGAGCTTCGGGATGATCCAGGCCAAGATCGCCACCATGGCGACCCGCATCTACGCGGTGGAGAGCATGTCGTACCGGACGGCGGGTCTCCTGGACACCATCCTCGAGCCCATCGCCAAGGACGATCCCGAGTACGCGAAGAAGAGCATGGCCGGGATCGAGGAATACGTCGCCGAGTGTTCGATGATGAAGGTCAAGGGCAGCGAGATGCTCGACTACGTCGTCGACGAGACCGTGCAGATCTTCGGCGGCTACGGGTTCATCGCCGACTACCCGGCCGAGCGGCACTATCGCGATGCACGCGTGACGCGCATCTACGAAGGGACCAACGAGATCAACCGCATGCTGCTTTCCGGAAACCTGCTCCGGCGGTCGGTCAAGGGCGAGCTGCCGTTGCTCGCGGCGGCGAAGAAGCTCTCCGACGAGCTGCTCGAGGGCCCGACCATGCTCGAGGACTCCGACGAGAGCGGTCCGCTGGTCGTGGAGAAGGGTCTGATTGCAAACGCGAAGAAGCTCTCGCTGCTCGCGCTTGGTGTGGCCGCGCAGAAATTCGGGACGAAGATCGAGAAAGAGCAGCAGGTGCTTGGCGACATCACGGACATCATCATCGATACGTACGGGATGGAGAGCGCGTGGCTGCGGACGATGAAGCTGGTCGCCTCCCGCGGCGAGGATGCGTGCGCACCGCAGATCGCGATGACGCAGCTCTACGTCAACGAGGCGATGGGTCGCCTGGACCTCTGGGCGCGCGAGCTGCTGGCGGCGTGCGCGTCGGGCGACGAGCTGCGGACGATGCTGGCGGCCTCGCGGCGGCTGGTGAAATACACGCCGATCGACTCCGTGCACCTGCGCGAGACGGTCGCGAAACACTTCGTCGAAAAAGGGAAGTGGGAGTTGTAGGGGACCGGCGTCGCCAGAATATGACTACGGTTTAGCCGCCGACACGTCTCTCCGGGGCTGGCGATCGCCCGCTCGATTCGCTACAATGCGGATGCCCCCCCCTGGAAAAAGGAGTGCACTCATGAGACTCCACCCCTCACTGATCGCGATACTCGTCGTCCTCTGTCTCGTCACCTGTAAGTCGTCGAACGACCCGTACCCGTTGGACCAGACGGAGACCGCCCATTTCCGCGTGGCCAACCAGAGCTCCGAAGCGGTCGTCGTCGCCTGGGGCCAGAAAATCGACTACGACCGCCACGAGCCCGTCGATGTCCCCGCCAGCGCGACGCGCGAGTTGCTCACCTATCAGACGTTCCTCGGTCCGCCGCCCGACCCGGCGTTCGTCCTCACGTGCCTGTCCGTCTACCGGGCATCCGACCAGGCGCTTCTGTTCCAGCTCGCACCGGTCAAGAACTCGCAGTGGATCCATCGCTCGCTTGGTGACTTCGAAGCCGACTACACGCTGATCCTCAAGGACGCCATGCTGGATCCCTCGCTGCAGGATGGCTGCACGCTGCTCACCGGCACGGCGATCGACAGTGTGACCGGTACGGCCGTGGAAGACTACTTCGTGACCGTCACGCTCGGCGACGCTTACTACGAGATGCGCACGGGGAAGGGCGCTGCCGACTACTCGTTCCTGCTGGCTGGGGACCTTCCGGCGGCGACGATTCAATTCGCAAAGGACCCCTTCCTGAGCGGCGGATACGATCTCCGTTTGTACGCGCTTCCGGACGACGCCACCCACCTCGGCGGCCGTCGCTACCAGCTCGACGCGACATTGACGCCGAAGGGGCTTCCGTGAGCGTCACGCGTCTCCCGCCCTCGCAGGCCGACGCCGCCGTGGACGTGCTGTGCGACGCGTTCCACGATTACCCGGTCATGCACTACGTCCTGGGCGAGTCCGGAGACTATGACCATCGGCTGCGCATGCTGAGCGGCTTCTTCGTCTTCGCGCGCACGTTTCGCAACGATCCCATCCTCGCCGTCCGCGACGGGGATCGCGTCGTCGGCGTGGCGACGGTGGTGTTGCCCGACGCCGGGGAGGCGCCGGCCGCGTTCCTCGAGCGGCGGGAGGCGGTGTGGAAGGAGATCGGCGCGGCGGAGCTCGCGCGCTACGAGGCCTTCGGTGCGGCGACGAAGCCGTTTGCCATCGACCGCCCGCACCACCACCTCAGCATGATCGGGGTGCGGCACTCCCACGCCGGGCGGGGTCTCGGACGCGTCCTTCTCGACGCGGTGCACGAGCTGGCGGAATCGGACCCCGCGTCGCACGGGGTCTCGCTCACGACCGAGCTGGAGAAGAACGTCTCGCTCTACACGCACTTCGGCTACGAACTCGTCGGTCACAGCCGGGTGGGCAACGAATTACAGACCTGGGGATTCTTTCGTCCGAATTCAACGCGCGCGTAGAAGCGTGTCGAATTTCCGCGCGCATCCGTCAACATGAGGGGGTTGTCGATTGTATATCCCATGATATAATCGATGCAGTCTTTGCACCCCTTGCCCCGAGGAGTGGCCATGAACTTTTCCCCTCGTGCCGGCAGGTCTGGATTTGCCTGCCTTTTCTGTACCGTCCTCGTTTCTTCCCTGATCATCTCGATTCCGACCCTGGCCCCGGCCCGAACGCGCGCCGAGCGTCTCGCCGCGCGTGAGGCGGCGCGACAGGTGGACGCGGCCTCCGGGTACGTGTCGCCGTCGGTGGTCGTGGACGGGACACCGCGCCCGGTCGCCCGGACGGTTGCCCCGGTGGCACCGGCGCCGCAGGGGCGGAGCGCGGCGAACGCACCGCTGCCGTCGCCGATGAGCCTCTCGACGGTGACCGGCGAGGCCGGGATGGAGGTGCCGGTGGGCGGGGACGACGTCATCCTGGCGACGTATCCATCCAACGGCATCTATCGTCCCCATATCCAGATCGCGAGTGACGGGACGATATTCGTGGCGGTAACGCTCTCCGCCAGTCCGCAGGTCGGCGTGTACAAGTCGACCGACGGCGGCGACACGTGGACCCTGTGGAGCACGTTCA
>CAZCQM010000134.1:0-8690 GCA_964500785.1 uncultured bacterium
GACGGCCGGAGGCAGCTGAAGCCCTTGATCTTGTTCAGCCCGTCCACGATGAGGTCACGGCGAGCGCGGAACTCGGCGACCATGGCGTCCACCGTATCCTGCGGTCCCGTGAGCGCTTCGACCCCCGCCATCTGTGTGAAACTGCATGTGCAGCTGTTGGAGTTGGTCTGGAGCTTCGCCACCTTGACCGCCAGGTCTTTCGGCATCACGCCGAAACCCAGCCGCCATCCCGTCATGGCATACGTCTTGGAATGCCCGTCCAGGAGGATCGTCCGTTCCGGCATGCCGTCGAACGAATACGGTGTCACGTGCTCGCCGTCGTAGATGATCCGCGCGTAGACCTCGTCGGAGAGGACGTAGAAGTCGTGTTTGACCGCGAGCTCGCACAGGCGCGCGATGGTTTCGCGCGGCAGCACGCCCCCGGTGGGGTTGTGCGGCGAATTGATGATCACGAGCTTCGTCCGCTTCGTAATGAGCGATTCGAGCTGGTCGGGATCGAACGCGAAATTGTTCTTCTCGAGCAACGGCAAGGGGACGCATTTGGCCCCGATGTAATCGGCCATGCTCTCGTAGATCGGGAACCCCGGGTTGGGGTAGATCATCTCGTCGCCCGGATCGAGCAGCGCGAGCGCGGTGAAGAAGATAATCGGCTTGGCGCCCGGCGTCACGACCACCTGGGCGGGGTCGACCTCGACCTTGCGGTGACCGGCGATGTACGTCGCGATGGCCGCGCGCACGTCGGGGAGCCCGGCGGAAGGACCGTAGTGCGTGAATCCGTCCCGCAGCGCCTTGATGGCCGCCTCTTTGATATTGGCCGGCGTGTCGAAATCCGGCTCGCCGATCTCCAGGTGGACGATCGTGCGTCCCTTCGCCTCGAGTGCCCGGGCCCGCGCCAGCACTTCGAAGGCGGTTTCCGTTCCAAGATGGTTCATTCGTTCCGCGAATCTCATTGTCTTCGCTCCATGGTGATGCGCGGCCCCTCGGTCGTCGGGGCTGGCCCCGGCGCGCCGGCGCGAACGCCGGTCCTGTCGTCGCCAAAAGCAACTGTAAGCCCTTGAAAAAATGAGATTAGCAGCCCGCGGTCGGCGGTGTCAAACCCAGTCTCGGCCTCACCGCGCGAAGGCGGCCTGCACGACGAAGGCGCCGGGTGCGGGCGGGCGCGACGCCCACTGCAGGCCCAGCGAGAGCCCGTAGCGCCATGTGGCGCGCAGAGATGCGGAGAGGTCCGCGCCGCGGTGCGACAGTGCGGTGAACGTCGCCGTCCCCGGCAGCACGGCGCGCCCGATGTAGCCGATCGTCCCCTCGCGCAGGTCGAAGGCGCTCGCCTGCAGGCGGAGATCCAGTCCCCGGTGCCGCACGCGGCCCTGCCACAGGAGGACCACGCCGGGCCCGTCGCCGTCGCCGCGCGCGATCGCGTCGGCGCGGTACACGAACTCGACCGTCGTCGCGTCGTTCACGCGCTCGCGCGTCCGCAGGGCGAGGCGCGCGCGCAGGTCGTCGTTCGGGCGCGGTGCCGGTGCGTCATCGAGGAGCGACCGGATGGGCCGGGACTGTTCTCGCGTAACGCGCACGTTCACGTCGAGGCGCGTCCCGTCGGCGATGCGGAAGACCCCCGCCCACTCAGCACGACGGCGGCGGTCGTCGCCCGCAGCGTCCCGGCGCGTGTCCGATGAAACCGTCACGCGGCTCGACACGCCCCCGCGCCGGTCGCGGCGCTCGACGGCGCCACCCCAGCGCCCGGGCGGGTCCGGATCCAACGCATCGGCCGCACCTCCGGCCATGACGCCACGCCACTCTCCTCGCTCGCCCGCCACGACGCGCACCACCGCCCGGGCCCCGCTCCGCGCCGCGCCGACCTCCCCCGATACGGCCACCGGCCCCCGGGCGCGGGCGGCGTGCACCGACACCGCGCGCCCACCCGACGCGCCGCCCCCGACCGCAACGCCCGCGGAGGCGTGCGGCGACCGCCAGTCGGCCGACATCCAGGCGACGGGATCGGCGACGGCATCGCGCGCGCGCCATGTCGCCGCCGCCACACGCAGCGGCCCGGCGAGAACGGCGACACCGCCTCCAACCGACGATCCCCATGTCGACGCCGAGGGCGACACCCGCAGCCCGCCGGGCGCCAGTCCGCGCGCGACGGGAGCGCCCGTGTCGCGTGCATCGGCGACGACCGCGCCTTCGGAGACGGCCGGACGCACCGCACCCGCCACCGCGTGCAGCCGGCCGCTCCGCCATTCCATGGCGCCGACCGACGCGTCGTCGGTGATGCGCCACCGCGCCGACACCGGGCCGGTGCCCGCGCGCAGCCGGGTCGACACGGTCTCCCCCGCGACCACGTCGGCGCCGACCGAGGCCGGGATCGCGTCGGCGAACTCGCGGTCGGCGTCGAGCCGGATCCCCTCGTACTCGTCTCCCCACACGACCGGATCGCCCTCGGGCGGCGCGGCGGGCGGCCCCGCCGCACAGCCGCCGAGCAGCAGGAGGCCGATCGCCGCGGATGCCAGGCGGGTGCTCACCGCGACCACGCGAGCGAGACGCTCTGCGAGAGTCCGAGCACCGCGTGGCGAAACACCCCCGCCGACAACTCCCAGCGGCGAACCGCGATCGCCACCCCCGCCGAGAGGGTCTCGGTGCCGTCGTCGTACCCGGCGAGCAGCGCGAGCGCGGGATGCAGCGCCGCGCGCATGCCCACCCCCAGCGCCATCGACCCCGGCGCGGTGACGCGGGCGCTGGTCACGATGTCGGCGACGCGCCCCGCGCGCGCCACCGTCGCGAAGCGTATCCAGATCTCGCGCGTCTCCCCGGCGCCGATCGATTCGACCTCGGCGATCGACGTCACCGGACCCAGCGTGACGCGCGAGGCGACGCCGGCAACGATCGCAGCGTCGCTCGCGCCTGCGTCGAGCGCGAGGCGCTCGATTCCGACGCGCACCGCCGCACTCCATCCCCCGGCCTCGTACCCCGCATCCGCCGACACGCGCGTCTGGGCTCCGACGGGTGCCGCGATCTGCATCGCGGCGACGCCCACCGGAAACGGCCCCGCCCGCACGCCGGCGCGCACGCCCGTCGCGCGCAGGCCGGCGATCCCGAACAACTCCGCGTCGGCCACCTCGGCGTATGATCGCGACGCCGACCCGTGCGCGTGCGCGACGTCCGTGCCCCCGACACCGAGTGCGCGCTCGGTCACCGACGGAAACGACAGGCGTGCGTGCGCGACACCGGCGCTCAGGCACGCGAGGAGCGCCACCACCAGCTCACCGCGCCGGGGGCGCACAGCCCACCACCGCCTTGAGCACGGCGTAACGCGCCCCGTCCGCGAGGAACTCCTCGCACGCCAGCACGTAGAGCCCCGGACGCACCCGGGCGCCGCCGTCGTCGCGCCCGTCCCAGAGGAAGACGGCGGGCAGCGCGCGCGCCGAGCCGATGGCGATCACGCGCCGCCCGTCGACGTCGAACACGCAGAGCGCCACGCGCGCCACCACCGCGTCATCGTCGACGGCGATGCGCAGGAGCTCGCCGCTCCACGGAGAGAAGGGATTGGGGGCGACCGCGAGCGTCCCCCGCGGCGGGATCGCGTAGAGCGACGCATCGTTGCGCGTACCGGGCGTGCACCCGCCGGGCGCCGGCGACAGCCGCCACACCGCCACGCGCGTGCCGTCGTAGAGATCGATGCGCTCCAGGCTCCGCCCCGAGGTGCCGCTCGGCAACGGCGGATAGGCGACCGCGTCCACGCCGATGCCGCGGGCGTCGTAGACGACGACGCTGTCGGCCACGTCGCTGCCCGAGCGGTTGAACGCCGGCCACGATCCATCGACGCCCACAACCCGCGACGCCGGCGCGCCCGGCACGCACGCCACCAGCGCCGAGGGACTGGAGGTGACGGCGAGGAACCCGCGCGCCTCCAGCACGAGCGAGTCGACCGCCAGCGTCACCGGACGGCCCCGCGTGTCGCGGAGCGACCAGCCCGTGACGTCGACGGGTCCGGCGCCGGCGTTGTAGAGCTCGACGAACTGCGGGCACCCGTCGCGCGGCGCGCTCCAGACCTCGCTCACCAGGACGGGGATGCGCCCCGCGCGCCGCACCGCCGTCACGCGGTCGTTGCCGGAGCGCTCGTCGAGCGCGTGGTGCGCGTCGATCACGAGCCAGTGGTAGCCCGCGCCGACCGTCACCGCGAGCGGCACGCGTTCCACGCCGCCGGGAACGATCACGCCCGTGTTGTGCGCCGTTGCCGCGACGGACGTCGTCGTCGTCGTCGAATCGCGAACGCTCACGCTCACGCTCGCCGCGGCGACGTCGGCGATGCCGAGGCTGACGAGCTCCACGGCGAGGTGCGCGTCCCCGGGCCCGTCGAGCGCTTCGCGCGCGGGCGTGCCCGCGGCGAGCGCGATCGCCACGTCGTAACGCGCGACGTTGAAGCGCCCCGGCGTCGGGTCGGCGGGGAGGAAGTCGAGCGCATTGTCGCCGGTGTCGGTTCCATCGGGCGTGCGCGCGATCGACTGTCCCGCGCTCACCGGCGCCGCCCCCAGCGTCTCCACGTAGGCCGGGTCGTCGAGCCCCCCGTAGCCGACCACGTCGAGGACGGTCCCGTCGCCCGCCACGATGCGGACGGCGTCGGGGCCGTTCTGGAGCGCGAGAGCGACGGTCACATCGGGCGCGGGGCTCACCGAAGCCCCGCCGATCACGAACAACGCGTCGTTCGCGAGCGTCACCGGCGTGTCCAGGCGCCACACGACCGTCCAGCCGGTGCCCGAGCCGTTGTGGAACTCCAGCGTCAACCCGTCGAGCGCGGCGTCCGCGCCCGAGGCGTTCAACAACTCGACGAACTCGTAGCCCGCATCCGCGCCGGGATGATCGTAGTAGAGCTCGTTGACAACGAGGCCCGTACCGGCGGTCGAAATTTGAGGGAGGAGAAAAAGAGCGAGGGAGATCCATCCACCCGTCATCACCACACCACCACCCGGTCGCAGTGTAGCAACCGCCGCGCACATGCGCAACCCGCAATCGCCGGCGCGGACCGTATTCCGAGGGCGGTCACGCGCGGGTGGCATCGAGACGGGGCCCCCGCGAGACAGGATTGCTAGATCATGCCGGTGCGCTTGCGGATCAGCCACTCCAGCGAGAGCAGGAGCAGGACCACGACGAACAGGGGCGTGGCCGCACGCAGCACCGATTCCGATACCGCCGGCACGCGGCGCGGCGCCAGGGGGATCTTCTCGACCGCCGCGCGCGCGCCGTCCGGCGTCGCGTATTCCCCGCCGGTGCGGTGCGCGATACGGATCAGCGCGTCGCGGTCCTGCAGCGTGTGCTGGTACTCCACCGAGATTGTCGACACCCGGAACTCGAGCGGCCGCGACTCCAGCGTCTGGTCCGCCAGGGCGGCGACGCCCCGGACCGAATAGCGCCCCGCCGGCAACGGGTCGAGCCGCGCGCTCAGGCGCGACGCGTCCGGCGCGTCGCGGTGCATGACCGCCTGCGTCAGGGGCGTTTCCCCGCCCGCCGAATCGATCCGCGCCACTTCGACGCGTACCGGCACCCCCGTGACGGGCTGGAGCCGTTCGTTCAGGATCTCGGCGTGGAGCATCGGGCTCTCTCCCGCCTCGAAGACGTTCTTGTCGGCCAGCAGCACGAAGCGTCCCGATTCCTCACCGCGGGTGAGCACGTCGATGAGCCGCCCCATCAGCTCGTCGTAGACCCCGTTGCTCCCCGCCACGAACTTCCACCGCCACAACGGTCCCGCCGCCACGGCCACCACCCGTCCCTTGCCGGCCGAGGCGTACACCAGGGCCGGGACCGGGCGACCGCGGACGCCGAGCAGGACCTCTCCGGCCGCCGTCGCCGTAACGCCGCTGTAGTATCCCAGGAGCGGCGCGCGCTCCTGCCACTCGATCTGCGAGAACAGCGGCACCAGCGGAGACGTAATGGGGTTGCTCGCGGCACGCGCGCTCGGTCCCACCGCCGTGTACCGGAGCACGAACGAAAACGGCGGCGTCCCCTTGAGCGGGACCACGCTCGAGAGGCGCTGCCACGCCGACGCGCTCTCGAACAGGGATCCGGGCCCCGGCAGCACCAGCAGGCCGCCTCCCCGGTCTTCCACAAAGCGGCGGATGGCACCCGCGACGGCGTCCGTCATGAAGGCGTCGCTGACCGACGAGAGCACGACGGCGTCGGCGCCCGTGAGCGAGGAGACGAACTCGCCGGGACTCTTGAGCTTCCCGATCGGCGGCGCCGGGCGCTGGCCCGACACGATCACCTCGCAGTCGTACGCCGGGTCGCTGGCGATCAGCGAGGTCAGAAACGCGAGCTCCCAGGTGGGCGTGATGTCGACGATGACGATACGCGTCCTGGCCTTCTCGACGTCGATGACGACGTCGCGCCGGTTGTTCTCCGGCTCGGTGTCCGGGCCGTCCGACGACACCGAGAGAACGAACTCGCGCCGCCCCGGCTCCGTCACGCGCACGGCGAGACGGAGGCGCGCTTCCGCCGTCCCCGGCGCGAGCGTCGTGTCGGTGCGCACCACCGTGCGCCCGCCCTCGGTCAGCTCCAGATGAATACGTTTGGCGCGCGGACCGGTCGCGGCGACGGTGGCGTCGACGATCGCGCGCGACGGCGCGCGCACGATCGGGTTGTAATCGACGGACGCGATGCGCACGTCGTCCGGCGCGAGCGTGTCGCCGATGCCCACCGTCCACACGGGCACGTCCGGCAGGGCGCGGCGGACGAGCGACGCGTCGGTGTCCGCGCCGTCGCTGAAAACGACGATGGCCGACAGGTGTTCCCCCTCGTAGCGGCGCGACACGTCGTCCAGAGCGCCGGCGACGTCCGTCCCCTGCCCGTCCGGGCGGACGCTGTCCGCCGGCTCGAAATCGGCGGCCTTCGAGAAGTACACCGTCTCCGCCCGCCCCCCGCGTCCTTCGACGATCCGCGCCGCGTCCCCCGCCGCGCGCGTCGCCACGGCGAAGCGATACTCGCCGCCGCTCCAGCCCTGCGCGGGGAGCGACATGCTCTCGGAACGATCGACGAGAAGGGCGACCCGGGGCGCCTCGACGCGCTCACCCCGCCAGATCGAGCGCGGATCGAGCAGGAGCAGGGCCAGGAGCAGGACAACCCCGATGCGCAGGCCGGTCAGGGTCAGCCGGACCCGCGGACCCGGCTCCGGCGTGGCGCGCCAGTAGGCGTACAACGCCACGGCCACGAGGACGGCGGCCAGGGCGACGACCCAGGCGTGAAAGGAGAGACCGATGGTGGACGTGGCGAACAGCATGCGGATGAGTCGCCATCGGACGGCGGCGTGCCGGCCGACGACGTGACGACAATATATACACCCGCGGCCCGGTGGCTACGCCAATTGATCGGGTTGTGGCCCCGAGACTGGGTCTGCGCGGGGCGGAGGAGGCGCCGTCAGTCCGCGTTACGCGAATTGAACGCATCCACCGCTTCCTGAAGCGTTGGATACGCCTCCAGGATGGAGTGGAATTCGAGGAGCTGGAACACCTCGTGGACGTCGCCCACCATGCCGGCGAGCTTCAGATCTCCCCCGTGATTGCGGATGCGCTTGATCTCGCCGATGAAGATGCCCCAACCCGCCGAGCTGATGTAGTTCACGCTGGACAGGTCGACGATCACTTTGTAGGCGTCGCGATCGAGCAGGCCGTATAGTGCCGTTTCCAGCTCCCCGGCCGTCGTCGTATCCAGGTAGCCGCTGACCTTGAGCACGGACACGCCCGCACTCCCGTTGGCCGACATCACACTGACTACGATTCCGTCTACTGCCATTACCGTTTCCTCGTCTTGCGTGCGTTAGGTTGTGTATGCACCCGTTGTGCCGGGCGGTTCTCGTCCGCTTCTTCGTCCGACACCACGTCGAAATCCCGAATCGCGTCCGCGGATTTTGCGAACGGCTTGAGGATGTTCCCGAACTCCAGGAGCTCGAAGACCTCACGAACCTCGGGCGTCATGGCGGCGAGCTTGATGTCCCCGCCGTTGCGCCGGATCCGCTTGATCTCACTGATGAAGATCCCCCAACCAGCCGAACTGATATAGGAGACCCCCTCCAGATCGACCACGATTCGATAGCAGCTCTCGTCGACGATCCGCTGCAGGGTATCTTCCAGACCCGATGCGTTCGTGGTCTCGATGGTCCCCCTCAGCGTCAGGATGGAAACCGGGCTGCCCGACCCCGTCCGCTCCTCGGAGATGATCAGTTTTTCCATATGGTGACCCTCGGTGCTGCGGCCGATGCAAAACCTAGTCCAACAGGGCTTTCAGCAGGAAGTGTATGCCCTGCCTATCGTTACCGGCCAGCTTGAGATTCTTTTCCGCTTTCTTGAAGGCCGGATTGCGCGTCAGCGACTGCCGGAACGCCTCATGGGCCTTGTCGATGAAGATCTTGCATTTTGCAGCATACAGGACGCCCAGATCGTTGTGAATATCCGCGAATCCGGGGTTCGCGTCCAGCGCCGCCCGCAGCCGCTCGATCAGGGCGTCGATTTCCCCCTCCGTGAGCTCGTCCCCGCGGAACTTCAGGATCAGGTAGACCTCGAGCGAGAGGTCGCTCGTCGCCACCGTGTCGAGATCTTCCTTGATCTTCGAGAGACGCTCGAAGACGACGTCGTAGCGCTCGCCCTCCAGGGCCCGCACCGCCTCGCGGAACTCGTCGGTCTCGAGCTGGGGCTTGAGCTGCACGTTGA
>CAZCQM010000135.1:0-8668 GCA_964500785.1 uncultured bacterium
CTCGGTTATCGGCAACGCGCTGCGTCTCCGCCGCGCAAAGGTCTAACTGGAACCAGCCGGCGGACTGCCGGCGGAAGGAGGCATCACGATGAAAAGGAACCTGGCTGTCTGGGTGGTGCTGGCGATTGCGGCACTTCCCATGGCGGGGTTCGCGAGCGACGCGGGAAACGCGGCGCCCAACCCCACGACGTTGACCGGCGAGGTCATCGACCTGCAGTGCTTCATGCAGCACCCCGACAACGCGGTCGGGCCGGACCATGCGAAATGCGCCCAGGCGTGCATGGCCAAAGGGCTCCCAATCGGGTTTCTCGCCGACGATGGGACGGTTTATCAGCTGATCGGCGCGGAACACGAGACTGTCGCCGCGCAGGTCGGCGAGTGGGCGGGGAAGAAGTGCTCGTTGACCGGAACGGTGATCGAGCACCACGGAATCAGAGCGATACAACTCGCCTCGATCGCCGACGCGGTGGCCTACGTCTGCCCGATGGACTCCGACGTTCGTATGAGCGGACCCGGCAAATGCCCGAAGTGCGGCATGGCGCTCGTGATGGAGAAGAAGTAGGTCGCGCCCGGCACGCGCTTCTGCCCCGCGTCGGGCGGAGCGAAGCGTTGACCGATCGCAGGCAGCCCGCGTACTGTCTGCCCCATGAAAGACTTCCTCAAGAAAGCGCTCGGCGCGGGGAGCGAGCCCGGCGAGCGGTTCAAAGGCCGGGTCGCCGTCGTGACCGGGGCGAGCGCGGGTATCGGGCTGGCCACGGCGGAGGCGTTCGCGCGCGAAGGGGCGAGTGTGGCACTTCTCGCGCGCCGCGAGAAGGAGGGCAACGAGGCCCTGGAGCGCGTGCGCAAGGCCGGCGGCGAGGGATGCGAAGCGATCTTCGTGCGCACCGACGTCGCCGACACCGCCCAGGTGCAGGCCGCGTTCGCGACCATCCGCGACACCTTCGGGCGCGTGGACGCCGCATTCAACAACGCCGGCGCGATGCACCGGGGGGCTCCCATGGCCACGCTGCGCGAAGACGACTTCGATCGCATCATGGCCGTCAACGTCAAGGGCGTGTGGCTGTGCATGCGCGAAGAGATCGCGCTCATGGAGAAGAACGCCCCGCGGCACGGCGCCGCCATCGTCAACATGTCCAGCATGTCGGGCGTGATCGGCTCGGAGCGACTCGCCTTCTACGGCGCCAGCAAACACGCCGTCATCGGCCTCACGAAGAGCGCCGCGCTCGACTACGCGTCGGCGGGTATTCGCATCAACGCCATCTGCCCCGGGTACGTGCGAACCGAGATGACCCGGCCGGTGACCGACGAGACCGTCAAACGGCGGGTTCCCCTGGGGCGCATGTCGGAGCCGGAGGAGGTTGCGCAGGCCGTGCTGTGGATGTGTTCCGACGACGCACGCTCCCTGGTGGGACACACGCTCGTGCTCGACGGCGGCGCGACGGCATGACGCGCCCGAGAGCGTATTCTATTTAGTGAGAACGAGTTAATATCGCGTGCCCACCGCCCGGAACCGCGCGGGGGAAACCGTTGTACAAGGGTCGAGGGGGCGCGTATCTTCCAAGATATAATTTGGTTAAATGGGCGGTGCCGCCGGGAGCGGGGCGCCGGAGCCGAGGAGGAGATCGAATGAAACGGATTCTGGGCCTGACCATCGCACTCGTGTTCGCGCTGGGTGCCATCGCGTACGCGGGCGACGAGATGAAGAAGGAAACCAAGTCGACCAAGGAGATGTCGAAGGATGTCACCCTGACGGGCGAAGTCCTCGACATGTACTGCTACATGGAGCACCCGGCGTCCGCCGTGGGTCCCGACCACATGAAGTGTGCCCAGTCGTGCATCAACAAGGGCATGCCCGTCGGCTTCCTGGCGTCGGACGGCACCGTGTACATGATCATCGGCAAGGACCATGAACCGGTGAACGCCATGGTGGCGGACTGGGCCGGCAAGAAGTCCACGATTACCGGCACCGTCATGGAGAACAAGGGGATCAAGGCGATCGAGCTCAAGACCATCGGCGAAGTAAAGAGCTAGAGCACCTTGTGAACCGCGGACGCTCCGGGCGGCACTTACGGCCGCAGACAGATCGCATCTGAGGGCCCGTCGCGTTCGCAACCGGAGGGCCCCGTCGAGCACACGTTCGACGGGGCCTCTTTCGTTTCGCGCTCCTTCGGGTGTCGATTCCTCGACACCGGGGTTGGAGCGCTACCGGCCTCCGTAACCTCCCTTCCCGCAACGACCTCCCGGCCCCCGCCGGGCACGCCACCCGGACCGGCGGCGGCCCCACGCGCGGCGGCGGAAGACGTAAGCACATAGAAAAACAGAAGCTTACACGACGGCCCGCGCTGGCCTGGCGCCTGCACAGGCACCCGCCCGACCGCGAGCCGGCGGCACCCGGGGGATGATGGAGGTGGAGGCGATGATGGGTCTGACGAAGTGGCGCGCCACGCGGGCGTGGCAGGTGATCGGGATCTGGGCGGCGCTCTCGAGCGCGCTGCTGCCCATGGGATGCTCGGACACGACGAACAACGCAGACAGCGAAACACCGGTGGCGGTGACGGCGAACGGGGTCCGGATCGTGCGCGTCGAGAGGAACGAGGCGGCGCGCACGATCACGGCCGACCTCGAGCGGACGGGTGAGTCGCGGACTGTGGTCTTCGGGCCGCTCGAGGCCGGGCCGTTCCCGACGGGACTCACGGCGTCCGTCGACGGGTCGGACACGGACGGGTTCCAGGTGTTGCTTTCCTGGGACGAGGCGAGCGGCACGGTCTGGATGCGGCAGCAGACGGCGACCGACGTGCTCGAGGTGGTGCGGTCGGTACGCGCGGGGCGCGTTCACGAATCGTGCGAGCTCAACGGTACGCGGGTCGACCTGGACTACCCGGAGATGACGGACGGGCAGCTCGACAAGGCGGTGGCGCGCTGGAGACGCGGCGACCTCGGCCTGGCGCCGCCGGAGATCGCAGCGCTGGGAAGTTCGTTCGCCGCACTCGACGAGTTGAGTGCGCAGTACGCGGCCTCGTCGCTCGCGTCGAACGCGAACCGAGAGCTGCTCGCGTCGGTGTGGGACGACGCGGCCTTCGCCGGGGCGATTTCCGGAGGGTCGGTCGACCCGCTCCGGAGCAAAGGTCTGGCGGGGAGCCTGTGCCGGTGGCTGGGGCTGTGCAGCGCATTTTCGTGCCGATTCTTCCCACCCGCGTGCGAGTTCTGCGCGGCGGGCGTGGTCGCGTGCCTCATCATCGACCTCGCCTGCGAGGTCATCGGCTGCGACTGCTGTTTCTGACGAGGAGGAGTTGAGATGGCGGATATCCTGGTGGCTTCCATAGGCCTGGCCGGTGCGGTCGTGACGCTGGTGGGTTCCATCGTCCAGCGCCGGGCGCTGGCGCGGTACGGCAAAGCGGAGGCGAGGTCGCGGTTGTTCCGGGCGTCCTGGAACTGCGGCGACATGTTTCCCACCGCGGACGGGATGCGGATGTTCCTCAAGGCGGACGCCGCGGTGACCTGGGGTCTGATGGCCATGCTCGGCGCCATCGGCTACCTCATCGGGCGCGGGTAACGCGCGGCGGAGGTCCCCGTCGGCTTGGCGACGGGGCCTCCGCGGCCGGCGGGGCACGCTCGCGCTGGACCTCGTGCGGGGGCCCGGTATAATGCTCGCGTGAACATCTCGGGCCGCGCGCGTCTCTCCGTCCTCACCCTCGCCGCCATCGCGCTGGGCGCCCTGGCCGCCTGGGGTTTCTTCAACTACATGCGCACACCGGACCTGACCGCCGAAGTCCGCGGCTACGAGCTGGCGGAGTCGCTGGGGTGTCACGGGTGCCACGGCCCGCGGGGCACGGGCGGCGTTCCCAACCCCGGAAGCCGGGAACGAGAGGTGCCCGCGTGGGACGGCGGGACCGCGATGATGTACGTCAAGAACGAGGACGAGATCCGCGAGTGGATCCTGGACGGCAAGCCCTGGCGGCTCGCGCTCAAGGACTCGCTCGATGCCCGACGGCGCCAGCAGGAGGAGCAGCGTGCGCGGGACTCGTTTCCGCGCCCCGGCGAGGTCTCACTCCGTCCCCGTCCTCCCGAGCGCACCGAGCTCCCGCTCCGGATGCCGGCGTACCGGGGCGTGATCGACACGGAGCAGCTTGCGGATCTCGTGGCGTACTACAAGGCGGTCGCGGTCTTCGAGGAGATGCCCGAGGAGGCGCACAACGGCTATCGCGCCGCCCGCGACCTCGGCTGCTTCGGGTGCCACGGACCGGGAGGGCGCATCGGCGCGCACAACCCCCGGAGTTTCAAGGGGTACATTCCGCCCTGGCGCGGCCCGGATTTCCGGGACCTGGTGCGCAACGACGACGAGCTGCGCAGCTGGATCCTGGACGGTGGCATCCCCCGGATCGAGGAGAACCGGGTGGCGCGCTTCTTCACCACCCGCCAGGTGATCCACATGCCCGCCTATCGCGGCGTGGCGTCGGACTCCACCCTCTCGGTCATCGTCGACTACATCCACTGGCTGTCGCGCGACGGATCCTGACTAGTTCCCGCCCGGCGTGACCCCCTGGCGTTGCAGCTCGGGGACCAGCTGCCCGGCCACTGCCTCGCGGAGCTTGCCCGCGTTTCCGGGGTCGATCTCGGTGGTCGTTCCGGTCCACACGAAGCGCCCGCCGTCGTGTGCGCTCCACACGTCGATCTGGTAGCGGCCCTTCTTGCCGGTATCCATCGAGGCGGGGATCGTCGCCGTCTGGTAGTACGACTGGTACCACCCGCGCCAGTAGTCCTGCCGGGTCCGCGTGGTGCTCTCGTCGTAACCCGACCCGAACCCCCCGGTCTGGGTCGGCGCCAGCCGGTGCGTCACGACGGCGCCGTCCTGGCCGTCGCGCTGGAGGATGACCCGGACCTGCTGCGTGTCCGGAAGGGCGGGGTACGCGTGGTAGGACGGCGTGGCCAGGACGCCGTGCGCCTGGAACTCCGCCGCGATCACGTCCTCCCACAGGCGGCGCTGATCGGCGTCGTGATCGACCGCGATCACGAGCAGGTTGTCGAGCGGCGCGCTCGGATAGGCGGGATCCTTGTACAGATTCGTCAGGCTGGTGTGCGAACACCCGGCGAGCGCCACGGCGGCAAACACCGCGAGCCGTGCGGCTCGCCCGCAAGAACGTGCGTTGACATCGAACATCGGCGGTTCCTCCTTGAGCGACGCCAGTATAGAGCGCGCCCCTCGCGGGTCGCAACCGGAAGGCCCGCGACGCGGAAGCCGGCGTCGCCGCCTCCCGGCGTAAACCTGTGAAATGGCGGCCCGGCTGTGCTATGATCCATTTGGCCGCCGGAGCCATGTCGAATACCCGAACCGGATCAGTGCCGGCCGCATCCCCCCCGCCCCCCGGCGTGCCGGTGTGGGTCCAGTCGATGGGCATGCCCATCTGGATTACGGACGCGTCGGGCGCCATCTACTACCTCAATTCGCGTGCCGAGGCCCTGTTCGGGCATACGCTGGCCGAGTGGGCCGGGCTTCCCTGTCATCTTTGCATCCGCGGTCGGACCCACGACGCCGCCGTATGCAGCCCCCGGTGCAAGGTGCGCCGTCAGGCCGACGCCCGCTCCGAGATCGAGCCGTTTCGCGTCTGGATCCCGGCTGCCCCGGACACCGGCGAGGTCAGTGTGGTCGTGATCACCAGCGGCCTCGGGCAGAAGCGCCTGCTCGTCCACTGCGTCGTGGACGACGAGCGCGAACGCCGCCTGCGCCGTTTCATCGACGGCGTCATCCACCGCAACGATGACGAGCCGACGCCCGCTTCCGGGGCGCTGGCCGGTCTGACCCGCCGCGAGCGCGAGGTCCTGGCGCTGCTCGCGGCCGACGCGAGCCTTCACGAGATCGCCCACCGCCTGTCGGTGAGCTACACCACCGTGCGCAACCACGTGGCACACGTCCTGCGCAAACTCGGCGTCCACTCCATCCTGGAAGCGGTCGCGGTGTGGGTGATGGATTCCCGGCGCGAATGATGCAATTGCATCATGGCCCGACCTGCGGGTGGCTCTGCATCTTCAATGGCGAGGGCTCCATTGCGAAGCACTGGAGGTCTCGAGGAAACCGCAACCGGATATCGACATCCGCGGCAGCGAGCCGCTCGTCGTCGCTCGGTAAGTGACGATCCCTACGTGACGCTCGCCAGGAGCCCGGATGCTCGCGGCCGATCTCGATCTGGACGTCAACTTCTGACATCCGGGCGGGACCATGGCCCAACACGGCGCCTGTTCGCTTCCGCACCAAACGCGATCGGGCGCCGTTTCATTGGCGGTCGTACCCCGGCGATAGCGCAAATACTGCGGAAAGTCGAAACGGGCGCAAACTGCGCGGGTCGGTGTATCAGTGCACAAACCCGAGTCCATTACGCCATGGCATTGCCGTTTGATCACCACGACCCCGACGAACACGAAGCCCACGTTCCCGCGTGGGTGGACACGGTGGGAGTGCCGATCTGGGTCACGGATCGGGACGGGTTCATCGAATACATGAATGCCCGCGCCGAGATGCTCTTCGGTCACACGCTGGAGGAATGGCGCGGTTGCGCATGCCAGCTCGTGATCGCGTGCCGCAACGGCGACTGCGGCATATGCGGCCATCACTGCCTGCTGCCCCGGTTCTCCCACAGGCCGCGTGAAATCGAACCGGTTCGCATGGTGCTCGGCAATGGCAACGGTCGCGAGGAGGCGAGTGTCATTGTCATCACCGTGGATGGACCCGTGGGGCGCCAGCTCGTGCACTGCGTGATCGAAGACGAGAAGGAGCGGCGCATGCAGCGATTCATCGGGGGCGTCATGCACCGCAGTGCGGATCAGCGGTCGGACGTTGCGTCCCGCTGCATGGACCTGACCCCGCGCGAGCGCGAGGTCCTCTCCCTCCTGTCGGTGGATGCCACGCTGTACGAGATCGCCGCGCACCTGTCGGTGAGCTACGTGACCGTCCGCAACCACGTGCAGCATATCCTCCGAAAACTCGGCGTGCATTCGATGCTGGAAGCGGTCGCGGTATGGGTGATGGAGGAAGGTTCCCACCCGGATCCGATGCCGCCGCCGGACGGCTTCTAGGCCGCCGCTCGAGCCCGCGCCTCCCACCCGACAACCCGCCGCTTCCCACGGCCCCGCGCCACGCGGCGGCCCATGACCCGCCCGTTGGCCCGGGGTGGCCGATCGTGCTACACTGGGCCTCTCACCCTCGAACCGAACGGATACCAGTAGAAAGAGGAACCGGATATGGCCGCTCTTACGACCGCTGATATCGAACAGCTGAGGATGCGTTTCCGAGGCGAGCTCATCACACCCTACGATTCCGCCTACAACGAGGCGCGTACCATCTGGAACGGCATGATCGATCGACGTCCGACGCTCATCGCCCGTTGTGTGGGCACGCACGACGTGATCGAAGCCGTGAGGGTCGCGCGTGAACAGAAACTTACCGTGTCCGTGCGCGGCGGAGGGCACAACGTCGCCGGCAACGCGCTCGTCGAAGGCGGTCTCGTCATCGACCTCTCGCACATGCGGTCCGTTCACGTCGACAAGCGCAAGAAGACGGCGCGCGTCGACGGGGGGTGCCTGTGGGGCGACGTCGACGCGGAGACCCAGCGCTTCGGCCTGGCCGTGTCCGCGGGCATCGTGTCCCACACCGGCGTGGGCGGGCTCACGCTGGGCGGCGGTTTCGGATGGATCAGCCGCAAGCACGGGTTCACGGTGGACAATCTCCTGGCCGCAGACGTCGTCCTCGCCGACGGCACGGCGGTGACCGCGAGCGAGAAGGAGAACCCCGATCTCTTCTGGGCCATCCGCGGCGGCGGCGGGAACTTCGGTGTGGTGACGTCGTTCCTGTTCAAGTGCGCGAAAGTCGGACCCGAGGTTTTCTCGGGCCTCATCGTCCACCCGTTCGACACCGCGAAGGAATTCCTGCAGTTCTATCGCGAGTATGTGACGACGCTGCCGGACGAAATGACGGCATGGGTCGTCATCCGGCACGCGCCGCCGCTCCCGTTCCTGCCGCAGAAGGCGCACGGGCGCCTCGCGGTCGTGGTCCCCTTCATCTTCCTGGGCAAGCAGACGCCGGGCAAGAAGCTCGTCCAGCCGATCCGGGCGTTCGGCAAGGTCACCGGGGAGCACATGGGCATGACCCCGTACACGGGGTGGCAATCGGCGTTCGACGCACTCAATTCGCACGGCGCGCGAAACTACTGGAAGTCGCACTACCTGGATGAGCTGTCGGACGACGTGATCGACGCCTTCGTCGAGGCGGCCCAGAACTTCCCCACGCAGGATTGCGAGATCCTCGTCATCCAGATGGGTGGCGCTCCGGCACGCGTCCCGGCGGCGGCGACCGCCTTCGCCGAGCGCAAGCCGACTCTCGCGATGAACATCCACACGCGATGGTCCAACGCGGGGGATGACATGCGCTGCACGCACTGGGCACGCGATCTCTGGGAGGCGTGCAAGCCGCACGCGGCCGGCGTGTACGTGAACTTCCTCAGCGAGGGCGAGAACCGCGTCCGCGACGCCTACCCGCCGGCAACGTGGGAGCGCCTGGTGACGATCAAACGAAAATACGACCCGGAAAACTTCTTCCGGATCAACCAGAACATCGCGCCCTGACCCCCGTCGCCCCTGAAAAATGATACACACGTATCATTGCGGGCGTGGGCGTTTC
>CAZCQM010000136.1:0-8638 GCA_964500785.1 uncultured bacterium
CGGGCTGTGGACATCGTATGTCGTCTTCATCGGAGGCGATATCTTTCCTGCATACCGCCACCTCACGCCGATCATAGTCGTGTTCGCATTTTCGCTGGTCGAAGGAGGCGACATCGTTCTGTCGCGGTTCAAACGCAGACGACCGAGATCGCTGGCGGTTCTGGGAACCGTCGCCGCGATGCTCTTCGTGCCCTACGTGTTCGTCCAGTTCAACAACCACCAGTCCCGGCGGGCCGTATCTGAACGATTCGAGTGGGACGGGCAGGTGCTCGGCCTGGTGATGAAGCGGGCATTCTCGGGACAGCAACCGCTCATCGCGGTGAGCGCGGCCGGTTGTTTGCCGTACTGGTCGGAGCTGCCCGCGGTGGATATGCTGGGTCTGAACGACTACTACCTGCCCCGTCATCGCTCCGCGCGTGTCGGGCAGGGGCCGCTCGGGCATGAGTTTGCCAACGGTGAATACGTGCTCGACAGAAAACCGGACATCATCTGCTTCGTTGTGGGCAACCTGAGTCCGGGGCCGGACCTGAAGCTGGACCAATTCTACCGTCAGTATACGCCGGTGAAGGTGCTGGGGACGTCACCTCGGCCGTACGCGGGATTCCTGTGGTTCCGCAAGGACAGCGAGAAGATCGGAATACGGCGGACGACGTCGTCCATCGCCATTCCCGGTTTTCTCCTGAACGCACGGCGCGACACCACGGCGCGCCTCGACGGCTCGGGTAATCTCGTCGTGACGGTAAGCGATACGAAGCCGGTGAGTGGGATCGTCGAATCCGTCCCTCGCGCGAACTGGGTCGTCCACGTCAAGTCGCCTCGACCAAACGACATCCGGAGTCATCTCGAGTATCGAGACAATGCCCTGCTGGTCACGCTGACCACGGCGACTCCGGAACCCGTCGTCGTCCAGGAGATCGTGTTGACGAGCACCGGGCTTCCAACGGCGGCGCCGTGAATCGTTCTGCTTCCGTCGGCCACCTGTCGAACGGAGGCCCTTTCTCGGGAAAATGGCGCTCGTACTCGTGGAAGCCGTGTGGAAGACGAGCCACATCGCGGCGTCTACGACCACCATGAGGAGCCAACTTAGTCCGCTGCGTGGACGAACCACGGCTCGTTCTCTATGTTTTCATCACAATTCTTCTCAAGGAGGCTGCCATGAGGGGCCACACCCGGGCTCGAACCACCGGTGTCGCCACGGTGCTGATCGTAGCTGCCCTTTGCGCGGGGTGCAGCGCGGACCAGCCGGCTATGTCGATGGAAGTACGACTCATGCAGGGGACGCCTGCTGACTCGCTGACCGAAATGGAGATGACCGTTTGGGGAGGTCACCTGACTTACTATGCCCACAGCGAGGTGTTGCTGACGGACGCGGACCTGATCACGGCGAAACCGGTGACGAACGACGGCCTGCCGGCCATAAGGCTCGTCTTCACCGAAGAAGCACGTGATAAGCTGTATCGCATAACCGCGCACAACGTGGGCGGCAGGATCGGTATCATCCTCAACGGGAAACTTCAATGCGCCGATCGGATCGACGCGCCCGTGGATACGGGGGTGCTGATGGTAACAGGGCACATGCTGGAATCGAAAGCGAAGCGGTACAGTCGCGCGCTGATGCGCGCGCAGGAACGCAGGACGGGTCTCGTTGCTTCCGATGAGGCACATGTCCCACGTGGCGCGTGACGCGACGAAGCGGATCGCAATTCCGCCACGGATCCATAACCTCCTGATCCTGACTCAAGCTGCGTAGCGCTTGCGCTGGACCGTCTCCGGAACGTAGTGGTGGACGACCCAGGCGGCGACCAGCGACAGGCCGCCGCCGATCAGGAAGGGTAGCTCGAAGGAGACGACGGCCAGGATCCCGGCGATCAGCGGACCCGTGGCGATGCCCAGGCCGAAGCCCATGGTGATGATGCTCATCTGCCGCCCCTCGCCACCGGCCGTGGCCAGGTCTGCCGCCAGTGCAAAGGCGGGAGCGGCGATGCCGGCCGACGCCAGCCCCTGGATCAAGCGCAGCCCGGTGAGCTGGAACGTCGTCGTCACCTCGCCCAGAAGGGCCGTGGTCGGCGCCATGAGGATGAGTCCTCCGATGATCAGCGGCTTGCGTCCGACGCGGTCCGAGAGGTGGCCCAGCGGAATCTGCGACAGGAGGCGGCTCACCATCAACGCGCTGAAGGCCACGGCGAAGGCAAACGCAGTCTGATTGAGCCGCTCGTTGAACTGTACCTCGAGCGTGCTCATCATGGTGAACACCGCGGCCATGATGAACGTGGCCGTTCCCAGAGCCACGATGCTGCCCGACATCAGTTTCCGGTCGATGATCGAGAATCGCGGGCGCTCCGCGGCTCGCGCCGCGGCCTCGACCGGCGGATCGTGGACCCAGAGCTGGACAAGGACGATTCCGAGAAGCACGAACCCTGTCCCCACCACGAACGCAGCGTCGAAACCGTATCGAACGTGGAGAAACCCGCCGATCAGCGGGCCGGTTGCGAACCCGATGATGCGACTGGTGGTGTAGATCCCCATCGAGCTTCCGCGAGTGTCCCTCTGTGTGGCCGACGCCATCAGCGCCATTGACGCCGGGATGGTGATGGCCACACCCACACCCTGGATCGACCGCAACACCAGAAGATCCACGAACCGGTTCGCGAAAATGAACAGGAACGTGGCCGTGGCCATGAGAAAGAGCCCGGCGAGGATGAAGATCTTGCGGCGGCGGAAGTGGTCGCTCATGGCCCCGCCGACGGGTTGGAGAAAGGAATTCACGAAGCCGTAGAGCGAGATCAGAATTCCCACGCGTACGGACTCCGGCACGTGGAACCAGGGGGCGGGAAGCTCGGCCACATACAGAGGGATGATGATGAAGAGGATACTGTTACCGATCGCGTCGCCGAGCCGCGCCATCGAGAGCGCGAGGACGGTTCGATTCACCCCGAGGCTTTCCGAGATACTCATGCGGGTCCAGTCATTGCAAGAAGGCGGCGATATTTCGTGGCGCGGACGCCGGCTATTGTCGCATATCGTGCCGGGATAGCAGACCACAAAACCGGCGGGGAGTTGCGGATCACGATGGACCGCGTGCTGCCGAGGGGCGCCGTCCGCCCGGTCCGCGTCGGGCCGCGGCAGCCGGCGGCCGGCAGCTGCCGCGCGCACAGCTCCCGACCCCGGACACGGCCGTGGCCCGCTTCGTCTTCCCGGGCGAGTCCAGCGTGCCTTCGGTGTATACTGGGGACCGGGACCGCATCCTCCATCTGAGTAACCATCGAGGCATAAGATGAAGACAGGTTGTGATGAGCGCCACCGCCGGATTGTGGCGCGTGGGGTCTCCCGGGCCTTTTCTCTCTCGCTGCTTGTCGTACTGGCGGCCGGTTGTTCGGCGATTCCGCGCCACGAGGTGTCGACCCGCGCTCCGGAGGGTCCCGCGACGCCCTGGATTCCACCCGACAAGGCCCTGCCGCACGCCGAAGCGGAGGACACCACGCTCGTGCTGCCCGAGGGATTTCTCGAGCGGAAGGACCAGTGGACGCTGGACGATATCGTCGAGCTCGCCTTGCAGAACAACCCCGCCACGCGTGCGACCTGGCAGACGGCACGCGCGGCCGCGGCGCACGTGGGGAGCGAGCAGGGCGCCTATTTTCCGCAGGTCAGTGCGGCAGGCTACTATTCGAAAACAAAGAGTGCCTACTCGCAGCAACTGACGGTCGAGCAGAAAGCCTACCAGCCGTCGCTTGCGCTTCAGTTCATCCTCTTCGACTTCGGGAAGCGGAGGGCGGATGTGGAAGAAGCCCGTCAGACGCTCTATGCGGCGAACTGGACGCACAACGCGATGATTCAGGCGGTCATCCTCGAGGTCGAAACGCAATATTACCAGTATCTCAACGCCAAGGCGGTGTGCTCGGCGGACAGTGCTGCGGTCCACGAGGCCGGCGTCAACCTGGACGCCGCCGAGGAGAGGCACAAGGCAGGGCTGGCAACGGTGGCGGATGTGCTGCAGGCCAGGAGCAACTACGCCCAGCAAAAGCTCGCGCTGGAGATGGTAGAGGGACAGATCCACACCATCCGCGGATCACTCGCGACCGCCATGGGACTCCCTCCCACCATCGACTATGACATCGGGTTTCTCCCCTCCAACATCCCGGTGACGGAGGTCACTCAAACGGTCGACGAATTGCTCGATGAGGCTCAAGTGAGACGGCCCGATCTGGCGGCGTCACGGGCGACGGCGCTCGCCGCGCGGGCGAACCTCAAGTCCGTCAAGAGCGAAGGGCTTCCGGAGATCACGCTCGAAGGCGTCATCGGACGGCGATACTACGACAATCCCCGCGTATACAATGATAACTACACCGAGGGAATCTTCTTCAACGTGCCCCTTTTCACCGGATTTTCGCACACCTACGATGTCATCGAAGCGCGGGCAAAGGAACAGGCCGCGACTCAGCGGTACGAAGTCCTGAAAGGCCGGGTCGACCTCGATGTCTGGTCGAGCTACTACGATCTGAAGACCGCGGCCGAGCGGCTGGACACCTCTCACGAGTTTCTGGCCAGCGCGACGGAATCGTACGCCGTATCCCTGGAACGATACAAGGCGGGGGTGGGGTCGATTCTGGAACTCCTCAGCGCCCAGTCCGCCCTCGGGGAGGCCCGTGCGCAGGACGTTCAGGCACGCACGGACTGGTTCCTGGCGCTGGCCGGACTGGCCCATGCCACGGGGCGTCTGGAACTGAAGCCGCCGCGAAGCCCGCAGCAATCACCCGATGAACAAGGCAGGAATGGGCAATGAACGCCACCTGGCGAACACCTATCAGACTATTGGAACGAGTCGCGCGGGCATGTCTTTCGGAGATTTCGCTGACGCTGGCATTGTCTGCAATCGCGCTGACCGGCCTCGCGGGCTGTTCCCACAAGAACGAGACGCTCCAGCAACCTCCGGTGCCAATCGTCTCGGCCGAGGTGGTCAACAAAACCGTTCCCTTCGAGATCGTATCGATCGGTTCCGGTGAGGCCTATAAGACGGTCTCCATTCGGTCGCAGGTCGGAGGCGTACTCAACCGCGTCTATTTCAAAGAGGGCGAGTACGTCAAGAAGGGCGACCGTCTCTTTTTGATCGATCCGGCCGCGTTCCAGGCGGCGCTCCAGGCTGCTCAGGCCAAGCACGCGCGGGACCAGGCGACACTGGAGTACACCGAACAAAGCGTGAAGCGATACGATGAGCTGGCCAAGAAGGACTACATTACCGCCGACGAATACAGCAACCTGCAGACCAGCCTGCAGACCATTCGGGCGACCGTTCAGTCAGACGCCGCGGAGGTCGAAAGCGCCCGGCTCAACCTGGATTACTGCTCCATCGAATCTCCAATAAACGGGCGCGTGGGTACGCTCTTCGTCGACGAGGGAAATGTCGTCAAAGCGAACGCCGACAACCCCATGGTCGTGATCCTCCAGATCCGTCCGATGTACGTGAGCTTCACGGTCCCACAGCAGTATCTACCGGAAATCCTCAAGTACTCGGCGAAAGAGCAACTGGAAGTCCGTGCATACGCGCAGGGGGAAGCATCGGATGTGCGACGGGGACATCTCACGTTTGTCGACAATGCCGTGGATGCCACGACGGGGACCATTCTTCTCAAGGCCGAGTTCCCGAACGAGGACTTGACGCTGTGGCCCGGTGAGTTCGTCAACGTGGTGCTCGTCCTCAAAGAGCTCAGGGACGCGGTCGTGGTGCCGGCGCAGGCCATCGGAACCGGGCAGATGGGCGACTTCGTGTTCGTGGTGACGAAGGACAACACCGCCGAGCTGCGTCCGGTGACGGTTTCCTACCGGATCGATAACGACGCGGTCATCGAGAAGGGTGTCGAGACGGGTGAGCGGGTCGTCGTCGACGGGCAGCTCCGGCTTCGCCCCGGCTCCTCCGTGGTCGAGAAGCCGGCCGAATCGGAAGGCAAGGCCTCCTCGTCATGAGCCTTTCGGAGCTCTTCATCCGGCGTCCGGTCATGACCACGCTGGTCATGATCGCCATTCTCGTTGCCGGGTTCTACGGTTACAAACAGCTGCCGGTGTCCGATCTCCCGAACGTCGATTTTCCGACGCTCAACGTGACCGCCGTGCTTCCCGGAGCCAGCCCCGAGACGATGGCGTCTTCCGTTGCCACGCCCCTCGAAAAGCAGTTTTCGACCATCGCCGGCATTACGTCCATGACTTCCACCAGCTCTCAGGGGGTCACGGCGATTACCCTGCAGTTCGAATTGAGTCGGAACCTCGACGCCGCCGCACAGGACGTCCAGGCGGCCATCTCGGTCGCGCAATCGCAGCTGCCGAACGACATGCCGAGTCCCCCTTCGTTTCGAAAGGTGAACCCAGCGGATTCGCCCATCCTGTACGTTGCGCTCACGTCACCGACGCTCGCGCTCTCCCAGCTCGATGAGTATGGAGAGACGTTTCTCGCCCAGCGGATATCCATGGTCGACGGCGTTGCGCAGGTGCTCGTCTACGGCTCCCAGAAGTACGCCGTCCGGATCCAGCTCGATCCGCGGAAACTGGCCGCGCAGGGCATTGGCATCGACGAGGTGGCGGCCGCGGTCAGCAACGCGAACGTGAACCTCCCCACGGGAACCCTCGACGGGCAATACAAGCAGTACACGGTGCAGGCCACGGGCCAGATCAACTCCGCCGCTGAGTTCAGGCCGATCATCGTGTCCTACCGGAACGGGCACCCGGCTCGGCTGGAAGAGCTGGGGCGCGTGATCGATGACGTGGAGAACAACAAGACGGCGGCCTGGTACAAGAACGATCGGGCCGTCATTCTCGCGATACAGCGCCAGCCCGGCACGAACACGGTGGCCGTGGCCGGCGCCGTGCGTTCGCTGCTTCCCACGTTCGAGTCGCAGCTGCCGCCGTCGGTATCGCTGCAGGTTCTGTTCGACCGGTCCGATTCGATCAAGGCGTCGCTCCACGACGTCAAGCTCACGCTGCTCCTCACGCTGTTTCTCGTGGTTCTGGTCATATTCATCTTCCTGCGTAACATCTCTGCGACGATCATTCCGAGCCTTGCCCTTCCGATGTCGATCGTGGGCACGTTCGGCATCATGTTCTACCTGGGCTACAGCCTGGACAATCTGTCGCTCATGGCGCTGACGTTATCCCTGGGATTCGTCGTCGACGACGCCATCGTCATGCTCGAGAACATCGTCCGGCACATGGAAATGGGGAAGAACCCGGTCCAGGCCGCCTTCGACGGATCGCGGGAAATCGGGTTTACGATTCTCTCCATGACGCTCTCGCTTGCGGCCGTGTTCATCCCGATCCTCATCATGGGAGGAATCATCGGGAAACTGTTCCACGAATTCGGCGTGACCATCGCGTCCGCGATTCTGATTTCCGGACTCGTGTCGCTTACACTCACACCGATGCTGGCCAGCCGCTTCCTCAGGCGGCAATCGGAGTATACCCACGGCCACATCTATATGGTGCTCGAAGGATTCTTTACGGGCATGCTCACATACTACAAGGCCGGGCTGAGCTGGTCCCTTCGCCATACGCGGGTGGTAGCGCTCTCCCTGGTCGTGGTTCTCGCGGCCACGGCTTACCTCTTCATGGTCATTCCCAAGGGCTTCCTGCCGAGCGAAGACAACGGTCAGATTTTCGGGATGACGGAGGCCGCGCAGGGCATCTCGTTCGATGACATGGTCGCCCACCAGCGCGCCGTGGCGAGCGTTGTGGGGGCCGATCCCAACGTGGAATCGTTCATGTCGAGTTGTGGATCCCGGGGGAGCAACGCCAGCAACAGCGGTTTCATGTTCATGCGCCTCAAGCCGCGTTCGCAACGAAAACTCTCGGCGGACGAGGTAATCCAGGAACTGAGACCGAAGCTCGCGCAGGTCCCGGGGATCGGTGTGTATCTCCAGAACCCTCCCCCGATTCGGATCGGTGGGCGGCTCACCAAGAGCCAGTACCAGTATACGCTGCAGGGCTCGGACACGGATGAGCTCTACCATTACGCACAGCTCCTCCTGGATGAGATGCAGTCGTTTCCCGAGCTGCAGGATGTGACGAGCGACGTCCAGATCACCAACCCGCAGGTCAGCATCAACATCGACCGGGACAAAGCCGCGAGCTTCGGTGTTACGCCGCAGCAAATCGAAAGCGCGCTGTACAGTGCCTACGGTTCGCGACAGGTGTCGACGATTTATGCGGCGAACAACACGTACGACGTCATTCTGGAGGTGGAGCCGCAGTACCAGAGAGACCCGCAGGCGCTTTCGATGCTGTACATAAACGGAGCTTCCGGAGCTCTTGTTCCTCTGAGCGCCGTAGCGTCGATCGAACCGACCGTCGGTCCGCTTTCCGTCAATCACTCGGGGCAGCTGCCGGCGGTCACCCTGTCGTTCAATACCGCGCCGGGCGTATCGCTGGGTAGCGGCGTCGACAAAGTGGAAGCGGCCGCGGCAAGATTACTCCCGGCGACGATCACGACGAGTTTTCAGGGAACGGCCCAGGCGTTCCGGTCGTCGATCCAGGGCCTGGGGTGGCTGCTCCTGCTCGCCGTCGTCGTCATCTATCTGGTGCTCGGCATTCTGTACGAGAGCTTCATTCACCCGGTGACGATCCTGTCTGCGTTGCCGTTTGCGGGTTTCGGCGCCCT
>CAZCQM010000137.1:0-7356 GCA_964500785.1 uncultured bacterium
ATGCCGGACGGGCACTGGGGCTACGGCTTCCCGATCGGCGGCGTGGCGGCGTTCGACGCCGACGAAGGAGGGGTGGTCTCGGCGGGCGGCGTCGGTTTCGATATCTCATGCGGTGTCCGTTGCCTCTCGACGGGGCTCGCAATCGGCCGCGTGCGGGAGGTGCAGCAGCGCCTCGCCGACGCGCTGTTCAAGTACGTGCCGGCCGGCGTGGGCAGCCGGGGACGCATCCGGCTCGACGACGACGGCATGCACGCCATGCTCGACGGGGGTGCGCGCTGGGCCGTTGAGCGGGGCTGGGGACGTCCGGAGGACCTGGATCGCATCGAGGAGCACGGGCGCGTGAGCGGCGCGCTGCCCGATGCTGTTTCCGAACGCGCGCGCGAGCGACAACGCGGTGAGATGGGCACGCTCGGATCGGGCAATCACTACCTCGAAGTGCAGCGGGTGATGGAGATATTCGCGGACGATGCGGCCGCAGCCTTCGGACTCGCCGTCGACGACGCGGTTGTCAGCCTTCACTGCGGTTCGCGCGGGATGGGGCACCAGATCGGAACCGACTACCTGCGCGAGATGGAGCGCGCCGCGGGCTCGCACGGCCTGCGCCTGCCCGATCGTGAGCTCGCTAGCGCGCCGCTGCGGTCGGAGCTGGGACGGCGCTACCTGGGTGCGATGCGGTCGGGCATCAACTGCGCGCTCGCCAATCGGCAGATCATCACGCACCTCACCCGCGAGGTGTTCGCGGACGTTCTGCCCGATGCCGACGTTCGCGTGGTCTACGACGTATCGCACAATACCTGCAAGGAAGAGGAGCACGACGTGGACGGGCGTCGGAGGCGTCTGTTCGTCCATCGCAAGGGCGCGACGCGCGCCTTCGGCCCGGACCACCCGGAGCTGCCGCCGGACCTGAAGCCGGTCGGACAACCGGTTCTCATCGGCGGCTCGATGGGAACGGAGTCGTGGGTGCTCGCCGGGACCGCGGAATCGATGGCGCTCGCGTTCGGCTCGGCGTGCCACGGCGCCGGACGCCGCATGAGCCGCCACCAGGCCGCGCGCCAGTGGAACGGGCGTGGCGTCGTGCAGGAGCTGGCGCGCCGCGGAATCTCCATCCGCTCAGTGAGTGTCCGGGGTGTGGCGGAAGAGGCGCCGGGCGCGTACAAGAACGTGGGCTCGGTGGTCGACGCCGCGCACCGGGCGGGCCTCGCCCGGAAGGTCGCGCGCCTCGAGCCGCTGATCTGCATCAAGGGATGAGGTGTGACTCCGTCGGGCGCTGCACGCTGGGAGCACTTCCCGCACGGCGCGGACGTGGGGATCCGCGGGACCGGGCCCACGCTCGCGTCGGCGCTGGAGCAGGTTGCCCTCGCGCTGACGGCGGTCGTCGTCGATCCCGCCCGCGTCGAACCGCGCGACGTCGTCGACGTCGAGTGCCGCGCCGCCACACCCGACGAGCTGCTCTTCGACTGGGTGGCCGCGATCGTCTACGAGATGGCGACCCGGTCGATGGTGTTCGCCTCGTTCGACGTCCACCTCGAGGAGGACCGGCTGTCGGCGAGGCTGCGCGGCGAGCCCGTGGACGCGGAGCGCCACGAGCCGGCGCTCGAGGTTAAGGGGCCGACTTACACGGAGTTACATGCGCGTACCGACGACACCGGGTGCTGGGTGGCCCAGTGCGTCGTCGACGTCTGACGCCCCCGGTTCTGGCACACCCCATGCTCCTTCCGCAGGTCCGTCGGGCCCGGCCGGGCACCCCGGCCCGGAGCGGCGGGCGTCATCACGCGGAGGACGCCCCATGAACTTCGTCATTCCCATCGTCGTCACGGCGATCGTGTTCGCCATGGCGATGATCCTTCGCCAGGCCATGCCATCCATGATTCCGCCGCCGCGCATCCATCTGGTTCCCGTGCGGAAGATCGGCCGCTACGGGCGCGACGTCGAAGTTCGGGCGCGTCAGATCGAGGCCTGCGGCTTCCACCGACTGGGCGCGTACAAGGTGGAGCCGGTGCGCGGCCTCTACCTCACCGCGTTCGCCCACCCGGGCGAGTCGCTGTGCGCGGTCGTGTACACGCACGCCATCGCGGGTTCCTTCGTGGACATGATCGCGAAGAGCGAATCCGGCCGAACCTTCACCGCGACGACCGCGACGATGGGCCAGCAGCTCGATCAGCGCGAAGGGCACGAGAAGGTGTTCGATACGACGCTCACCATGCCCGCGATGTACGAGCTGGTCCTGCGCCGGCGTCCGCCCGGTCCCTGGGAGCAGTGGACCACCGCGAATTTCGTGACGAAATTCGAGGATGCCTATGCGAAGGAGATGGACTGGCGGGCGAGCCGCGGCGGCGTGACCCCCGACGAGGTACGGCGGTTCGCCCAGTCGTCGGGGCGCAAGATGTCCGAAGGCGACATTCTCCGAACGACACGGCGGTTGCAAAGGCGCTACATGGACTCGCGCCGCAGCGCGCGGTAGTCCCGCCGCCGGGCCGACTTACCTTCGCCGCTTTGACTCGGCGCATGGCCGGGCCGTATCATGCAGCCATGATCGGCTCCACCGTTTCCCACTACCGGATCCTCGACCGCCTCGGTGGGGGCGGCATGGGGGACGTGTTCCTCGCCGAGGACACGCGACTCCACCGGAACGTGGCGCTCAAGCTCCTGCGCCAGCGTGAGGGCTGCGTCGACGAAGAACGCGCACGACTCCTTCGCGAGGCCCGCGCCGCGTCGGCGCTGAACCATCCCAACATCGCGGTCATCTACGATGTCGGGGAGTTCGAGACCCCGGAGGGCCGCGTGTTCCTCCTCGCGATGGAGCACGTTCCGGGCAAGACGCTGGCGGAGCTCGGGGCCGCCGGATCACTCTCGCTCGACGACATCCTCGACCTCGCCGGCCAGGCGGCCGGTGCGCTGGCCGAAGCCCATGCGCGCGGCGTCGTGCACCGCGACGTCAAGCCGTCGAATCTCATGGTGGCCAACGGGCGTCTCAAGGTCCTCGATTTCGGGCTCGCCCACATGCAGCCGCGTCTATCCGCGGACGCGCCGACCTGGACCCGCGATTCCGCCGCGGAGGGAGCCGGCATCTTCGCGGGAACGCCTCATTATATGTCGCCGGAACAGGCGCTGGGCCGCACGCTCGACGCCCGCTCCGATGTCTTCTCGCTGGGCATCGTTCTGTACGAGCTGCTGGGCGGTGCGCGTCCTTTCAATGGCGAGACGTTCGTCGAGATCGCCGACGCGATCCTGCATACGGATCCGCCGCCGTTGCCGATCCGCTTTTCGGATCCGCGCATGCCGGAGGTCGAGCGAGTGGTCATGCGCATGCTGACGCGCGACGTCAATACCCGTCCGCGGGACCTTCGCGAGACCGCCGCCGAGTTCGCCCGCCTGCGCGGTGGGCGCCCGGGGGCGGTGACAGCCGCCGGCGCCCTGACGGTAGCGGTGGCCGGCTTCGCCAACATCACCGGCCATGCGGAGGACGAGTGGTTGGGGACGGGACTGTCGGAAGCGGTCACGACGGCGCTGCAGGAGACGGAGGGGGTCGAAGTGTGGGGGCCGGAGCGCCTGCGCGAGGCGCTTCGACGCATGGGCGTCGAGGCGGCCGAGCTTCGTCCCGAGGACCTGGTGCAGATCGGCAACCTCACCGGTGCACGGTGGGTGCTGGCCGGCGGGTTTCAGCATTCGGGCGGGCAGGTGCGCGTAACCGCGCGGGTGGTCGAGGTCGAGTCGGGCCGCGTGCTGCGCGCGGTCAAACATGACGGTGACATCGATCGCATCTTCGAGCTGCAGGATCGCATCGTCGCCGACCTGGCGTCCGGACTGCGCACGAGCGTGGCCGCCGCGCACGAAGGGGAAGAAACGCACATCGTCGCGGCCTACGAGGCGCTTTCCAAGGGACTCCTCAACATGCGCGCGGAAAGCTATGAGTCGCTCGACCGGGCGATCGTGCTGTTCGAACGCGCGCTCGCGCTGGATCCCAACTACGTCCGGGCCCAGATCGAGCTGGGGGCGGCCTACGCGCAGAAGGCCGACTACCTCGCGGTCGGAGACCTGCACGAGCGTGCGATCGGCATCCTGCGGCGCGTGTTGGAGGCACGGCCCCGGCTGCCGCGCGTGTGGCGCGAGCTGGGGATGTCACTCGTTTCGCAGGGGCGCGTGGAGGAAGGCATGCAGTGCCTGCACCACGCACTGTCGCTCGCGCCGGACAATCCGGGTGTGCTCGCCGGCGTAGCACGCGGGTACTTCATCGGTAAGGCGGACTTCGCGCGGGCCGCGGAGTTCTATTCCCGCGCTGTCGAGCGCAACCCGCAGGCCGGGTGGTATCTGTTGCAGCTGGCCCATTGCTGCGCGTTGCTCCGCGACTTTACCACCGGCGAGCCGGCGGCGCGGCGCGCCATCGATCTGCAGGAGGCATTTCTTTCCGGACAACAGGGCGTGCATCTCGTGGGGGCCTACATGCGTCTCGGCCACCTGCTCGCACTCCAGGGAAAACTCCTGGAAGCCAGCGAGGCGTTCACGAGCGAGATTTCGTTCATCGAACGTCTCGACCACGCCCTGCGCTCGCGCATCCGGGTCGAGCTGCACATGCGTCTCGGATCGGCCCATCTCGGCATGGGCGAGGTCGAACGTGCGCAGTCCGCGTTTGCCACTGGCCTCGACGCGTATGTACAGCGCGTGGCGCTCGGGGCCGACGAGCCGTTCACGCGTTACTACGCCGCCGCCATTCATGCCCTGCGCGGGGAAAGCGACGAGGCGCTGGCGCACCTGGAGAAGTCTGCTGCGGCCGTGCCGGCATTCGTCCGGGCGCGCGCGCGTATCGAGCCGGAGTGGGATGCGCTTCGCTCCGACCCACGCTTCCAGCGCCTGGTCGAGGCGGGGGCGCCGTGACGGAAAGGCGTTCGGGCAGCGTTCCGGTGGCGTGCGTCAAGGTGCGCGGGAAGATGCACGTCGCCCCGCTTCACGGCATCGACGCGAGTGGCCGGAACCCCGACATGGCGGATGAGTGATGGATGCCATGGAGTCGGCAAGCTGCCGCATATGTGAAAACCGGGATGGCAACCGGCTGCTTCGCGCCCGCGAGATGATGTTCGGGACGCGGGATGCCTTCGACTACGTGGTGTGTGGATCCTGCGGATGTGTGCAAATCGCCGACGTTCTGCCGGATCTCGGCCGCTACTACCCGCCCGGTTATTACTCGCTCTCAGCGCCTCGACGGGAAGGCCGCGCTCGGGCGTTTCTGCAGCGCCGCCGGGCGGCGCACCTGCTCGAGCGTCCCAACGTAGTCGGCGGGCTGATGACGCTCCGTTTCGGTGTCCCGCCCGCCGTCGAGTATCTCGAGCGCAGCGGCATCCGCAAGCGGCACGCGGTGCTGGACATCGGCTGCGGAAGCGGCGAGCTGCTCCTGGCCATGCGTTCCTACGGGTTCAAACGCCTCACCGGCATCGACCCGTTCCTCGAGGGCGACATCGACTACGGCAACGGCGTGCGCATTTTCAAGCGCCGCCTCGACGATCATGACGGCGAGCACGACTTCGTCATGCTGCACCATACGTTCGAGCACATGGATCGTCCACTCAGCGTGCTCGAACGCATTCGTGCGCTGTTGAGCGACGACGGCGTGGTGCTGATCCGGATCCCGCTGGCGTCGTCGGAGGCGTTCGAAACCTACGGGGCGGACTGGGTGCAGCTCGACGCGCCACGGCATCTCTATTTGCACACGCGAGCGAGCATCGATCTTCTGGCCCGCAAGTCCGGGTTCGATGTGGTGGAGGTGGCGTACGATTCGACGGCGTTTCAATTCTGGGGAAGTGAGCAGTATCGCCGCGATATTCCGTTGATGGACGCACGGTCCTACCGTGTGAATCCGGATGCCTCGATGTTCGATCCGGCGCAGATCGCCGCATTCGACGCGCGGGCGCGGCAGTTGAACGAGCAATCGCGAGGAGACCAGGCGTGCTTTTACCTGCGCCCGCGGGCGTGAATTCCCGATTGAGGCTGGTGTGGTTTCTCGTGGCCGTCGCGCTGCTCTGCCTCGCCGTGCCCGCTGCCGCGGCGGGGGATACCGGCGATCTGACGCTCGTCCTCGACCGCACCGCATGTGCGCCCGGCGATACCCTTCAGGTCTCAGTGACCAATCGAACCGACCGGACCGCACTCTTCGCGTTCGTCTGCGACCTGTTCGTCGAAGGGCATGCGGACAGCGCGTGGGTCACAGTCTTCAAGCCGGACTGTTCGCGAATCCGCGTTCGACCGACGCGCCTGGCGCCCGGCGCGACCCTCCTGATCCCGCACCGGCTGGAAATCGATCCATCTGCGACCCCGGCGAAGTACCCCGAGCTTCGGCTACGGCTGCGCGTCCAGTTGGAGGGCGGCGGCGGGTATCGCTCCGTCTATTCGCCGCTATTCAAATTCTCTCCCCGTTGACCGTCAGCGGCGCCCTGCACGATCGGTTCTGCCGCGTACGGCCGTACTGAGGAAGAGGGGATCCGGAGATCGGGGAAGGATGACGTTCGAGGTCCGAAACGCGAGGCCCGAATCCCAGGTGACGCACTTCAGTCGCAGCTCACGCCGGTGTTCCGGGTAGTCCGCCGAGGAGGGATACGCGATGCTCTGCGACATGATCGTGTGGTGGTCGACCTCCTGAACCTCGATCGCGTTTACGCCCGGGTCGGGTGTGTAGCCGCGATAGGTCCAGTTCGCGCTTCCCAGCGTATCGACGTCGAGTGTGGCCGAGGTCGCGAACTGGACGATCGTTCGCGCCCCGGGGGTCCCTTCGGGATCTTCGGCATCCCACCAGTCGGTGAAGAGGAGATAGTTCACGCCGTCGTGCGCCATCACGAAGGGGTTCTCGCACTGGCCCCCGGTGGGCTGGCCACCCGTACCGCCGGCGAGCCGGCGCGTGGCATCGACGAAGCCGACCCCGCTCCAGCGAGACAGATCGTCGGAAGCCGCCACGGTGACGACGCCGAAGCCGTTCGTGCTCTTCGCCGTCGCGAACATGAGCCAGCGGTTTTCCGCGGCGTCGTAGATCACGAAGGGATCGCGGCACTGGTCGTCGAAGGATCCCCCCGCGCCCCATGCCGTCCAGCACTCCCGGCATTCGTATGCGCAGCCGTCGCCCGACGTCCCGTAGCAACGGTTTACGGCGAGGCGGGTCCACGTCATGAGGTCTCGCGACGTGGCCACGCCGATGCGCTGCTTGGCATCGGCGCCAGTTCCCTCCAGGCCGGTGTAGAACATGGTGTAGAGCCCGCCGGTGCGGATGATGTGCGGCGCCCACAGGCCATCCGCATCCCACGTGTTCGGGATCGGTTCCAACGCGACGCCGACGTAACGGAAGTGGATCAAGTCGGTGGAGACGTAGTGCTCGAT
>CAZCQM010000137.1:7456-8531 GCA_964500785.1 uncultured bacterium
GACGCCACGAAGACGGGAGGCGCCTGGTCGTTGCACTGGACCGTGGTGTGGGGAGCGGACGGGCGATCGTTGCAGCCCGAGACCGTGGCGGCTCCGAGCGCGAACACGCCGACCCACCGAAACGCCCCGGCGGCCCTACCCGACGTCGCCGTCGAGTCCAGGGGCGGCGTCTTCCTCTCCCATGGCGACCACCTCATAGTACTCGAAACCCCACACGTCAAGGACTCCGACCGTGTCGTCCTCTGCGGTGCTCTCGGCGGTGAGTCGGACCGTGCCGTCCTCAGCACCCCGAATGCCCGGCGAATGGTCCGCGGCGGCCAGACACAGGCCGCAGGAGATGGCGAGGGCGGAAACACCGGACAGGAACGAAAACGTCAGCCATCGCCTCGAAAGCTGCAAATGCATGTTGAATCAACTCGCTTGTCGTAACGGGAGACACGCCGTCGAGACATGGCTCCGTGGACGTCGACGAGGCAATTTAGCGTACCTGTAATTTTAGCAGATACGACCCTGTCGTTTCCAAGAATGGACGATACGACCGGCGATTTTGTTCCCGTCGTTCCTCATGAGGGCGCATCGTTTCCACCGGAAGGAGGGCGCCACGCGGCACGCCTCGCCGTCCGTGGAGCGGGGGACGATCGTTCAGGCGTCCAGAGGAGAGCGTTTCTTGAGGGCCTCGGGGAAGAGAGAGCGCACCTTTTCCACCTTGGGCAAGGCAACCGCACGCACGTACCCCTGGCGCGGGTTCGCGCACACGAAGCTCTGGTGATACGTCTCCGCCGGATAGAACGCGTCGAGAGGTTCCAGCGTCGTGACGATGGGACGCGCGAACACCTTCTCCCGGGTCAGCCGGTCGATGGCTGCCTGCGCGATGCGTTTTTCCTCGTCGTTGGCGTAGAAGATGGCGGAACGATACTGCGTGCCGATGTCGTTGCCCTGCCGGTTCAACGTGGTGGGGTCGTGGGTCGCGAAGTGGACCTCGAGCAATTTCTCGTAGTCGATCCGGGCCGGGTCATAGACGATCTGCACGGCCTCCGCGTGGCCCGTGGTGCCCGAGCACACGGCCTCGTAGGTG
>CAZCQM010000138.1:0-8526 GCA_964500785.1 uncultured bacterium
CAATCCGGTAATCCTGCTCGCCGACGAGCCGACGGGAAACCTCGACCCGGATTCCGCGGAGGACATCCTGCGACTGCTCTTCAAGATCAACAGCGGAGGCACCGCGGTCCTCATGGCGACGCACGATCACTCGTTCGTGCAGACCTTCGGGCAGCGCATCATTCATCTTCGCGACGGCAAGGTGTTCGAGGATCGCACAACCGACTTCATCGGCAACCTGAGTGACCGGCTCGACGCGGTGCGCGCCGAGCGCGAGCGCGGTCGCCGCATCGAGCGCGAGCTCAAGCGGCAGCGTGCGCACGACATCGCGGCCACCGGGCGTCTGGAGCAGCCATGATTCGGCGCTGGGTGTATATCGTCGACGAAGCCGTGCGCACCGTGTTGCGCCACAAAGGACTCACGTCGATCTCGGTCATCATCATGAGCCTCTCGCTCCTGATGCTCGCCGTGTTCCTGCTCGCCACCGACAACATCCTCAAGCTCGTGGGCGAAGCGCAGAACGAGATGAAGCTCTACGTCTACCTGGAGGACTCGGCCGGACCGGACGCCGTCGAGTCGCTGCAGACGAAGATCCTGTCGCTTCCCGAGGTGTCGAGCGTGATTTTCGTGCCGCGCGAACAGGCGCTCTCGGACTTCCGCGACCAGCTGGGTGCGGACGCGGACCTGCTCTCCGCGCTCCAGACCAATCCGCTCCCCAACTCGTTCTGGGTGACGCCCGCGTCGGATTACAAGACACGCGATGCGATGGTGGCGCTGGCCGAGAAGCTCGGGAGCATGGGCGGCGTCGAGGAGGTCCGCTACGGCAAAGAGTTCCTGGACAAGTTCGCCGGCATTCTGCGGGCCATCTACACGGTCGACGCCGTGGTGGGCTTCATCGTCATTCTCTCCGCCATATTCATCATCTCCAACGCGGTCCGGCTCACCGTCATCAGCCGGCGGCGCACCATCGAGATCCTCAAGCTCGTCGGCGCCACCAATCCCTTCATTGTGGCGCCCTTCATCATCGAGGGCGCGTTCCAGGGCGGCGTCGCGGCGGTGCTCTCGCTGGTTCTGCTGCGCCTGGTCACCGAGATCAGCCAGAACGCGATTCCCGACATCACCTTCTTCTCCGCGGAGAAGTCCCTCGTCTACCTGCTGACGTGCGTCATCATCGGCTCGGTCGGCAGCTTCATGGCGCTCCGCAAGTACCTGCAGGCGCAATGAGGGGTTCGGTGCGCAGACGATTCGCCGCGCTGGTCTGGCTGGCGGCGACCGCCGTCGTTATGGCGGCGGCCGCGCCGCGGGCTGGCGACGACATCGAGGCCAAGCAGAAAGAGCTGGAGCGCATCCGCCGGCAGATCGAAACCCACCGCGCGCAGGAAAAGAAGCTGTCGACGCAGGAGCGGCAGACGCTCAACAAGTTGTCGAACCTCGACAAGGAGATCGATCTCACCGACAACTACATCAAGAAGCTCGCGGAGCAGGAAGACCAGCTCGTGGAGCACATCGGCAACCTCCATGTCGCCATCGGCGGGCGTGAGATCGTCCTCTCGCAGCAGGAGGACGCGCTGGCGCGGCGGCTGCGCCAGATGTACAAGCACGACCCGCAGTACCGCTGGGAGATCCTGCTCGGTGCCGAGAGCATCGACGACGCCATCACACGCTACCAGTTCATGAAGCTCATCGCCGCGCAGGACGCGCGCCTGATCGGCGAGTACCGCGACAGCAAGCGCGAGCTCGAGGCGGAGACTGCGCGCCTGGCCGCGGACATGCAGGAGGTCGCCGAGCTGCGCGCCTCGCGCGAGACGGAGAGCGAGCGGCTCGAGAGCACGAAGAAGAAGCGGCAGATCACTCTGGCGCAGATCCGGAACGAGAAGGCCAAGCACAACGACGCCATCAAGGATCTCGAGAAGGCGCAGGCGGAGGTGCAGGCGCTGATCGACGAGATCATCCGCCGCCGCGTCGACGACAAGGACCTCCCGCCCGCAGGCGAGTTCGCCGCCATGAAGGGGCGGCTGCCGTGGCCCGTCCAGGGCAAGCTGATCCGTGGCTTCGGCAAGCACACGCACCCCAAGTACGGCACCGTGACCATGAACAACGGTTTCGACATCAAGGCGGAGCAGGGCAAGCCCATCATCGCCGTGGCCGCGGGTGTGGTGGAGTTTGTCGACTGGATCGACGCCTTCGGCAAGTGCATCATCTTGAACCACGGCGGTGGGTACTACACGCTCTACGCGCACGTCTCGACCACCATGGTCAAGCAGGGGCAGAAGGTGGGACGCGGCCAGGCCATCGCCGAGGTCGGCGACACCGGCTCGCTGGACGGCTACATCTGCCACTTCGAGGTCCGCCAGGCGCGCAAGGCGCTGGACCCGGCGGAGTGGCTGCGCAAGGGCGGCAGTTCGTAGTCGGTGCGCGTGTTTTCCGCGGCCCATGCGTTTGCTTGCGAACGTTTTCTTCGACTCACGCACTTTCATGTTGACTAGTTAGCTTACATCGCGCTATTGTGTTCGTAACAATCCGAACCTCCCGTGCACACTCATGCTTATGAGGAGGTTCTCCGGTGTCTCTCCACTCGCTATCCAACGACAGAATCCTCTCCCGCACTCGCCGACTCGTCCGCTACGAGCGTGTCTTCACCGTTCGCGTCCTGTCCCACCTGAATGAAATCGAGGAGCGGAGGATCCACCTCGAGCTCGGCTACCGCAGCATGCTGGACTTCTGCGTGCGCGCGCTGGGCTATGCGCGCTCCTCCGCGGGACGCCGGATCACGGCGGCGCGATGCATGAAGCGGTTCCCGGAGATTGAGCTCCTGCTCGAGACCAACGAGGTCAACGTGGTCACGGTGGCGCACGTGGCCGGGATTCTGACGGTCGAGAACCGGGTTGAGGTCCTGGGACACATCCGCGGGCGGACGCAGGAGGACGTGGAGGCGATCGTGGCCTCCTACCGGCCGCGCGCGGCGGTGCGCGACCACGTGCGCGAGATCCTCGTTCCGGTGGCGCGGGCCGGGACATGTTTGACGGCGTTGTCGCCGGCGAAACGCGCACCCGGCGCGGGTCCAACGCTGTCTGCGGATAAGCGCATGCCGCCGGCGGATTCTTCACCGGCTCTGGAGCCGACGCCCGCGGACCCGCAGTCTCATTGTGAGACTGAATATAAAGATGATGCGGCGAAATGCGGCCCCGCGCCGCCCGCCTTCGAGCCCCGCGTAGTCCTGAAGTTCGCCGTGAGCAAGCCGTTCATGCGCAAGCTGCGGCGGTTCCGGTCCCTGGCCTGGCATCGTCTCCCCGCGAACGCCACCATGGAGCAGGTGTTCGAGCTCCTGCTGGATGGCCCACTGGAGCGGGAAGACCCCGTCGCGAAGAGCAAACGGCGCGCACGACGCGAGAAGCGGAGGACGGAAGCCGCGCCGGCGGACCGGAAAGCGCGACCGATGGAACTGGAGGCGCAACCGGCGCGGCGGGAACCCGACGCCCGGCGGATTCCCGCACGCGTGCGCGACGCCGTGTTCGTGCGGGACGGGGGTGCGTGCACGTTTGTCGGTCGCGGTGGACGCAGGTGCGGGTCGACGGATGCCCTGCAGGTCGACCATATCGTCCCGGTCGCGCGCGGAGGCATCGCGGCCATGGACAACCTGCGCCTCCTGTGCGCCCATCACAACCGGCTGGAAGCGGAGCGGATTCTGGGAAAGCAGGGCAGACGTCCGGCCGCGCGGAGCTCTGCCTGGTAGGGGAGGGTCGCACGCATCGCCCACGGCAACGGGCCGGCTATGCGCCCGGCGCTCGAGCAAGGGCTCCGCGCCGGCGTTCGCGCCGCGGCCCCGGTCGAGGTCCGGGCTGCATCGACCCCGTCCGTGTCTTGCGCTATACTGACCGCATGCCCGCGCGACAGACCGAAGACGTCCGCCCCGTTCCCGCGATCGACCTCGAGCAGCCGCAGGCCGGCGCGTATCTGGGCTCGCTCTCGCGCGATGCCGTCCCGCCGCTCCTCTTCGAGGGCCCCGACGGGTCGGGCAAAGAGATCGCGGCCATCGAGTTCGCGCGCACGCTGCTGTGCGAGAACGGCCCGCCCTGCGCGCCCGGCGGACCGAAATGTTCGTCGTGTCTGCGCGTGTCGGTCCTCGAGCACCCCGGCATCAACCTCATCTATCCCACGCCCACGCAGGGATCCAACGAGGACGACGAGGGTGACGTCACCGACATCGCCAGGATCCTGGAGGAGAAGCGCCGCGACATCTTCGCGTCGCCGACCTTCAGCAAGAAGACGTCGATCCGCATCGCGCGCGCCCGCGCCGTGATTACGCGCGCCAACACCAAGCCCTTCGACGCGCGCGTCCATGTGTTCATCTTCGTCGACGCGCACGCCATGCGCGAAGAGGCGCAAAACGCGCTGCTCAAGCTGGTCGAAGAGCCGCCGCCGCACGCGGTCGTGATCCTCGTCACACCCAGCCCCGAGGGATTGCTCTACACGATTCGCTCGCGCTGCCAGCGCGTGCGCTTCTTCCCGCTCAAGCGCCCGGTGCTGGAGCGCATTCTCACCGAGTACTACGGCGTCGACGGGACGAAGGCCAAACGCACGGCGGCGCTGGCGCAGGGGTCGGTGGTGCGGGCCCGCGCGCTGCTCGATTCCGCGGACCTCGCCGACCGCGACGCCGCGCTGGGACTGGTCAGCGGACTCATGAAGCAGCCGGAGTCGTGGGCGTTCTCGCAGGCGTTGATCGGCGCGCGGGGCGCGAAGCGCGAAGGGGTGGCGCGCGTGCTGGACGAGATGATGGTGATCCTCCGCGACGCGATGGCGGGCGAGCCGGCGCTCATGGTCAACGGCGACATCGAGAAGGACATCGAGCGCGTGGCGGCACTGTGGAGTCGCGAGCGGTTGCCGCGCGCCATCGAGCTGGTCCAGGAGACGCGTGCCCAGGTCTTCCTCGCCAACGCCAACATCGACGGCGCGCTGGCGGATCTCTTCCTCAGACTGCGACGGCTTCAGTAGCGCCGTCGGACGGGGCCGGTCGGACCCTGTATGAACGACCCTCTCGAGAGACTCGGGTTCACCGCTCACTTCCGCGCGTGTTTCGAACGCCTCGATGACGCCGACCTCGTGCCGGCGCGCGTCGCGTCCGAAGGGCGCGGTGTGTATCGCCTTGTGGGCTGCCGCGCCACGCGCGGTGAGCTCAAGGGCCGGCTGCGTGCGGAGCTCACGCCCGAGCAACGCCCCGCCGTGGGCGACTGGGTGGCCGTGCGCGAGAGTGGCGACCTGGCCATCATCCACGCGGTGCTCGATCGGCGCACCGCACTCGTCCGCCGCGCGGCCGGAAGCGACTCGGAGGTGCAGGTCGTCGCGGCGAACATCGACCTCGTGTTCGTCGTAACCGCGGCCACGCGCGACTTCAACCCGCGGCGCATCGAGCGCTACCTGGCGGCGGCGTGGGACGGTGGCGCGGAACCGGTAATCGTGCTCAACAAGATTGACCTGGGCGAGGACAGCGACGCCATGCTGTCCGAGCTGGCGAGCATCGCGCCGGGAGTGAACGCGATTGCGACCAGCACGGTGACCGCCGAAGGACTGAGCGCGTTGCGCACCCTTCTCGCGCCGGGACGGACCGTCGGGCTGGTGGGGTCGTCGGGGGTGGGCAAGTCCTCCATCGTGAACTGCCTGCTCGGCGGGTCCGTGCAGGACACGCGCGAGACCCGCCGGGATCAGAAGGGCCGACACACCACGAGTCGCCGCGACCTCGTCGAGCTGCCGGACGGCGGGCTTCTCATCGACACGCCGGGGATGCGGGAGTTCGGCCTGGTGGAGGATGCGGGCGGCGTCGACACGCTGTTCGCGGACATCGCCGACATCGCGCAACAATGCCGCTTTCGCGATTGCAGCCACCAGGGCGAACCCGGGTGCGCGGTGACAGCCGCCGTGGAGACGGGCGACCTCGACGACGCGCGCTTGCAGAGCTACCGGAAACTCCAGAAGGAGATCGCCGCCGCCGAACGCCGGCGCGATCCCGTCCAGGCGCACAACACCAAACGGCGGTGGAAAACGATCCACAAAGAGGTACGCCGGTTCTACCGTTCGAGTCCCAAGCGAAAGGGCTGAGAGACCAGCCTGCGCCGGGAGGCCGTGAGATCAGGCGTTGTGGTCCCCCGAGCCCGTCTTCCCCATCCACATCGACGACAGCACCGCCGTCGCCAGCACGGCGACCACGACGCCCAGCGTCACGCCGATCGGCATCGTGTACCAGTGCGAGATCAGCATCTTGACCCCGACGAAAGCGAGGATCACGGCGAGCCCGTGGTGGAGGTGCTCGAAGGTCACGATGAGCTTGCCGAGCGCGGAGTACAGCGAGCGCAGCCCGAGGATGGCGAGCGCGTTGGAGGTGTACACGATGAACGGGTCGGTGGTGACGGCGAGGACGGCGGGGATGGAGTCCACGGCGAACATGATGTCGGTGGACTCGATCACGAGCAGGACCACGAGCGCCGGCGTGATGAGGAGCTTCTTCCCCTCGCGCATGAAGAACTTCCCCGAGTCGTAGGACTTCGTCCCCATCAGCGGCTGCAGCAGCTTGAAGATCGGGTTGCGCTCGGGGTGGACCTGGTGGTCACTGGAAAAGGCGAGTCGTCCGGCGGTGAAGATGAGGAAGGCGCCCAGCACGTAGGTCAGCCACTCGAAGCGGTGCAGCAGCGCCACGCCGGCCAGGATGAACGACAGGCGCGTAACCAGCGCGCCGATGATCCCCCAGAAGAGAATGCGGTGCTCGAACTTCTTGGGGACGTGGAAGTACTGGAAGATGACGTAGAAGACGAAGAGGTTGTCGACGCTGAGCGACTCCTCGATGAGGTAGCCGGTGAGGAAGAGGGTGGCCTTGTGCGCCCCCAGGACGAAATGGACGCCCATGGCGAACAGCAGCGCCAGCGAGATCCACACCCCGGACCACATCAGCGCCCGCCGGGCCGACACCGCCTCGGGGCGCCGGTGGACCACGCCCAGGTCGATCCACAGGGCCGTGCCCAGAAACACGTGGAACAGAATCCATTTCCAGACGGCCGGCATGGGAAGAAGACATTAACACTTCACTTGCGAATCTGATAGAGTCTTGCCGATGACTACCGACGCCCAGCCCGTGCGTCCGCCGCGCATGAGCCGACTCTTCGCGCACGTGCGCCGGTTTATTATTCGGGGGCTGCTGGCGCTGATCCCGATTGCCCTCCCGGTCGTTGCCGTCTATCTGCTCTACGGCTTCATCGACCGCCGGATCCTCGTGCTCGTCGACAAGACGGTGCACATCCGGTTCCCCGGGCTCGGCATCATCCTGCTCCTCTTCGTGCTCTACCTGTTCGGGTGGCTGGCGAGCAACTTCGTCGGCCGCAGTGTGCTCGGGGCGCTCGAGCGCCTGACCGAGCGCATCCCGCTCATCAACACCGCCTACCGCATCGGCAAGCAGCTTTCGGGAACGCTCGCACTTCCCGAGAAGCAGATCTTCCGGCGACCGATTCTCGTGCCGTACGCGTTCCCGGGCATCTGGCAGGTGGGATTCCTGACCGGATCGGTGACGTCGGAATCAGAAGGTGTCACCTACCTCAAGGTTTTCGTACCGACGCCGCCCAATCCGACGTCGGGGTTCGTCTATTTCATCAAGGAAGAAGAGACACGCGACCCGGGGTGGACGGTGGAGGAAGCGATGCAGTGCATCCTCTCGGGCGGTCTCATCGGCTCGGCCACCATCAAATAGGCCGGCGACAAGGAGGCTTCATGCAGCGAGTCAAACAGGTTCTGCTCATCATCATTCTGGTGCTTCTGATCATCGTGATGGTCCAGAACGCGGCACCCGTGCAGTTCCATTTTCTCAACTGGACCTACGACGTCTCGCAGCTGCTGCTGGTTCTGATCGTGTTCGCGGTTGGTTTCCTGGGCGGTTTCGTCACCGCGAAGTGGCCGAAGCGCAAGGCCGAGGACGACGTCCCGCTCCCGCCGCTCGGGCGCTAGCATCCGCGCCCGTCGCTCCGCGACGCGGCGGTCGCTTCGAGCGGTCGGAGTCCGAGTTCGTGAGCGACCGGACGCGCCCCTGTTCGCCGGGACGTTGACGGTCGCGGGGGGCTCTGATAAACTTCCCCCTTCGAACGACCGACGTGCAAGAAGGGGAGCACGTTGCCATATTCGTATCCACTTGCCTGGGGCGCCGCGACGTGACCACGACGACGATCTACACACACGTTCTCAGCAAGGATCGGGCTTGGGGCGAAGAGCCCGCCGTCGCGGGATAAACCCGGAGCGCCATGGCCGAAGGCAATACCTTGTTCCAGAACACAGGAGACGAATCTTGAAGAAAGTTGCCAACGCTCGGTTCGCCATCAAGAGTTGGGATGAGAAGCCTTATAGCGAGGAGCCGGACATGCCAAGGCTCACTCGAGCCAGCGTTGCCAAAAACTACACCGGCGACATCGAAGGAGAGGGACAGGTCGAATACCTGATGATGTACCGTAGCGACGGCTCAGCTTCCTTCGTCGGGCTCGAGCGGATCGTCGGCCGGGTCTCCGGCAAGAACGGCGC
>CAZCQM010000139.1:0-6951 GCA_964500785.1 uncultured bacterium
CGAACGCCGCCACGCCGCCGATCGGGAAGCCGTAGCCCCAGTGCCCGTCCGGCATGACGCAGGACGCCCCCACGATCCCGGGAAGCGTGGCCACGTTACACGCCTGCTCCAGCACCTTGTCGTCCATGTCGCGGAGCAGCGCTTCGTCCGCGTACACGATCACGGGAACGCGCGCGTCGCCGCGGGGCGGGAGGCGCCACTGCCGGTCGGTCACCTTTTCGCGCGCGGGAATGTCCATGTGGTCATGATACGAAAGCCGGCGGGGGGGCGTCAAAGCGGGGGGGGGTCTCACCCGCCGCGTTCGCGCTGCGGCGGGCGCTTACCAGCGTACCGTGATGCCACCGATGGGAAAGAACCGTGTCCCGCCGTATGGCGCCGTGGTGAACTCGCCGGGGTTCAATTCCAGGGCGTAGGTTGTGGCGACGTTGCGGCGGTCGAGGAGGTTGATGATGTCGATGAAGATTGTCGCGTCGAACGATTCGCTCTTCGCGTCGAAGGTCACCTTGACATCGAGGCGGCGGAATCGATCGAGCCGGGCGGCGTTGACCTGATCGTCCGGCGGCGGCGTGGTCTGGTGGTCGTACGGCGTGTACGGAAGTCCGGCGACGTCCGTCCAGCGGACCGAGATCCGCGTGCCCTCGGACACGCGAACCTCGCCGATCACCTGATACGCGTCGGGCTTGTCGAAATCGCCGATGCGCTCCCCGGTAAGCGTTCCCTCCGTCTTCCAGATCCGCGCCCGCGACGCGGACATCGAGAACGAGAAGCGATCCGGATCGCGGCGCGCGAAGATGATCTCGTAGCCGTCGCCATGACCCGAACCGCCGTTGGCGACATCGAGCGGCGTCGGGAAAGCGATCCAGCTCCACGACGGCAGGTGGTCGTACTCCCGCCAGTATCCGTTGCCCTCGATCGACAGGAGCAGCGGCAGATCGAGATGCGCACCCACCGATGCCTGGTCGGTGCGCACGGCGAGCACGTCCCGCCCGGGCGGGAATCCCAGGGAGAGGTCGCCGGCATCGATGGGAATGGACGCGAAGTACCGCCGCTCCGAGAACACGAACGGGGTCTGGTGGGAGCGCCGGACGGCGCCGGAGAACGACAGGTGCTCGAGCGGGCTCACGCGCAGCGACGCGTACCCTTCCCCTTCGGTCTTCGACGTCCACTCCTCGCGCGTGCCGCCCCCGCCCACGACCAGCGCCACTGCGTCCCGGTACATCAAACGCACCTCGCTCGACGCCGACCACGGCGTGCTGTGCAGGCTGCCGCCGTACCCGTCGTGATCGACTACACCGGCCTCTCCGGAGAGGCTCAAGCCGATGGATGGCTCCTGCCGGCTCAACTCGCCGAAGATGTGCCCCTCGTTCAACCGGTGCTCGCGCGGATCGGTCGACCAGGTGAGGGCGTCGCTGGAACGGAAGTACGAGTACCAGGGGCGCAGCGTGACGTCCCATTCGGACCGGCGCATCTTCACGTCGATGCCCGCCAGCGCCGACGACGTCTTCCGCTGCTGCGACACCCCCTGCGTCTCCGATCCGATCTCCGAGTCTCTGGCCAGGAGGAGCGTCGGAGTCAGCGTCAGCCATTCGCGCGGCGTCACGATGGCCCGTGCCATCAGATCCTTGAACGAGCGCTCGTCGACCCCCACCTGCTGGTAGACCGGTAAGTTGAAGAAATCCGATTTCGCCGAGGCCTGGACGGTCAACGACGGACTCACCACCCGGCTGATTCCGCCGGCGATGGACGTGATGTCGTAACGCAACGAGGCCGAACTCGTGTCCGGATTCTCGGGAACCATCATCACCACGCCGGACAGTGCGCCCTTGTACCGGATCGGCGCCGCGCCCGGCACGAGGATTGTACTGGCGAGCATGTCGTCGTAGATGACCGAGGAGAACCCGCCCAGGTGGGAATAATGACGGAGCGGGAACTCGTCGAAATAGACGCGAAGCTCCTCGGTGTCGCCGCCGCGCACCGCGAGCGCGGAGAGAAAATCGATGCCGGCCGTGGCCGCGCTCGGATGCGACTGCACCGTCCGCAGTGGATCGTTGGCGATGTTGCCGGGCATGAGGAAGTTGTCCTCGCGGCTGAACGACACCGAGCTGACCGGGAGCGATGGAACCGGGCGCTCTGCGGTGACCTGCACCGGCGGTACCTCGAACTGCGTCGGTTGCATCTCGACGACGAGCGGCGGGGGCTCGTCCGGCCAGTGGAATCGAATCACGCGGCGCTGAAACGAGATGTGCTCGAAGACAAGGACGTGCTCGGTGCTGTCTATGGCGCCGAAGTCGAAGGATCCGTCGCGGAGCGTGATGCGCAGGGTCAGGCTGTCAAGAACGACGCGGACTTCGGCGACCGGCTCCCGGGTCTCGGCCGAAACGACCGTTCCGCGCAGGCCGTCCGGCGCCGCGGCCGCGGCTGCGGCGAGGAGTGCGACCGCCATGACGGCGAGGAGCAGAACCCGCCCGCAGGGCGCCAAATCGGCCGGCATGTACCGGATGCGCCGCCGCACGGGGCCCATTCGGGAATCGGCGAGCATACCCGGAGCATGCCACAACCACGCGCCGGAATGTAACCCGCGATCGCCACTTTCCGGCGGTCATCGGCACGAGGCGGATGGACTACCCCGGAGTTCCCGGGCGGGGTTATGATCATGGCAAGCGAACGGGTCTTGAGGTGACGCCTGTATGATGGGACGGATTCTTTCACTCGTCGTGGCCGCGTGCCTGATATGGATCGTGCCGCCCGGGGCGGCGCGCGCCGCTGATAATACGGGTGCCGGCGGAGCGTTCTTCTATCGGGGACTCCCCTACGGATCGGATGCTGCATTCCACCCCGCGAGCGAGCTCGTCAACGGCGCCTTCGGGATTCTCCAGATCTCCAGCAACTGGGTGACCCTGGACCGGATCGACTTCAGGCAGGGGCTCGACATCACGTGGAGGAGCATCACACAACCCGGTCGGACCGTCGACGCGTACGGGCGCAGCGCCTTCGTCACCGATCAACTGGTTCCCGCGACATTCCGATGGAACAACCTCCAGTACGTTCCCAACTACACGCTGCACCTGGTGGGTGGAGGTGCGCGCCACCGCGCCTTCACCGAGTGGTACCGCGCCCATGGCTTTGCCGCTCCGGTGGCATGGGCATGGGGTACCACGATTCTGCACGCGTTCGCCGTCGAGTCGGTCGAGCACTACGCCGAGAACCAGCCCACCGTGGATCCGGTGGCGGACATGCTCCTCTTCGATCCTCTGGGCGCACTCCTGTTCAGCAGCGATCGCGTGGCGGGATTCTTCGCGAATACGCTCAACATGGGGATATGGTCGGGACAGCCCGCCTACAATCCCGTCGAGAACACGATCGAGAACGCAGGAGAGAACTACGGGCTCCACCTCTTCTTCGGCGACACGCACCGGGTGGGTCTCTTCGCCTACCTGGGAATGAGCGACCTGTTCGGGGTCACGGTGCGGCGCGGGGCGCTTTTCGACTGGTCGGTGGGCCTGGGCGGGGCGGTCGCGGAGCTGAATGCGAGGGATCGGGGCAACGGGACCACCTCGCTGTTTGCGCGCATCCAGCCCAGCGCCGGCTTCTTCCTGCACCGAAACCGTTCGCTGCTGGCCTCGGTACAGGTATCGCAGGCATGGACACAGCTGCTACGCGTGCAGATCTACCCCGGCGTCTTCGACGTGCACGGTTTCTCGACCGGATTCTACACGGGAATCCGCGACAACGATGTGATCGTGGGTGTGAGTTTCTCGCGCTTCCCCATCGGACTCGCGGTATCGCGCTGATCGCGCTACATCGTGCCGGTCCAGATGTCCCCGTCGGAATCCCCCAGACAGACGTGCCAGCGGTCGTGATCGCGTAGCCAGGCCGCGGGCAGCAACTCCTGCCAGCCCGCCACGACCCACGTGTTCGGAGTCTTTCCCGGGAGGAACCCGAAGGGACGGAGCGCCCGCGCCACCCACGCCTGCGTGGTGAGGATGGCGACCGCGTCGATTCCCCGCCCCGACGCATCCACGAGGATGCGCGCCGCCAGCAGGCGCAGCGTCTCGGTATCCCCCGTCTCTACCAGGAAATCCGGGATGGCCGCACGCGTCTCGGTCGCACCCGCCGGGGCCGGACGCCAGATCGCGTAGCCCGACACATTCCCGCCGCGCGACGCCACCAGGAGCCGGTAGTCGAGGCTCGGGTGATCGGCGTACTTCCAGTTGAGATACGCCGCGTCGCGGACACGCGTCACCGCGTAGGTCTTCGCGAGCTTCATCCACACGGGGTCGAGCGCCGCGTCGAAGCGTTCGACCTCCTGCACGGCGCCGCCGTTCCGGCCGATGAGCGATCGCGCGCGGCCCAGTGCCAGCGAGCGCGTGACACCGAAGGCAACACGGCTCGCCGCGGCGCGCAGCGCCGGAAACCCGCGCCGCGCGACGAACGCGGCCGGATCCAGGACCGACGTCCACGTCGTCAGTGGTGCCGCGTCATCGAATCCGCATCCGATATGGATCTTGTAGCAGGGGTGGGTCATCCACATGCCCCCCGGGAAAAAGTCGCCGAGCCGGCGCGCGTTCCCCACGATGAGCTTGGCGAGGCCGCCCCCCCGATAGTCTGGATCGATGAGCAGGTCGTGCGTGAAGCGCGCGGCGACGCGCTCGCCATTGACGAGAAAATCGGCCGGCATATATCCGAGCGTGCCGGCCACGCGCTCACCGTCGAGAATGATGTGGCGAAGGGGAAGGCGATCACGTCCCGGCATGCGTTCGTGAAACGTGTCGAGCACGCGACGGCGGCGTTCGCAGGTTTCCTTCCCCAGGACCTTCTCGGTGAACTGCATCAGCGCCGTCTCGTGCCGATCGCGTTCGTATGGAACTACTGGCAAGGGTGTGCTCATCGCGTCCTTTCCCCGTGAACCGTCAGGCGCGCCCGGCGGCGCCGGATGACAACCGCCGTTTCGCGGCGCGAAACGCCTCGGGAAGACCACTGACCTGCGCGGCGAATTCGGGCACGGTGATGCGGTTGTGCGTAAACGTGCAACGCGGAATCTCGAACACTTCGGTCTCCCGCGACACGCGCGTCTTGATCGTCGTCAGCGCGCACCGGTATCCCGCCTCGATCACCTCGCGTCGCGTACGCGCATCGAAGTCACCCGCCCCCCCGTTGGGATAGGCGAAGTCGACGCACGGCCGCCCCAGGCACGCCTCGATGGCACGCTTTGATTCCACCAGCTCCCGCTTCACCGCCGCCGTGTCGAGCTGGGTAACAATCGGATGGCTGCAGGTGTGCGATCCAATCTCCACGCCGAGGTCCGGAAGGCGCTTCATCTCATCGGGGTCGAGCGGCCGCAGATCGTCCCACGCGGAAAACAGATCGGCCCCGGCGAGCCCCAGAGACTCCACGATGCGGTCGACCAGCGCAACACGGGCGGTCCCGGGCATGGCTTTGCAGCGCGCCACGATGCGCCGCATTGCGTCGAGGCGTTGTGCGCGCTCCTGCAACGAAAACAACTGCACCCCGTCCGACCAGGGAACGGTGAGCTCGGGTCGGGACGTCAGGGCAAGGGCGGCCGTCACCCGATCCGGCCACAACATCCGCCCGTGGAAGACATAGTCGGTGACGACGAACAACGTGGCCGGAATGCCGAGTCGATTCAACACCGGCGCCGCGTTCGTCAGCACGTTGCGATACCCGTCGTCGAATGTGATCGCCACCGCCCGTTCCGGTGCCCCGGCCCGTCCCTCCAGCCAGTCCACGATCCGCGACAGCGATACCACGTTGTACTGGCGCGCCACATGCTCCATCAACCGGGCGAAGATGGGCAGATGCAGGTGCAACGCATCCTCGTTGCAAAGGTTCCCCGGGGCTTCCGCGGTGACCCCGTGAAACGTCAGCACGATGGGATGGTGTCGGTTGAGGGAGGCGTACAGTCGGTGGATGCCGAGCGCCCCCGAGATGGAGAGAATTGTCTTCTTCACGTGCGGGACCCCGAAGCCAGGCCTGACGAGCGCCTGCGGGCGCGCGACTTTAGTCTTTAATAGCACAGAGCCCCATGTGTTACAATATTGATCTTACAGGCAGTTAGCTCGCCGATGAAGATCTGCATCGTCTCTCTGAACCTCGCCGCCTACTACGACCCCACCCCCCGGGCGCGCTACGGGGGCGCGGAGGTCCAGGCGGCGTTTGTCGCGCGCGCCCTGGCCGCCGCCGGCCAGGACGTCACGCTCGTCGTCACTGACCTGGAAACGGACATCGCACCACCCCACACCACTGTCTCCGCGTTCCGTTCCCGCGCGGGCCTGCCCGGGCTGCGGTTCTTTCATCCGCGCATGACCGGGATCATGCGCTCCCTGCGCGAGGCGGACGCGGACGTCTACTACCAGCGCAACGCCGGGATGGTCACCGGACTCACCGCGCACTTCTGCCGGCAGCATGACCGCGTCTTCGTCTACGGCGGCGGGAGCGACACGGACTTCGCCTTTCGCCGCGTGCTGATTCACGGACTGCGTGATCGCATCCTCTACTATTATGGACTTCGAAGCGCGGACGGTGACGTGGTGCAGAACGAGGCGCAGCGACGCCTGGCCGAAGGCGTCGTGCGCGGTGCGGTACGTGTGATTGCGAACGGAGTTCTTCCCGTCACGAGTACAGAGGTCCCACGGGACGGCACGATCCTGTGGGCGGGCGGCGTTCGGCGCGTCAAGCGCCCCGACCGGTTCGTCGAGCTGGCGCGGCGCATTCCGGAGGGGAGGTTCGTCCTCATCGGCGGAGGACTCACCACCGAGGGCAACTACGCGAACACCATCGCGGCGAGCGCGCACGGCATCTCCAACCTGGAGCTGACCGGGTGGAGACCACACTCCGACGTGGTTCGACTGCTGGAGGGAGCATCACTGGTGGTGAACACGTCCGAGGTGGAGGGATTCCCCAACGTCTACCTCGAGGCCTGGAACCACGGGG
>CAZCQM010000139.1:6961-8523 GCA_964500785.1 uncultured bacterium
ACGGGGTTCCGGTGGTGTCGTTCAACGACGTCGACAACCTGATCCGGGAACACGAGGTTGGCGTGGTCTGCTCCGGCATCGACGACATGGAGGCCACGATACGCGAGCTCCTCGGCGACGAGGCGCGCCTCCATGGAATGAGCGAGCGAGCGCACCGCCTGGTGCGCGAACGGTTCTCTCCCGAGGTGCTGGGAAGCCAGTACGCAGCGTTCTTCGAGGAGCTGCTCGCCGGCCGGGGAACGCGCTGACTCATTCGCGCGCGCGTTCGTCCCGAATGAAGAAATCGACGAACGCCTGCGCGAACGCCCGGTGGCCCGCCGGCGTGAAGTGATCGTAGTAGACCTTCTCCCCCCCATTCAGGGCGGCGAGCAGGTACGATGTGGGATCGACGAGTGGAACGTGCTTGCGCGCGCAATAGTCGGTGAGGCGCGGCGCCCAGCTGTCCTGCTCGGCCAGCGGAACGGCCAGCACGTCTTCGCGGGGAACGCGAATGATCACGAAGCGCCTCCCCTGTCGGTGGACCTCGCTCGTCCACTTGTTCAACACGCGCTCGACGAGCGTCCAGCCCACGGGGACGAGATTCGGCGGCCACACCGACGGCGCCATGGGAGCGGACCCGACGCCTCCCCCGATGAGGTCGGCGTCGGTCAGGGTCCGCTTCACCCCGTAGTTCTTCAACAGCTTGAGCCGCCCTTCGACGGTGCTCACCACCAGCGAACGGGCCTTGATGAATTGCATCGCGCGGTGCCACCACGAGGTCTTGTAGCTGTACTTGTCGTTGAACGAGGTATCGACCACGAACGTGTCGGCGGACACGATGGGGTACGGTATCGTGTCGAAACCCTTCAACTCTCGGATCTGATCCGCCGGATCATTCTCGAAGAACACGTAGACGACGCAGTCCAGATCGCACTTCTCCATCCACTTCCGGCATTCCAGCCATGACTGCAACGTGCTGCGCCCCGAGATCCCGAAGCCCAGCGTCTCGATGTGCGTGACGGGCTCCCCGCGGCGATTGCGGACGCTTGCAAGTTCCCCGATATGCTCATTTAGCTCCTTCTCGATCCGTCGCACAAACGTGTCCTCGTCTTTTACCTGCACCGCTTCGACGTACGAATCCCCGAAGAACCCGATGCGCAGCACCCCCGGCGCCGGTTTGAGCGCGTGCTCGACGTCCAGAAAGCCCCAGGCGTTCGAGCGGCGGCGGACCTCGACCCCGTTGTTGCCGCGGTAGATCCGCGTCGTGTGCGGGTAGTGCTTACCGCCCGTTTCGGAATCGTAGTAGAAGGAGTGATAGGTGATACCGGGGACGGGGACGAGGCGCAGAAACACCTCCCCGACCACCAGCGCCAGCATGCCGGAGACCGCGAGCGCGCACGCGTAGAACAAGAACTTTCGAAACGGGGACAGTGTCTTCGAACCGGCCATGGGATGCGTCTTGGGATCGGGGAGGGGGTACAAGGGTCCGTATACGGCCCGGGCGCCCCGGAGTCAACGTCAAACTGGTGCGTTCTTCGAGGAGCTGCTCGCCGGCCGGGGAACGCGCTGACTCATTCGCGCGC
>CAZCQM010000140.1:0-8355 GCA_964500785.1 uncultured bacterium
TTATCTGTGGCTGCGGGGCCGGTGCGCCGGCTGCGGCAAATCCATCTCGCCACGCTATCCGCTGGTGGAACTCGCCACCGCCCTGCTCTCCGGCATCACGGCATGGCACTTCGGATTCGGCTGGACGGCGGGCGCGGCCCTGGCATTGACCTGGGCCCTCATCGCCTTGAGCCTCATCGACTTCGATCACCAGCTGCTGCCCGATGACATCACTTTGCCGTTCTTATGGATCGGTTTGTTGCTCAGCCTGTTCGGGCTGTTCACTGACAGCGCCGCCAGCATCATCGGCGCGCTGGCCGGCTATCTCAGCCTGTGGACGATTTATATTTTGTTTAAAGTAGCTACCGGCAAGGAAGGCATGGGTTACGGCGACTTCAAGCTCCTGGCCATGCTGGGCGCCTGGATGGGTTGGCAGGCGCTGCCGGTGGTCATTCTGCTGTCATCGGTGGTGGGCGCCGTGATATTGAAGTCCGTCGAGGCCCGGTCCAGCCAGCGGGTCACGAGCCCCCCGCCGATTCTCGCCGCCAGGAAGATCGCTTCAATGACGGCCGGGTGGATGGCTACGTGTTTCTGAACGCGGTACGAGCGCCGGATCAAGGGGCCCAGCTGCTGCTCGCACCGCTCGTCGAAGTCGGACAACGCGCCCCGCGAGGTGTCGCCGTGCGCCAGGGCCGCGTCGGCGACCTCGGCGGCGATCGCCGCCGATGCCACCGCGGCGTGGATGCCTTCCCCCGTGAGCGAATCCACCAGCCGGCCGGCGTCGCCCACGAGCAGGGCGCCGTCGAACGCTCGACGCGTGGCCCGCGGAACCGCGTAGGGGAGTTGCCATGTGGCCGCCGTGCGAACCTCAGCGTGCGCGCCGATCCGGGCGCGAACGTCGGGGATGCCGAGGAAATCGTCGAGCAATGCTTCCAGAGGAATGCCGCGGCGCTTGAACGCATCCGCCCGGACCACCACGCCGACGTTCGCGGACTTCATTCCCATCGGGAATATCCAGCCGTAACCGGGTGCGTATCGCCGGTACCAGTGGAGCTCGACGGTACGCGGGATGGTCTCGATCCCCTCGACGTAGGCGCGGATGGCGACACCCCGGGCGCGGGAGGGAGGCTTGTCTCCGAGAAGGGCGCGCGCCACCACGGACGTGGCCCCGTCGGCGCCGATCGTGACGCGCGCCGGGATCACGATCTCCGTCCCGTCGATGCGGGCGCGCACCCCGGTCACGCGTCCCCCCTCGGTCAGCAACGACTTCACCCACCCGTTGCGGAACTCCGCGCCGCACGCGACGGCGTGCCGGCGGATCATGTCGTCGAGGGACAGGCGGGGCGCGATGAAGAACTCCGTGTTTCCGCGCCGCGGCTCCAGTCGGACTCGCCAGTCCTGTCCGGAGGGTGACACCAGGCGGATCCCGTGGATGGAGTGGAAACCGGCGCCGCGCAGCGCCCGTCCCATCCCGAGATCGTCGAGGATCTCGACCGTCCCCGGGGGGATGCCATCCCCGCAGGGTTTGTCGCGCGGAAAGACGGCGCGATCCAGGAGCAACACGTCGCGGCCGCGCCGCGCCAGGGCGGCGGCGGCCACGCTGCCCGCGGGACCCGCACCGACGATCACCACGTCGCGAGTCACGACCACCTCCCCGGACTATTCGTGCTTCTTCGTCTCGACCCAGGCCTTGACGTTGGCGTCGAGCACGTCGAGCGGAACGGCACCGCTCCACAACACCACGTCGTGGAACTCGCGCACGTCGAATTTGTCGCCCAGCTCCTTGCTGGCCTGCGCCCTGAGCTCGCGGATCTTGAGCTCACCCAGCTTGTACGCCAGCGCCTGACCCGGCCAGGAGATGTACCGGTCGACCTCCGTGGTCACGTTGTGCAGGGAGAGGGCGGTGTTGGCGGCCATGTAGTCGATGGCCTGCTGGCGCGACCAGCCGAAGTAGTGCATGCCCGTGTCGACCACCAGGCGCGTCGCGCGCCACATCTCGTAGGTGAGACGCCCAAAGTTGCTGTAGGGGTCCTTGTAGAAGCCCATCTCGAGGCCCAGGTGCTCGGCGTAGAGCCCCCACCCTTCCACGAACGACGTGAACCACTGGTAGCGCCGGAAATTGGGGACGTCGGGAAGCTCGTACATGATGGCGATCTGCAAGTGGTGCCCGGGCACCGACTCGTGAAAGGACAGGGCCTCGAGCTCGTAGAGCGGACGGGACTCGAGGTGCGACGTATTGACGAAGTAGACGCCGGCGTGTGTCCCGTCGCCGGTGGGATCCTGGTAGTACGCCGTCGATGTCTTGTCCGCGATGAAGTCGGGAATCGGCTTCACGCCGTACGGCATGCGCGGCAGCGTCTTGAACTCCGTCGGCAGCTGGCCGTCCATCTTCTTGCAGATGAGCGCCGTCCGTTCGAGCAGCTCATCCGGCGTGTCCACGTAGAAACGCTTGTCGGTGCGCAGGAACTCGAGAAACTCCGCGAACGATCCCTTGAAACCGGTCTGCTTGATGACGTCGTCCATCTCCGCCCGGATACGCTTGACCTCCGCGAGGCCGGTCTCGTGGACCTGCTTCGGCGTGAGCGTGAGCGTGGTGAAGTACTCGATGCGGTGTTCGTAGAACGCCTTGCCGTCGGGGAGATCAGACGCGCCGATGGTCTCCCGGCACGCCGGGACGTATTCCTTCGCCATGAAGTCGTGGAGTGCCTGGAACGCGGGAACCACGGACGCCATGATGGCCCTGCGGCCGCGATCGTCGAGGCGCTTGCGATCCGCCTCGGACACTGCGTCGGGGAACGCCTTGAAGGGCGCGTACAGGAGGCTCCTGGTGGGATCGTCGACGATGTGCGTGTCGACGGCGTCTTCCCATCCGGCCAGCACAACCTTCGGCAGGACATACCCGTCCTTGATTCCTTCGCGCATGACGCCGATGTACTGGTCGAAGTACACCTTGCACGCTTCGAGCCGCGCGCAGTAGTCCTCGTAGTTCTTCACCGTGGCGAACGTCAGCCGGTCCGGGAGCTGGGGAAACTCGGTGTGGAAGCCCTCGCGGCTGGTGATCGGCATCAGGTAGGCCTTGAACCGGGTCTCGTCGATGCGATTCCGCAGCATGCGCCCGAAGATGTCGTAGTTGATCCGGTCGGTGTCGCCCAGCTTTGCGCGGTCGATCGCGCCCAGGCGATCGAGAAAGCCGTGGTCGGCTTTGTCGCGGCGCAGCTCGTCGGCAACGCTCACCGACGGCAACCGGTCGTCGTAGCGGTGGTCACCGGTCTGGGTGGCGAAGAGGGGATACTCGCGCATCTCGAACTCCCATTCGTCGTCGAAGAGCGCGTGGAGCGTTTCGGACGGCGACGCGGCCGTCGCGGCCGTCGCGGAGCCGAGCAGAATGAGGGCGGGCAGCATCCGTGCAACGATGTTCAAGGGATCTCCTTTCGCAGGTGTCCGTTCAACTCGTTGCGAGAATAGACGATTGCCGCGCCGGCAGCAATCGTGCTCCCGCGCGGCGCGGACGCGGCCCTGGAGTCTCCGGAAGGGAGGCGACTGGCAGGCAGGGCCGAAAACCGCGGGGGTCAACGGCGATGGAGCCGTCGACACCCCGCGGCGTCGCAACCTCTAGAACTTGTACATGAAGGTGACGCGAGGGACGACGTCGGTGTCCGGCGTCGGACCGCCGCCGTCGGGCGCATCGTAGACGACCACCTCGACGTTGGGGGTGAAGCTGATCCCGGAGGCCGACAGGAACTCGACGCCCGCCAGGATGAAGGTGCTCGGTTCCCCGCCGTCGATGGGAAGGTAGGGCTTGCCGCCGCTCGTACCGGCGTCCATCGTGCGGTCCACTCGCCCGACCAGCCACACCCTGTCCGCCACCTGACCGGCCGCAAAACCGGAGACGACGCGCAGGTCGACGGACCCGCCTGACGGCTGATCGCGCGTCTGCTGAACGTATTCGATGCCCGCCCGGGCCCTGTCGACTTTGTAGCCGCCGAATCCGCGGAAGGTCACGCGGTCACTGTTGTTGGCCCGGTCTTCGAAATCGCCGTAGGCCTCGACAACCAGTTTCGATGTGAGGTTGAACTGGACCGAACCGGCGACCTTCTTGCGCGCGTCGACTTCGTTCAGCGTCCCGGTGCCGTTGCCCACCATCACGTGGTAGCCCAAACGCCTCTCGGCGCCGAGCTTGCCCTGGACGGCGAGGCCCATATCGCGCGAGCTCATGAAGCCCTGGAGCTCGCCGGACATCCTCTCGAGGTGCCGGTAGCCCCAGAAGTCCTCGTGGAAGCTGTGCGACGGCGTGGTGGAGAGGCCGATGTAGATGCCCTGGTTGTTCTTCTGCCACTTGAGCCAGGCGTCCTTCACGTAGGTGATCATCGCCGCCTGCTTGTCCGGGCTGAAATCACCGGGGCTGGCGGTCTCCAACCGAACTCGCGCCGAGTACGACTCGTCGAATTTCTGGTCCCAGGACAGGTTGACGCGGCGGATCCAGAAGCCGTTCTGGTCCTTGAGCGTCGAGTCGTGGTCCTCCGCAAAGTAGTAATAGTCGCCGAAGACCAGCGCACTGAACTTGCCCTCCGCGCGCGACGCCGCCGGGGCCAGCAGGAGCCCCGCAAGCGCCAGGGGCACGATTCGTTTCCATCCCATCATGAAACCCGCTCCTTGGTTGAGTTATGAAGACCGAACCTGGATCGACTGCGATTCGGGAGGGAACCTAGCGGAGAAATGTGAAGAGCCCGTAAACGCGAGGTAAATCTTGGGTTGTGGTCGCGAGATTGGGAACATTTTCCCGGCCACAACCCAATGCCTGCACATTGCCTTTGCCCGGCGTCAAACCGCCGGGCGGCATGGCTGGGAGCATCGCATCGCGGCCCGGCGCGGGCGCTAGAGCTTGTAGTTGAACGTGAGCCTGGGGACGATGTCCGTGTCGGGCGTCGGTCCCCCGCCGTCGGGCGCGTCGTAGACGATCACCTCGACGTTGGGTGTGAAGGCGACCTTGTCGTTGGGCCGGTATTCCACGCCCGCCAGGATGAACGTGCTCGACGTCGATCCGTCGAACGGGATGTACGGGCGCCCCGCCGTCGCTCCCGGGTCCATGATGCGATCCACGCGCCCCACGAGCCACACACTGGTCCCCACCTGCCCGGTCGCGAAACCCGAGATCAGCCGCAGATCGATGGACCCGCCGGCGGACTGGTCGCGCGTCTGCTGGACGTACTCGAGCCCGGCGCGCAGCCTCTCGGTCGAATACCCGGCCAGTCCGCGGAAGGTGGTGCGATCGCTGTTGTCGGCCCGGTCCTCGAAGTCACCGTAGGCTTCGACGGTGAGGGCGCTGGTTACGGACACCTGCACGGCGCCGGCGACTTTCTTGCGCGAGTCGACCTCGTTGGCGACGCCGGTCCCGTTCCCCACCATCACGTGATAACCCAGGCGCTTCGATGCGCCCAGCTTCCCCTGCACCGCCAGTCCCATGTCGCGCGAGGCGTAGTAGCCCTGCAGCTCCCCGGGAATCTTTTCCAGGTGCCGGTATCCCCAGAAGTCGTCCTCGAAGATGTGCGATGTCGAGCACGAGAGCCCGATGATCACGGCCTGGTCGTGCTTCCGCCACTTGACCCAGGCGTCTTTGACGTAGGTAATCATCGCAGCCTGCCGGTCGGGGGCGAAGTCACCGGGACTCGTGGCCTCCAGCCGGATGCGCGCCGAGTAGGTGTCGTCGATCTGCTCGTCCCACGACATGTTGAGGCGCCGGATCCAGAAGCCGTTCTCGCCCTTGAGCGTGGAGTCGTGGTCTTCCGCGAAGGAGAAGTAGTCCCCGAAGACGTGCGCGCTGAATTTGCCTTCCGCGTGCGTGCCCGCCGGCACGACGGCGAGGCCCAGGAACGCCAGGGCCACGGCGTGTCTCAATCCCATGGAAGTAAGCTCCTTAGTTGAGCGGCCGCGGCCAGGGTGATATATCAGTATCTACAACCACATAGAAATAACCAAGTTAAACGTCATGATACACGTGCATCATGTGCGGGCGTGCCCGCGGCAGGAGCGGGAGAGGGGAAAGGGCGTCCGGCGGCGGCGGATCAGGCGACCGCGGCGAATGCGGCCGCGATTTCTTCGTCGGTGGCGGGGGGCGCCTGGTGCTGCTGCGTGGTGGCCTGTTCGGCGGTGCGCTCGCGCCACGCCTCGCGCAGCCTGTCCTCGCGGTAGCGCTTGAGGAAGTAGCTGATCGTCTCCACGCGGATCTTGATCGATCCCGCGGGACGGTTCTCGTCGAGGTCCTTGAAGGAGAAGTAGGGCGTCCCCGAGCACTCGATGATCTCCTCGACCACCGAGTAGATGGGCGCGTCGTGGCCGCACTTGAAATTCGACAGCTCGAGGGCGACCAGGTTGGGGTGCCGCGCGACGTACTTGGCGGCCCACACCTTCCGGCTCGTGTTCTCGCTGTAAGCGTTCTTCCACACGTCGCCGATGTCCATGGGGCTCTCGATGTCGCCTGCGCGCACCTCGTCGCCGAAGAGCCGGTCGAGGATGTCGTCGTCGATGGGCAGGCAATCCTGCGTGAACACCGGGTAGCCGAGCTTCTGGAACTCCACCAGGATCTCGTGGTTGATCCCGGGATCGTTGTGGTACGGGCGGCCCAGCACGACGATCCCGAGTTTCTTGTCGGCCTCGAGCTCGTCGATGACCTCGCGGGCCTGCCGGCGCGTCGTCGCGATGAACTCGTCGAGCGCCCGGTAGCCGGCCTCGACCGCGCGCTGATTCTCCTTCTCGGAGAGCCCGAGCACGTCCCTGAAGGCGCCGTACATCTGCCGCGCGAAGAGCTGCGGCTGCGCGATGTTGACCACGGGGCACAGGTACTGGATGCCCTTCTTCGCGAACCAGTCCCCTTCCTTGGTGAAGGCGGCCTTCACCGCTTCCGGTGTCGCGGTCACGGTGGGACACGCGCGGCAGTCCTGCGTCTTGACGAGGTCGCTGTTGAGGTCGTCGATCATGGGAAAGAAGATCGCGTCGAGCGGTTTCTTCTCGTGGTGCTTGAAGAGCAGGTTGTGGACGTGCGGGATGCCGAGCTTGCTCGGGAAGCACGGGTCGATGGCACCGCGTTTGGCGCCTTCCTTGTACAGCTCTTCGTTGGTGTAGTCCGAATAGACCATGTTGTGGGCGCGCATCCCGAGGGCTTCGAAGTAGCCCGAGAAGAGCGGATTGGTCGAATACTGGTTGAGCAGGCGCGGGATGCCGATGCGCAGGCTCTCGCGCTTCTTCATTCTCTCGATGCGCTCCTTCCGCGCACGCGTGAAGGCGCGCTTGGGGATGGAGTCGGCGACGACCTCCGGCTTCACCGGCTTGAAAACGTCGCGCGCGCCCTTCTCCACGAAGTTGGGGGCCGCCTTGAGACGTGCGTCGAGGTCCTTCTTGATCTCGCGCATCGATTCCACGTCCTCGACCAGGCCCTTCTCGCACGAGTTGTTGACGATCAGGCGCCGCGCGCCCACCGTCAACGGCACTTTGGACTTGCGGGCGCCGGCGGTCGCCGGCGATGTGTCCACGTCGCCCTGCTCGCGCTTGAGCGCCCCGGCGACTTCGACGTCGATGAACGTGCGCAGGCACTCGTTCTTACAGAAGTGGCACCGCGTGTCCTCGGAGGTCGTCGCCGTGTACGAGATCGTCTCGACGGCGTCGAGGCCGATGAATGTCGTCTTGCGCCCGTTCTCCCACAGGCGCGCCGCCTCGAGCGCCGCACCGATGGCGCCGCTCTCGCCGCAGTGCATGTGGACGATGACGTCGGGCTCGTCGCCGTTGCAGCGGAAACGCGACTCGATGAAGTCCACCTGCGCCTTGACCGCGGCCAGGTTGCGCTGCGTGCCGCCCTGCAGCACGAAGCGCTTGCCGAGCTTGGCGAGGTTGGGAATCTGCGCGACGTAGAGCCAGATGTTCTTGGGGAGGACGGCCGCCAGCCCCGCCATGATCTCCGCCGCCGTCCAGCCCTGGCGCTGGAAATCGACGATGTCGGACTGCATGAAGACGGCGCAGCCGTAGCCGAAGGTCGGCATCTGCTCGGCTGAGAATGCGGTTTCCGCGAACTTCTCCACCGGCACGCCGAACTCCCCCGCCGTGCTCTGGAGGAAGTAGCCGTTGCCGGCCGAGCACTGCGTGTTGAGCTTGAAGTCCTTCACGCTGCCGCCGTTCAGCACCATGATCTTGATATCCTGGCCGCCGACGTCGCAGATCACGTCGACGTCGTCGTAGAAGTGCAACGCGCTCTCGGCGTGCGCCACGGTCTCCACGATGGCGGCGTCGGCGCCGAGCACGTCGCGCAGGACGTCCTTCGCGTAGCCCGTAGTACCCACGCCCAGGACCTCCAGGTGCGCGCCGAACGACTCCACGTGGCGCCGCAGC
>CAZCQM010000141.1:0-8342 GCA_964500785.1 uncultured bacterium
CGCTGCTCCGCTTTCATGAGGTCACGCGGCGGCTGCGCTCGCTGGGCGTAACCCTCGGGCCCGCCACCGGACTGGCCCTCCAGTCCCGTTGTGCCCACCTGCTCGGCATCACGTCGTTCGATCCCTACCGCATCGACCCGCGCTTTCAGCCCGACCTCGACGCGCGCGGCGAGGCGGCATGCATCCTCGACCTGCAGGTGGCGCCCGAGCAGCGCGCGCGCGCCCTGGCGACGGTGAATCAGGTATTCGAGGGATCGAGCATCGGGTACGTGCCCTCGGTTGAGCACGTGACCGCGGCACGCGCGCTGCGCCTGGTGGGCAAACGGCTCGACGTCCCGGCGAAAGAATACGAAGACGCCGTTCGCGTGGCCACGCACCACCCCGGAATCTCGCTGCGAGAACTCTCGGAAGAGAACCGCACCATCGGCGCGCTGTACCGCCGGAGCGCGGCCTTTCGCGAGCTGGTGTCACACGCGGCAGCACTCGAAGGGCTCCCGTACGGGTTCACGCGCAGCAAGCGGACCGTCGTGGTCTCGCCGCGCCCGCTGCGAACGATGTTCGGGTACACGGTCGACCCGCGCACGGGGCATCATTTCGTGCAGGCGACGCGCGACGCGTTTCCGTTCGGTTCGATTCTGCGCATCGACGTCGCCACCCTGCGTGTGCTGGGGTGGATTCTCGGCGCCGCCGAGACGTGGAGCGCGGATGGGGAAGAGGCTTACCGGCTTGTCGACGCCGATGATCTCGACGGCATCCCGCTGCTCGAGGGGGCTCCCGGCCGCCTGGCCGCACCGTTCGGCCTCACGTCGTTTCGCGATCTCGTCCACTTCCTGGCGCTGGTCCGGTGGCGCGAGGGCGGGGTCAGCCTGCCCGACCGGCTGCGGTCCTTCCGCGAGGAGACGCCCGCGATCCCGGCGCGCGACCTCGTGGGCGACGTGCTGTCGGATACCCGCGGCCACCTGCTCTTCCGGGATCAGGCGCGCGACGTCGTGCGGCGGCTCACGGGGCTGGAAGCTCCCGAAGCGACGGCGCTGCTGTCTCGCTTCCGCGACCGAACGCCGGGGAACCTGGCGACACTCCGCAGCGGGTTCTTCGCGCTGACCGTCGAAACGCCGGTGCCCCTCGACGACGCCACGGCGTGGTTCACCCGACTCGTCCATCTGGCGCCGCGCGCCGTCGACCGGCAGGCGGTGATCGCCGACGCGCTCATCGTCCATCGCTGCCTCGCGCTGAAGTCGGCCGATCCCGCGACCTTCTATACGCGACTGATCGAGAACGCCCCCGACGAGAAACGCCGTGCGCGCTACCGGGCGCTGCTGGAGCAGACGGGAAAGCGCCGTCGCAAGAAGGGCGCGGCCGCCGGGCCGGCGCGCGACGGACGGGTTGAAAGACGGCGCACTCGACCGAAAAAACCGGCGCAACTAGCTATGATCATTGACGTTATGGCGCCAGCCCCGGCCCCCGCCTCCGGCGGGCGGGAGAAGAAAGTCCGCAACCCGGAGGGCGGTTTTACCGTAGTTCCCTCAACGCTGGAGTTCTATCCCCACCCGACCGCCACCCCCGTCGAACTGGCCGGGCGCGTCCGGAATCTCCACGAGTTCACGTCCAGTTCAGGGAAGATGGTTGGCTTCTTCGAACTGTTCGATGCCAGCGGGTCGGTTCGCGTTTTCGTCCCCCTGGAACGGGTCGCCCAAACGGGCGAGGTCCTGACCGAGGGAACCCGCGTGGTCGTGCGGGGCAAGGTGCGGCGGCGCGAGGGACGAAAAGTGTGCGATGCGCTGGAGATCGACATAGAGGCAGGAGGGAACGGTCATGGCGAGGCTACCCCTGACGCCCCGGCAAGAGGAGATTCTTGAGTTTCTCGGTGCGCACACGCGGGACAACGGATACCCGCCCACCGTGCGCGAAATCTGTTCGGCCACCGGTCTGAAATCCCCGCGCTCGGTGAGCCAGCACCTGCAGGCCCTCGAGCGCAAGGGCTACATCCAGCGCGGCAAGGACAAGTCCCGCGCCATTCGCTTCCTCCATCGTCCCGAATCGCTGGGGCCCGCGCCCGACGACGCTGTCGTGACGCTGGCCATACGCGGTCGCGTGGCGGCGGGGAAAGCGGCGCCGGGCGGCGAGCCCGTCGGCGGGAGCTACCGGTTCGATCGTACGTTGTTCGGCCCGGAGAGCTTCCTCATGAAGGTCGATGGCGATTCGATGGTCGACGCGCACATCCTGCAGGGAGACATGATCGTCGTCTCGCCCGGACCGGACGTCGAAGACGGCGACGTCGTGGTTGCGCGCGTCGGCTCCGAGGTCTCGGTGAAACGTTACGAGACGCGCAGCGGCGACCGCTACCTCGTCTCGCGCGTCGAGACCTTGAAGATCGACCCGTACGCGCCGCGCGTTGAGATCCTCGGCAAGGTGGTCGGTCTCGTCCGGCCGACGTGCTGAGCCGCGCGCGCTGACTGAGATCGGCTGTCGCTCCTTCACCGGGCCGGAGCCGTCGGCGCACAAGACGAATCTTGACCGCGCAGGCCGCCGGATGCCACCATGTTGCTGCATGGGAGGCATTCGATGGACAAGACACGAGTCCTGCTGATCGAGGACAACAGACTGTTGCGCGAGGGCATCGCCGCCTCGCTGGATGGTCACGGCGATTTCGAAGTCATCGCCCTGGCGGAGGATGGCGACGCACTTCGGGAGTTGAAGAAGTCCGGAAAATCGCCGGATGTTGTGCTCCTGGATCTTGGACTGGAGAAGGCGAACAGTCTGCAATTGATGGCCCTTCTGCGTGTGGAGGCGCCCGAGGCTCGCGTCATCGGCATGGACATCCTCCCCGAACACGTGGACATCGTCGAATTCGTACAGGCCGGGGGCTCGGGCTTTATCCTCAAGAACGCTTCCTTGACCGATTATGTGGATACGATCAAGGCGGTCGCGAAGGGCGAAAAAGTCCTGCCCGGCGTGTTGACGGCCTCGCTGTTCACGCAGATCGTCGACGCGGCGCTCACGAGCGGACAGGGCGTCCCCGAGAGCGCAATTCGCCTGACGAGTCGTGAAAAGGAAATCGTCGACCTGATTTCCGAAGGATTGAGCAACAAGGAGATTGCAGCACGTCTCCACATAGCAACACATACGGTCAAGAGCCACATACACAATATCCTCGAGAAGCTTATGCTCAGCTCCCGCCTCCAAATCGCCGCTTTCGCCCGGCGGCAGGAACCCCGGTGACTTCGACCCGTCCCGCGCCGGCAGGCAGCGGTTGATCGTTGTTTCTCCCGGGCCGGCGAATTCACGCGTCTAGTCCTAATGAAGTACGTCTCTTTTCAATCCTTCGGTGGATTGCCGCGGGGCTTGCGCTCCCCTACGCTACTGGTAACCCGGGAGGCGGTGAAACGTGAGCCTCAGCACGCATTATTACGTTCTTTCGCTGGGCGCCGAGACGAGCACACTCTTCGAGGCGTTTCGAGAGTCCCTGATCGACATTGAAAACCAGGGGTTTCCCGTGGTCAATCCGGCGCGGGCATCCGCGTTCGTCAGTGCTGGTGAACTGCAGAAGCTCGCGCGCAGGATCGACGAATGCTTTGGCCACTACTATCTCGTTGAGCCGCTGAAACTTGTGGTGGTTGGCGAACAGGAAATGCAGTCCGCCTTCAGTTCGGTGACGGAGTACGGAGCCGCGGTCGTCGGGCGTATTGAAGGCGACCACACGGCTACCCCCGCGCGCGATCTGGGACAGATCGTCTGGCCCGTCGTCAGAGAGGCAATGTCAGGGGCGCTGGAGAAAGCCATGCGGGATGTCGAAACCGCGCAAGGTCGGGCGGGCATGGTGACCGGGCTCGAGGCGGTGGCTCGGCGCGCAAACATCGGCGTCCGGGCGACCCTGCTCGTCGAGGAGAACTACCATCTTCGGGGGAGTATCGGCGGGGTCGGCGGTACGTATCAGTCGCCCGTGGTATCCACGGACGTGGATGTAAGGGATGCGATGGACGACGCCGTCGACGTGGTCATCGAGAAGGTGCTTGCGTCCGGCGGCCACGTGGTGTTCACCCCCAATGGCTATCTGATTGATCGGGATCGAATCGTTCTGCTCCCGCGCGATGCGGACGAGGCATGATTATCCCGACCGGCTCGCTTCAAGAAAGGACATGCTCCGGTGAGTCACTCTCCAGGATCAGATAATGGCGGCACGGCATGGCGCGAGGTCGTCGCCAGGTACGAAGCGCCCCGCCTGACACGCAGTCTGTGGCAAATCACGAATACGGTGCTTCCGTATCTTGCACTGCTCTATGTGATGTACCGCACACTCGATATCTCCTACTGGATCACTCTCGCGCTCGCCGTCCCCGCGGCCGGCTTTCTGACCCGGAGCTTCATCATCGCCCACGATTGCGGCCACGGGTCGTTCTTTCGCTCGCGAAAGGTCAATCGAGTCCTCGGGTTCTTCACCGCGTTGTTGACCTTCTTGCCGTCGTACTACTGGAGTCACGAACACGCAAAGCATCATGCCCATGCCGGCGATCTGGATCACCGTGGCGATGGCGATATATGGATGCTGACCGTGCAGGAATACCTGGCGCTGCCGCGCTGGCAGCGAATCTGGTACCGAGTCTATCGCAACCCGCTATTTCTGTTCGGCCTGGCGCCGCTCTACCTCTTCTTCTTTCACTACCGCTTCTGGCGCCCCGGAGACAGCGTGCGTGCGCGTTGGAGCACGGTGCGGACGAACGTGGCTCTGGTGGCGATTGTGACTGCGGCGAGCCTGACGATTGGTCTCAGGGCCTATCTCATGATTCAACTGCCTATCATCCTCATCGCCGGATCGGTTGGCATCTGGCTCTTTTACGTGCAGCACCAGTTTGAGAGCACGTACTGGGCGCGCCACGGGGAGTGGAGTTACGTTCGGGAGGCACTCGAAGGAGCCTCATTCTATGAGTTGCCACGGGTCCTCCAGTGGTTTACCGGGAACATCGGGTTCCACCACGTGCACCATCTCAGCCCCCGGATCCCGAACTACAACCTGCAGGAATGCCATGAATCCCACCCGATGTTCAGGTCGGTGAAGCGCGTTACGCTGTGGTCGAGCCTGAAAGCCCTCGGCTATCGTCTCTGGGATGAAGATCGCAGCAGGTTGGTCGGTTTCGGCTATGTGTCGGTCTATCTGGGCCGAAAGTGAGGCGCGCTCATTTCGATTGAGAGACACGTGGTGCTTCGCAAGATATGCCGCGCACGGTCATGCATGATTATCATGCCACTACCCAGGGAGGGTGCATGCAACTGCTTCTGATCAATCCCCGCAATCCGCTGGTGAACATCACGAACCGGAACAACTACTGGAACAAGTACCGTGTGTGGAAACCACTGGGCCTCCTCGTGCTGGCCGGCCTTACGCCACCGGAGTGGGATATCACGGTGGTCGATGAGAATGTGGAGGCACCGGAGCTTTCGCGAATGCCACGGCCGGACCTGGTCGGTGTGACCGCATTCACTTCCCAGGCGCCGCGCGCGTACGAGATAGCTGCGGCGTTTCGCGACCGGGGAGTGCCGGTCGTCATGGGAGGCATCCATGCCACCATGCGCCGCGAGGAAGCTGCGAGTCGGGTGGACGCCGTCGTGACTGGCGAGGCCGAGGGCGTGTGGGCGCAGGTCTTGAAAGACGCGGCGTGTGGGGACTTGCGGCCGGTGTATGCGGGCGGCAAAGAGGGGATGGAGAATGCCCCGCCGGCCCGCCATGATCTCCTGCCAAACGGCTATCACTTCGGGTCCATTCAGACCACGCGCGGATGCCCGCTCAACTGCAGCTTTTGCAGTGTGAGCGCGTTCAATGGAAGGACCTACCGACGACGCCCAATCGAGGCTGTCGTAGCGGAGTTCAAGCTGATCAGGGAAAAGCACGTGCTTGTTGTGGACGACAATCTTATCGGCACGCGCCGGGATCATATCGCCCGGGCAAAGGCGCTGTTCCGTGCGATGATCGAGGCAGATCTCGGGAAGAAGTGGATCTGTCAGGCGACGATCAACATGGCGGATGATGAAGAGCTCCTCCAATTGGCCCGGCGGGCCGGGTGTGTCGGCGCGTTCATCGGTTTCGAGTCGACCAGCGACGAGGGCCTGATCGAAGTGCACAAGAAGTACAACATCCAGAAAGATCGCGATTTCAGGGCGTCCGTACGGCGCATTCAAAAGCACCGTATCAGCGTTGCCGGCTCGTTCATCATGGGCCTGGACGTCGATCGGCCGGGTATCGGCCGGCGCATCGCCGACACGGCCGGCCGGTACGGCGTGGATATTCTCAACGCGATGTTCCTGACGCCACTGCCCGGAACGGATCTCTGGAAGAAGATGGAGGAGGAAGGCCGGATCGCTGCGGACCAGTTTCCGGCTGACTGGAAATACTACACGCTGACGCTGCCCGTGGGGCGCTACCGCCATTTCAGGGGGGGCGAGATCATCGACGAGATGAATTCCTGTAACCGACAGTTCTACTCCCTTCGAGGTATCCTGCAACGCGTCGGACGCAATATCTGGAAGTGGCAGCGTCCCAGGGTCACCCTCGTCGGCAATCTCACCTTTCGCAGCAACGATCGCGCGGCCCGGAACGCATGCCGGGAGTTCCGCCGGAGCTGCGACCGCATGGCACACGCTGGACCAATGCCGGCCACGGGCGGTAATCGGCACGTTCTTGCACCCGGGCGTAGAGTCCATCAACCGAGTCACCGATTTATCGATGCCGGTTAGAATGGTTCGGCCGGTAGTGCCAGATCCGCAACGCGGCGGCGGTGTTGGGGGCCTGCCCGCTGACCCCATGCCCGCTCGCATGGCGACCTGTACTTGCCCCCGGAGCAGGCCACCGGCGTCTATCGGGCTTTGCGTTTGACAGGCCCGGACGCGCCGCCGTACCCTAGGCCACCTGTTCTCCAGGGTCCCCATCGTCTAGTGGCCTAGGACACCGCCCTTTCACGGCGGCAACACGGGTTCGACTCCCGTTGGGGACGCCATTCGCTGCAATACCCTGTATCTGCAGATCACCACACGATCTACGAGTTGTAACAATGCGGCGCGTTATACAGACCTTGCCCGTAACTCACTGCTCCTCAATCTGTTTCCTTGTTGAAATCCCGTTGGGGTGTTGGTTCCGAATCGCCTAATAGCACGCAGGAGGTTCGATTCCCTTTCGGCCTTTTCATCCCCCGGATTCCGCTGATTGCGCCTGGGGACACCCGTTGCCCGGAGAGGGAACCAACCGCCTAACTGATGTTTTCTTTTAAGGTTGACACCCCGTCGTGCTTGTGACACGATTCACATAATGGAATAGAGGGGGCACTGAGGCTGCACGGTGACATGTCGCCAGGGCGCCGATGAAACCTTCGCTTCTTTCTGGACTCCCTCCGCGGTAGTGAATCTTTCATCCCCGACACGTGTTACCCGCGTACCCACTTTGATCCTCCCAGTCAGTTGAGTCATTAGACAAACGAGCGCACCGCTTTCGCACGTCGGTGAGTGCGGACGCGATCGGGTTGGTGGTATCAATCACCCGGTCGCGCGCTCCGGACCTGCAAGTCACGGGAGGGACCACATGTCTGCATCACGTATCATCGGAATCGTGTTTGGTATGGCTGCAATTCTCCTTTCAATTGCCGGCGCTGGATCCACGGTCTGGGCGCAAGTCCCCCAACATATCTGGAGCCAACGCTTCGGCGACACGGGTGAACAATACTGCGAGGGTGTTGCGGTGGATGGCTCTGGGAACGTGATTGTGACGGGCAACTTCCAAGGCAACATGAATTTCGGCGGTGGGACGCTTGCGAGTGCGGGATCCTATGACATCTTCATCGCAAAGTTCGATGGGAACGGTTCTCATATTTGGAGCAAACGCTTCGGTGATGAGAGTGACCAGATTGTTGAGAGCGTCGAATTGGACACCTCGGGGAACGTGGTCGTGACCGGAGAGTTTGGAGGCACTGTAGACTTCGGGGGGGGACCACTGACAAGTACCGGTGCGCGCGACATCTTCGTCGCGAAGTTCGACGGGGCCGGCAATCACGTATGGAGCCAACGCTACGGTGAGGCGTACAGTAACGATGGGTACAATTGGGGCTACGGCGTGGCCGTGGACGGCTCGGGGAACATCGTCGTGACCGGGAGCTTAACCGGCGCTGACTTTGGGGGAGCAGGGCTCAGTGATTGTCGCTATGTTGCGAAGTTTGATGGGGACGGTGATCATCTCTGGAGCCAATGCATCGGCGATACGGGTTGGGTGGAGGAGGCCAGCATTGCGGTGGATGGTATGGGCAACGTCATCATGGCAGGGGCTTTTTTGAGTCTTTCCAAAAATACAAAGAAATTCTATGGTG
>CAZCQM010000142.1:0-8320 GCA_964500785.1 uncultured bacterium
CCGAAGTCGCCCGGCTTGCGGCGGTGTCGTTCCTCACCCAGCAGGACGGACGCGCGGAAGCTGTTCTGGTCCGAAGTGACGTTCTCCTCGGTGGCGGTGAGACCCGGCCCGAACGACCACGATACGGTGCGGGCGTCGGGAATCAACGATTCGGACACGCGCACGTGCGTTTCGAAATCGTACCGGTCCCCGAAGAAGCGGTAGGAGCGCTCCACCACGCCGCCACCCGGGCCGGTGGCACGGAAGACGACCTCCGTCGGTTCGGAACCCGAGACCATGACGTGCGCGCTGTCGGGGAGGCTGCCCCCGCCGGCCGTCACGTCGAACGTTACTTCGCCGAGGTCCAGGTCGCGCTTTTCGCCGTCCACGGTGGCCGCGAGCATGCCGTCGCCCGACCACATCTCGGCCGGAAGCAGCTCCACCGGTTGCCCCCTCGACTCGTACTTCAGCAGGTGCGCCGACGTAATCACGCCGCCGCGGCTGCTCAGCGTGAGCTCGTAGAACGGCGACGTCACCACGATCGTCTTTGCCGCCGATTCCGGCGAACCGAGCTCGACGGCCATGGCATGACCTGCGGTGTCGGCAGGTGCGGGCGCGGCGAGCTCCGGGTTCGTCTCGGGCTCTTTCGGCGCCGCGCGCATCGAATCGGCGTGTACCGCGGCCTGTTCGGCCGCCTGCTGCACCGCCGCCGCTTCCCGGCGCGCGCGCTGCTCTTTCATCTTCGGCGAGAGAAAGAGGGCGTCGTAGGCAAAGAACAACACCATCGACGCGACGAACGCGATCAACGCACGCCGCTCCATCGACATCCCGCTGCTCATCGGGACTCCTTCCAGGCGAGCGACGATTCGTGGGGCGGGGCGGGCGGAACCGGATCGACCCCGCCCTCGTGCCACGGGTGGCACCGGCACAGCCGCCGCGCGGCGAGCGCGGTGCCGCGCACGGGGCCGTGCGTTTCGATGGCCCGGGAGGCGTACTCCGAGCAGGACGGATAATACCGGCAGGTGGAGGGGAGCAACGGCGAGAGGACGCGGCGGTAGATCCTGATCAGGAATACCAGAAAGGCGCCCGACGCCGCGGAAATCGAACTTCGCATGTGACGATCACTTCCTGTGTCGATCATTCGATCCGGGGATCGATCGCGTGCCCCGCAACGAGCGCGCGCTCGAGGTCGCGTTCGACATCGGCGGAGGTCTTCGTGACGATCGACGCCTTGGCGATCAGGACCACCCAGAGCGAGGAGTCCCGCAACCGCGGCACGATGCGACGGGCCGCTTCGCGAAGGAGCCGCTTGGCGCGATTGCGCCGGACGGCATCACCGACGCGGCGGCTGGCGACCACGCCAACGCGCACGCCATCCGGCTCGGACGGCGCGTACAGAAATATGACCGAATGCTGGGTGACGAGCTTGCGACCCGAGTTGTAGCAGCTGCGAAACTGCCACGCGTGCTTGAGGGTGCGCAGGCGGCGTCGAGACGATCGCGCCGAATCTCGCGGGCCGGTGGCGCCGCTCTTCGTGGTCACGGAGACTACGCCGTCAGGCGCTTGCGACCCTTCTGCCGCCGTCTCTTGATGACGAGCCGCCCGCCACGCGTGCTCATGCGTGCGCGAAATCCATGGTCCCGCTTGCGCTTGAGATTACGAGGCTGGAATGTACGCTTCATGATCGATAATCCTGTGTAAACGTGATGAACAGTGTCCCCGGCGCCGGCCCCGCGTGCGCAACCGGTTTCCAGGGCGGTAATTGTCTGTGAATTGCCGGAAACGGGAAGACTACCCAAAAATGCGGTCTCCGTCAAGCCCGGACGAAACCCACAACTTATCCACAGGCTGTGGATACGCAAGCGGCCTGAATCCCGCCGGTTAGCCCGTTCTTGTGCGCAACTTTATTTCACTGTTGAAGGGGTTCACACCGCTCTGGTACCTTCGCCACCGTTACGTTTCTTCGGTGCACACGGTCTCTTAATTTCCAGCATCTAGTCTTCGGTCATCGAGTAGGTACTGTGGACAACTTTACCGAATCAACCCCGATCTGTCTCTCAACTTATTTGTCCACAAAGAGTTGCATCATTATCCACATTTGTGGATAACGGGCGCCTCCTGCCGTTTTCCCCGGCGGAACCGGCGTTCTTGCAAGAGTTTCCGGCGGCATCCCCAGGGATGACGCGCCGCTCAAAAAGCGTGGTTATGCGGTTGATGAAGGGTATGCGTCTCGGGTCGCGTCGCGGCCCTCTCGCATCGGAGTCACTCCGAGGGAGAAAGGGTATCGTCCATGTCAGTTTCCTCCCGCCAGCACGGCGACGACCAGCAGGTCTGGTCGGATTTTCTCGCGTCGGTGGCCACACTCGTCAACAAACAGGCGTTCGAAACGTGGTTCAAGCCGATGCGGTTGAGTTCCATCGATGGGTTCAAGGTGTCCATCGACTGCCCCAGCAAGTTCTTCGTCGACTGGGTCAGTGAGCATCACCTGGACAAGATAGCGTTCGCACTGAGGCAGGTGATCGGCGGCGAACCGACGATTGCCCTGCAGAACGCGAACGACGCGCCGCCCGAGATCACACGCCGGGGTGACACCGTCATTCCGGCGCCCCTTCCTCGTGCGCGCCGCTCCCCGTCCGAGAGCGAACGGTTGAATCCGAAGTATCTGTTCGACGAGTTCGTGGTGGGCAACAACAGCCGCATGACCTACGCGGCGTGCCTCGCCGTCTCCGAACGCCCCGCGCAGGTGTACAACCCGTTGTTCATCTACGGAGGTGTCGGCCTCGGCAAGACCCACCTCATGCAGGCCATCGGCCACGGCGTTCTCAAGAGCCAGCCGAATGCGCGCGTGCACTACTGCTCGGCCGAGGTATTCATGAACGAGATGATCGGAGCGATCCGGCAGGGCAACGGTCACGATTTCCGCACCAAGTACCGGAACGTGGATCTGCTGCTCATCGATGACATCCAGTTCCTGGCCGGGAAAGAGAGCACCCAGGAAGAGTTCTTCCACACGTTCAACGCGTTGCACGGCGCCAACCGGCAGATCGTGGTCACCAGCGATTGTCCGCCCAAGGAGATCCCCAGGCTGGAGGACCGCCTGGTCTCCCGATTCGAGTGGGGCTTGATCACAGACATCCAGCCGCCGGACTACGAGACGCGCCTGGCCATTCTGCGCAAGAAAGTCGAGCGTGAGAACATATCCATCCCCGACGACGTCCTCGCCCTGATCGCGGAAAGTGTAAAGAGCAACATCCGCGAGCTCGAGGGGAGCCTGGTCAAACTTCTCGTGCATGCGAGCGTGTACAAGAAAGATATTACCGTGGAGATGGCGCACGACGTTCTCAAAGATTTTGTGAAGTCGTCGCCCAAGAAAACCAGTATCTCGCTCATCCAGAAGGTGGTGTCGCAACACTACCGTGTGCCGGTGGAGTCGATGCGCTCGAAGGTGCGCACCGCACGCATTGCGTTTCCGCGCCAGGTCGCCATCTACCTGGCTCGAGAGTTGACGCCGGCGTCACTGGCACAGATCGGGCAGCGCTTCGGCGGTCGCGATCACACGACTGTGATTCACGCCTGCCAGAAGATTTCGGACCTGATCGAACGCGATGTGGCGCTGCGCTCGACCGTCAACCAGCTCAGGAAGGAGCTGTCCTTCTAAGCGCGTGGTCGATGGAATCGGGCCGAAGGAGGCCGGGAGTCATGGTGTGACGGGGGCGTTTGCGGCAACCGCACCCACTGGCTCCCGGCCTCTTGTCTTTGCTTTTTGAGCATCGATATCCGTCCACCAAATGTGGATATCCACCGGGGACAACATGTGAACGACTATCCACAGTGGATGAGTGTGAACGATATCACCATCCTCCCCACACCCCACTGACACGGCAGCGCCGCCTAACTTCAAACCCGTCTGTGACTCCAACCTGTCGTCCACATTCCCACACGTCCTACTGCTTCTACTTTTGTATAGATAAATAGAACAGGAGTAGAATACCGGCCCGTATCACGGGCTATCGTGGTATCATTGCTTCCGGCAAATCCCATGCGTTTCTGGCTCCTGGTCTTCGTAGTTTCCATCCTCACGACCGGCTCGGTCCGGGTCGACGCCGGACTCCCCGAGTACGTCCTTTCGTGGGGCCAGCGGGGATCGGGCCCGGGAGACTTCTATTTCCCCAGGCGGCTCGCCGTGGATCAGGACGGATTCGTCTACGTCGCCGACCGCAACAATCATCGCATCGAGAAGTTCACCGGAGACGGCACCTTCGTGACCACGTGGGGGTCATTCGGCTCCGGCCCGGGCGAGTTCGATTTCCCCTTTGGTGTGACCGTCGACGACAGCGGGTTTGTCTACGTGGCGGCGCGAAACAACAACCGGATCCAGAAGTTCACGTCCGACGGGGACTTCGTGCTGATGTGGGGGACGCAGGGGGCCGGTCCCGGTGAGTTCTACTACCCGGTCGGGGTCGCCGTAGATCACAATTTCCACGTGTACGTTGCCGATGCCTTCAATCACCGGATTCAGTGGTTCACGAGTACCGGGCAGTATCTGGGCACATGGGGGGCAGAGGGATCCACAGCCGGGAAGTTCAACGAGCCGGTGACGGTGGCGGTGGACGAGCAGGATCACGTGTATGTCGGGGATGCGGGAAACTTCCGGGTTCAGAAATTCACCGCCCAGGGGGCGTATCTGACCTCATGGGGGGGATTTGGTACGGCCGACAACCGGTTTCAGGGGCCGCGGGGAATCGCCTTCGATGACGAGGGCTATGTCTATGTGGTGGATCAACCCCCCAGCCTCATCAAGAAATTCACCGATACGGGCCAGTACATCGAGAAGTTCGGCGGCGACGGCGATGGAGAGGGGCAGTTCGATCGCGCCGAGGACGTCGCCATCGATGCCCAGGGCAATTTCTTCATCACGGATCCCGGTCACGACCGCGTGCAGAAATGGAGTCGTACTCCGGTGCCCACGCAGCCGTCGAGCTGGGGGCGACTGAAGTCCCTCTACCGGGACGGCTCCGGCCAGTGACCGCCGCCGTCCCACTGACTACCCACTTGCTACGCATGTACTCCCTGGTGACACCACTGGAAACTTTTCCACAACGGCACAGCATTCTTGCGATCGAAACCCGGCGTGCGGTATAGTCACAACGCTCCGCGCACGGGAACACACAACCGGAACATCAGGAATGGATCGAAGCCTCTCGAGCAGTTTGGGGTCGAGAAGGAGGAATGGGCGTGAAGATCACCGTCGATCAAAAGGATCTGCTTAAGAGTCTGCAAGGCATTGCGGCCGTCGTGCCGACAAAGACATCTCTCCCGATACTGTCCACTTTTCTCATGGAAACCAAAGGCGACGGCAAGATCACGCTGACCGCCAACGATCTCGACGTTTCACTCACCAACACGCTTGCCTGTGAGACGAGCGGACATGGAAGCGTGGCGGTGCCCGGCAAGAAGTTCTTCGAGATTGCACGCTCGCTTCCCGAAGACAAGGTCGTGATCGAGACCGAAGGCGACCGCATCTCGATCAAGTGCCGCCGGAGCCGCTTCAAGATGCTCGGCAAGAGCGCGGAGGAGTTCCCAAAGCTGCCGTCGCAGAAGCCGGTCGTGTCGTTCTCGATCGCCGCGTCGACGCTGGACCTGATGATCAACCGCACCAGCTACGCCGTGTCGACCGACCTGACCCGCCCCTCGCTGTGTGGTGTGCTGTGGGAGATCAAGAAGGGCGAGCTCAGCATGATCGCCACCGACGGGCACCGCCTGGCCCGGGTCGAGCTCCCCGGTGCCGCCGGATCGGGCGACGACAAGGACGTCATCGTCTCGCCCAAGGCGCTCAGCATCTACCGGTCACTCGCCTCCGAACTGGACACGGTCAACGTCTCACTCGCGGACAATCACATCACCTTCGATCTCGGCGACAGTGTGATTTATTCGCGCCTGCTGGAAGGTCCCTTCCCCGATTACAACCAGGTCATGCCCAAGAAGAACACGCGTAAGCTCTCGGTCAGCCGCGCCGAGTTGATGGATGCATGCCGGCGCGTCGCGATTCTCTCGAGCGCCATCACGCACCAGGTAAAACTCGTGCTCGAGGACGACCGGCTCACGCTTTCGGTGAAGACGCCCGACGTGGGCGAAGCCGTCGAGGAAGTCACGTGCGCGTACAACTCGCCCAAGATGGAGATCGGGTACAACGCGCGTTACTTGCAGGACATTCTCCGGACCATGGACAGCGATGACGTGGTCTTCATGCTCGATCGCAGCGACAACGCGGGTGTCGTGCTCCCGGACGCGGAAGGCGCCGAGATGAAGCACCAGTGCCTGTTGATGCCGCTGCGCCTGAGCGACTAGCACTCCTTTCCAGGCGTGCGCCGCCCGCGGTCCGCGACAGCGCCGTGGCCGCGCACGCCAGCCGGCCGTCGCCATCGTGCGCGTTGATCGCTTCGTCTCCACCAACCTGCGCAACCTCGCGCCCGACGAGATCGAGTTCGGTCGCGGCCTCAACCTGCTGGTCGGCGAAAACGGCCAGGGCAAGACCAACCTCCTCGAGGCCATCTATTTCTTCCGCTTCGGGAGGTCGTTTCGCGCGGGCAGCGACAGCGAGCTGATCCGGTTCGACGAACCGTTCTGCCGCGCCGAGCTCACCGCGTCCTTCCTCGACGGACGCCGCGAGACGTTCGCGTTCTCGGTGGAGCGGCGCGGGGGCAAGACCATCAAGATCGACGGGCAGGTGCTGCCGCGCCGTTCGGACCTGGCGGGGCGCTTCCCCGTCGTGCTGTTCGGACCCGCGGACCTGCGCGTCGCATCCGGCGAGCCCGAGCACCGCCGCCGGTTTCTCGACACGGTCGGGACCATGACGGATCCCGCCTACTTCCGGGCCCTGCGCGACTACCGGCGCGTCCTCGAGCAGCGCAACGCCGCGCTCAAGGCTCGCGCGGACAGGACGGAGATGGCGGCCTGGAACGAACGCCTCGTCGCGAGCGGCGCGGAGCTGATCGGCCGCCGCCGCGACCTCATCGCCCTGATCGAGGCGGAGATGGCCGCGCACGCCCGCGATCTCGACAGCCCCTTCGAGTTCTCGATGCGGTACGACTCGCCGTTGCTCGACGCCGCCCTGCAGGCCGACGACGTGACCGCCCAGGCGGGGCTGACCCGCGTGTTCCACGAGCGCCTGGCCGCGGTGGCCCACGAAGAGTCCCGCCGTGGTATCACGCTGATCGGTCCGCACCGGGACGACATCGCCTTCGCAATGGCGGGGCACGACCTGCGGCGCTTCGGGTCCCAGGGGCAGCGCCGCCTCTTCACCGTCCTCCTCAAGCTGGCCGAGCTCTCGCACATCGAGACCGAGCTCCGGGAACCCTGCGTGCTGCTTCTGGACGACGTCTTCGCGGAGTTCGATGCCGTCATCATGGGCCGGCTGCAGCGCGTGCTCGGCGGCGAGCGCCAGGTCTTCGTCACCACCCCGGTTCCCGTCGACACGGCTGGCGCGCCCGGGGGCCGCGTCTTCCGGGTGGCCGACGGCCGCCTGACCGCGTCGTGAACCACCGCACGCCGCCGCCGTTCGGCCGCCGGCGCACCCGCGGGAGACCGGTGCCGCGCGTCCCGCCGCCGGCAAGCGTAAACCGGCGCGTACACATGTGTAACCGCTTGAGACAGTGTTGGTTGTGGGACCCCGCGGGCGAAGATTGAGGTGGCCTTTACGCGGCAAAACCGGTAAATTTCTTACATATGACACGGCGTTCCTTTGCCCGGGTTGGCGATGTCCTTCCCTCCGTCTTGCGCGACCTGGGGCTCCAGAAGCGATTCAAAGAGAGAGAAGCGGTCGAGAAGTGGGCCGACGTGGTCGGTGCCGAGATGGCACAACGCTCCCGGGCGACCCGCTTCGAGAAAGGCACGCTGTTCGTCCAGGTCGATCACGGCGCATGGATGCAGGAATTGCACTTTATGGAACGGGAACTCGTGCGTAAGCTTCGCGCCGAGTGTCCGGGTGTGGATCTCGTGCGGATCAAGTTCAGCGCGCGCGAGGTCGAATAGCGGGACGAATCCGCGTGGATGGTAGCGAATGAAGACCAGCGAGAATACGCCGCAGCCGGATGAGCCGATCAAGGCTCCGCCGATTCCGCCCGCGGTTCCGGAACGAAAGACGACGGGAAAGGCCGAAATGACGCAGGAATACACAGCGAAACAGATTCAGGTGCTCAAGGGTCTCGAGGCCGTTCGCAAGCGGCCCGCCATGTACATCGGCAGCACCGATGTGCACGGCCTGCACCACCTGATCTATGAAGTGGTCGACAACGCCGTGGACGAGGCGCTCGCCGGCTACTGCACCGAGATCGAGGTGACG
>CAZCQM010000143.1:0-7903 GCA_964500785.1 uncultured bacterium
GCATTCAGATTCAGAATAGCACCCAGACCTCGCATTTCGAATACTGCACGATCGAGTACGGCGACCGCGCGACGTTGTTCTACGGATCGGCCGGTGGCATCGGGGCCATCAACTCCAGTGGCCTCGAGCTGCACCACTGCACGCTGCGCTACAACCGCGCCTACGAGGACGGCGCGACGATCTACTGTCTGAACACCCCGCTCGTGGCCGAGGACTGCGACATTTCCCATGGCCTCATCGACGGCTCGCAATCGGCCCACGGCGGCGGCATCTACGCCGAGAACAGCATGGTCGAGATCACGGGCTGTCGGATCCACGACAACCAGCTGACGCCCTCGACGTATTTCGGGGCGACGAATGCCCAGGGCGGTGGAATCGCCCTGGAAAACTGCCAGGGTCTGGTCGCGAAGAACCTCATCTACGGCAACTACCTCAGCCACAGCGGTACCGACGCCAGGTCCGAGGGTGGCGGGATCTGGGTAGATTACGGAACGCCCGTTATCCGCGGCAACACGATCTACGCCAACGAGGTGCACTACAACAACCATCACGGCGGTGGCATGTACATCAGTGCGAACACGGTCGAGTTGACGGACAACATCATCGCCAACAACGTGGGCGCCGGCGTCTGGTTCGACCCCACCAACAGCATCGCGGTCTCGCACAACGATTTCTACGGCAACACCGAGGGCGCAACCGGTGGCAGCTCCGTGCCGGGAGGTCTGGGCAACATCGTGCAGACGAACCACAACGGCGATCCCTGCGACGGGTACTTCGACATCTTCCTCGATCCACAATTCGTGGCCCCTGCGACCGACGACTACCACCTGCAGGCTACGTCACCGTGCATCGACGCCGGCGACCCCGGCTCGCCGCACGATCCGGACGGCACCATCGCCGACATCGGTGCCCGCTACTACGATCAGGGCAACCCGACCGGGGTGTCGAACGCCACACCATCCCTGCGGGCGTCGATTACCTCGGCGTATCCCAATCCCTTCAATCCCAGCGTGACCATTGCGTACCGTTCTCCGGCCGCTCAACCGACGCGGATCGACGTCTATGATGCGACCGGGGCCCACATCCGGACGCTCTTCGATGGAATGTCTACGACCGGTGAGAGTCGGGTCACATGGGATGGCCGTAACGGAGATGGCCGGCGCGTGGCCAGTGGCATCTACTTCGTGGTGCTGTCTGCATCGAGTCGCACCGACGTGAGGAAGATCACGCTGATCAAATGAAGTAGATAGGGGTGAGGCGTCGCGCAACTGCGGGTAGCCTGAAAGCCGGACTCTGAGCGGCCCCTGCCTTTCCCACCGAAGACAGCTCGGCGGCGATCAGACGGCTCCAAGCGGAAGCTGCGCCGCCTAACGCAACAACACCATCTTCCTGGTCTCAGAGAATTCTCTGGCGATCAGGCGGTAGAAGTAGACGCCTCTCGAGCCGCACAGGCGACTCGCGGGGCACCGGGAATAATTTGCCGCAAAGGGTGACAGCGCCTATCATCGACGAGTCAACGGCCGCCGACTCTGCATGTAGCCTTCACTCACACTTTTCACAGGGAGTCCTGGACATGGCAACGATCGAGGTAGTATTCCCCGGCGGCAAGAAGATCGATGCTAAAATCGCCGGACATTCGGTCCCCACGGACCAGTCCGTGCAGCACGGAGGCGAGAACGAAGCGCCCGAGCCCTTCCAACTGTTCTTGGCGTCGATCGCCACCTGCGCCGGAATTTACGCAAAGGTGTTCTGCGACCAGCGGGATCTGTCTGCACCCCGTGGCCTCGAGATGGACGTCGAACGCCGGGACGACGGCATTCTGTCGCATCTCGATCTGGCACTCTACGTCGATGCCGACTTCCCCGCCAAATACGATCCCGCCATCATCCGAGCCATGGAGCACTGTGCGGTGAAGAAGCAGCTCCGCGAGGACATCGAGACGTCGTTCCGCGTAGTACGTATCGGCGGCCAGGGCACCTGACGGCCGACCCGTCATGGGCGTCCGGGACATCGCTATCGAAAAAAGGAGAAGCGAGGTGAAGGAGATGAGCGCTCGCCGAATTGATGGTTTCTTCTATGGGCTATTCATGGACCACGAGGTCCTTCGCGAGGCCGGCGTGGAACCATTCAACCCGCGGCGCGCCTATGTCGATGAGTTCGCGTTACGAATCGGCAAGCGTGCCACGCTGATTCCGTCCCCTGGAGCTCGTGCCTACGGCATGCTCTTCGCTCTCAAGCACTCAGAGCTCGACCGACTCTACGCCGCTCCAGGGCTTGAGCAGTATCGGCCGGAAGCGATACTCGCCCGGCCTCTGGAGGGAACGCCCACGCCGGCCTTGTGCTACAACCTGCGAGAAGCACCGCCGCCTCACGAACGAAACCCTGAATATGCGGCGCGCCTTCAGCGTGTTCTCACCAATCTCAACTTCCCCGCCGAGTATATTGCGTCCGTTGGTGGGCGTGCTGCATGACTACCGCATGCAGGCGATGCACTCGGCGTCAAGCTGCCCAGTGAAGCGCCTGCCGACCCGGACAAGGGGCCAGGGCACCAGGAACATGCTTGTACGTCACCGATCTGGTACACGCCCTGAATCAGTGAAGGCCGACTTCCCTGCCAGGTACGACACCGCACGCGTTGAAGATCGTATCTCCTGCACCGACGACGGCGTCTGGCGATAGAATTGACACCGTCTCCGGCGCCCGGTAGACTCGCGCCCGATTTTCCATGGGAGCCCAGAGTTGATCAGCAAGTCCCTTGCCCACTACGAGATCACCGGCCTGCTCGGTAAGGGCGGCATGGGCGAGGTCTACCGCGCGCGGGACACGAAGCTCGATCGGGACGTGGCGCTGAAGGTTCTCCCCGCCGCCGTTGCCGCGGATCCATCCAGTCTCGAGCGTTTCGAACGCGAAGCCAAAACCGTCGCCGGGCTGAACCACCCGCACATCGTCACCCTGTATTCGGTCGAGGAAGATCGGGGCACCCGTTTCCTGACCATGGAACTCGTGGAAGGTCAGGGCCTCGACCAACTCCTCCCGACGGATGGTCTGCCCCTGTCGCAGGTGTTTGACATCGGCACGGCCGTCGCCGATGCCCTGGCCGCCGCCCATGAAAAGGGCATCGTTCACCGCGATCTCAAGCCCGCCAATGTGATGGTGACCAGGAGCGGTCACGTGAAGGTCCTGGACTTCGGACTGGCCAAGCTCACCCAGGACAAGCCGGCGTCGGACATTGAGGAGACCGAAGCGATGGGTCTCACCCAGGCAGGCTCGGTGCTGGGAACGGTCCCGTACATGTCACCTGAGCAACTGCGGGGGCAACTCGTCGACGGCCGCAGCGACATCTTCTCGCTCGGCGTCCTTCTCTACGAACTCGCCACGGGCAGACGGCCCTTCCTGGGAGACAACAACGCCGACCTCACGTCGGCCATTCTGAAAGAGTCTCCACCGCCATTGACTGCGCTCAAGCCCGACCTGCCCCACCACCTGGGCCGCATCGTGGAGCGCTGCCTGGAGAAGGAGCGCGAAAACCGCTACCAGTCCGCCCTCGATGTCCGCAACGAGCTGCGAAGTCTGCAGAAGGAAGTCGAGTCCGGCGTCAGCTACGCCAGCGCCCCGGTCTCGGAGAAGAAGCCCGCCCCGCACCCGGCGCGCCGCCGGTGGTGGATTGCCATCGCCGGCGCTGTCATCGTCGCCGTGGCGGCGTTTGTCTTCCTGCAGGATCGCGGTGAACGAGCCCCGTCTACCGAACCCGCCATGACCGCGTCCGTGCCTGCGGAGAAGTCGATCGCGGTGTTGCCGTTCGCGGACCTGTCTCCCCAGCAGGACCAGGAGTACTTCTCCGACGGCATCGCTGAAGAACTCCTGAACCTGCTGGCGAGGGTCCACGGCCTCAAGGTCACGGCGCGCACATCGTCCTTCTCGTTCAAGGGAAAGGATGTCGAGGTCCCGGAGATCGGCCGGCAGCTCGGCGTGTCCCACGTGCTCGAGGGGTCGGTGCGCATGTCCGGCGACCGGGTGCGGATCACGGCCCAGTTGATCCAGACCGCGGACGGCTTCCAGGTATGGTCGCAGAACTGGGATCGAACGCTCGACGACATCTTCGCGATCCAGGACGAAATCGCGTCCGAGGTCGTGCGCGAATTGAAGGTGACGCTCCTCGGCGACGCACCGAAGGCACGCACGACCGATCCGAAGGCCTACGCCGCATATCTGCAGGCGGTGCAACTCGCACGGAAGCGGAGTGCCGAAGGATTCGCCCAGTCCGACTCGTTGTATCGCGAGGCGCTGGCCATCGATCCCGGCTACGCACCGGCATGGGTCAACCTGGCGACGAACCTCGTCAACGAGGTCTTCCTCGGGTTGAGAGGCGCCGACGACGGATTTCCGCGCGCCCGGGAGGCCGCAAACAAGGCCCTCGCGATCGACCCGGAGTCCGCCGACGCCCACGGTGCCCTGGGTAGCATCGCCGTGGCCTCGGGCGACCTCGCGGACGGGGCCACGCATTTTGAACGCGCCCTCGAGCTTGATCCGGCGTCCCCAACCGTTCTGGGAAACAGCTCCATGCTGCTCAAGTCCCTGGGCAGACTCGACGAAGCAATTGCACTCGACGAAGAAACCGTTCGCCGCGATCCAGTCAACACCTCCTGGCTGTTCAACCTGGCCGCCGCCAAGCACTGGGGCGGCCGGGACGACGAGTCGATCGCCCTCCTGCGCACCGTGCTCAGCCTCAGCCCGGGCTTCAGCGGTGCGCGGCTCTTCCTCGGCGAAGCGCTGCTCGCAACAGGTGACGCGGAAGCGGCGCTGGCGGAAATCGAGCAGGAGCAATACGAGCTGTTCCGCCTGATCGGTATGCCGCTGGCCTATCACGACCTGAGACGCGATGCTGATTTCCAGACTGCGCTCGATGAACTCGTTACCAAACTCGGCCCGGTGTCGCCCTACGACGTGGGCTCCGTGTTCGCCTACTGCGGCGATGCGGATCGGGCGTTCGAGTGGCTCGACAAGTCCGTCGCGGCCAACGACGGCGGATCGTTGCTCATCCTGGTGGACACTCTCTATGAGAACGTCCACACCGACCCGCGCTGGGTGCCGCTGCTGCGCAAGCTCGGCAAGGCGCCCGAGCAGGTTGAGAAGATCGAGTTCAGGGTGACGTTTCCGACGCCGGAGTCGTGAGGTCCCACTCGCGGCGCCGAGCATGGCCCCGATCACTACCCGGCGACGGCTCAGTCTTCCGTGTCCATGAAGCCGTGTGCCGCCATCCACTCTTTGCTGACAAACTTGGAGAGGTAGTTGCGAATCGAGTCGGGCAGAATGGTGAGTGCCCGTTTCGTTTTCGGATAGCGTTTCAGCGCTTCGAGCATTCCCCACACCGCCGATCCCGAGCTGCCACCCACGAGCAGACCCTCTTCGCGGATCAGGCGGCGAGCCATCAGGAAGCTGTCACGATCGTTGCAGTAAACCCAGTCGTCGACGTGGTCGTATGACATGACCTCGGGGATGAAGTCGTAGCCGATACCTTCGACGTGATATGTCTTCACCTCGTCACGGCCGCCGAGAATCGACCCTTCCGGATCGACACCGACGATCTTGATATTCGGGTTCTTCTCCTTGAGGTACTTCGCCACGCCGACGATAGTGCCTCCCGTCCCCGCGCTCAGCACGCACATGTCGAGGCTGTCTCCGAGGTCGTTCCAGATCTCGGCACCCGTTCCATAATAATGAGCGTCCGGATTGTCGGGATTCCCGTACTGGTCCGGGATGACGGAATTCGGAATCTCCCTGTGCAGACGCGCCGCCACACCGATCAGGCTTTCCGGTGAATCGTACGGCACCTCGGTGGGCGTGCGGATGATTTCGGCACCCAACGCCTCCATGACCACCTGCTTCTCTCGGCTCATCTTCTCCGGCATCGTGATGATCATGCGATAACCCTTCACAGCCGCCACCATGGACATGCCCGCACCCGTGTTGCCGCTCGTCGCCTCGATCAGTGTAGTCCCCGGACCCACCCGGCCGCTCTTCTCGAGTTCCTCGATCATGCGTACCGCAATGCGGTCCTTCACCGAACCGCCCGGGTTCAGGAACTCGCACTTGGCAAACAACTCCACACCGGTTTCCTTGCCGATCCGGTTGAGTCGCACGGTGGGCGTGTTGCCGATAACCTGCAGAATGTTGTCGTAGATCATAAGTCGCGGATTATAGCACGTTGGCCGGGAGCAATGGCATCCACTGATCGAGCCCGGGTGTCGCGGATTTTATCGAGATTCCAGTATCTGCGTGGCAAGCTTGTACTCCGTGAACCTGGTCACACCGGTGGAAACGCAGTTCTCGAAGTACTTCATTGCCAGGGTCGTGTCGGGCTCGACTCCGTCAGGCACACCGAGCAAATGAGAAACGCCCAGAAAGTAGTACACCTCGCATTTCCGTTCGTCTTCTGTCTCCGGATTCTCCGCCTCCGCGACTTTTAGGACCGTCGCTTCCGCGGTCTCGCCGGCGAAAAAGCGAACAACGGGGGCATACCCCGCGACGTTTCCTGGCGCGTTCGCTTGCCTGGTGGCGAACTCACGCGCCTTTTCATACTCACCCATGCGATACAGGCAGATGATGTACATCACCGCGCTATAGTTATCTCTCGGACGAATATCCAGCATCCAACGAAGGCATTCGGCCGCCTCTGAGTATCGCCCGAGAATCATGTAGGACGCGGGAAGCTGAGAATGAACATGGGTAGGACCAAGTTGCGCCACTTGCTTGAACCATTTGATCGCTTCTTCGTATTCCTGCTTTTCATATTTGATCATGCCCATGCGGTTATACGCATACCACTGTTCCGAATCGCTTTCGATGGCTCTCTCAAACCAGCGTTCGCTCTCATCGAGCCTTCCTTGAGCTTGGAGGACAGTACCTTTGAATGCGTATGCGTCTGAAAGTTCCCACGGACCGCGGGCTACATTGATGCATTTGTCTGACCATACCTCGGCCACGTCGTACTGTTGTCTTCGGAAGTAAGCTGAACCCATGTTCGCCTGCACGACATACGACTTTGGAAAACGCGCAATCGCGCCTTGAAGCCATTGAATTGCATCGTCGTACTTGCGCAGTCTTATCAGATCCGATCCAATCATGGCGTACGAATAACTGAACGTGGAATCAGCCTCGATGGCGTTTTTGGACCATCGAATCGCCCGCTCGTAGTCCCCTTCACTACGATAGAGGGTCGCCATGCGCGAGTATGGAAGGGGCTCGTCCGGGGCAAGTTCCACTGCCCTGCTGAACAACTCCGCTGACTTGCTCCAGTTTCCACGGTCGCAGTAAACGAGTCCTTCTTCCATGAGGCTCTCCGGTGTGGGTGGGATTATCTTCTGCAATATCGCCAGAGCCTTGTCCGGGTCCTTCTTTCGATAAAATGTGCCCGATACCTGAAGTGCGATCCGGCCGACATCCTCCGCCTTGGCCTTGCGCAGGCTCAGCTGATCGGGCCCTTCCAGACTTGTTTGCATTCCTTCTATGGACCAGTCTTCTTCACCGTGAACCCATTTCACAAGCGTTACGTACGGCTGGATTTCCACCTCCCCCCGGAAAACGAGTACCTCACCCCACAGTACGATAGTTGCACCCAGTTGCCTTCCCATCGTCTTCGCATCATCATCGGACTCGGGAGCCTCGATGATCCGCTTCTTGCCTACAATCGCCACTGACTCATCCGATGCGAGTTCCTCCACAAGACGCCGCTCCACCAACGCCTGCATGACCTTGCCTTCTTCGAGGGCCTCGACATTCTGGCCCCAGAAGGGAGCCACTGCAATAACCAGCCGCGAGTCATCTCCCGGTGCCGGGTTGTCGAGCCGGGAGCGGGTGACACGCATGTAGCCGACGGCCCCGACCGCCGCGACAAATACAATAA
>CAZCQM010000143.1:7913-8300 GCA_964500785.1 uncultured bacterium
CCGCGGCACCGGACAATAATCACCAGCGAGCGGAGCCACCTGGCCTTCGAGCGCCGCCCGGATCCAGAATCCAAGACTTCCACGTTGGCACCCGTCAAGAGCCGCTGCAGATCAGTCCGCAGGTCGACAGCTGTCTGGTAACGAGAATCCGGGTTCCTGCTGAGCGCCTTGTTCACGATACGCTGTAGCTCAGACGGCAACCCTTCCCGGTGATTGGCCAATGGAGTCGGATCGCTGTTCATGATGCCGTACAACACGGCGGCCTCGTGTTCGCCGGGAAATGGGAGCTTGCCGGTGAGGAGTTCGTACAACACCACCCCGAGCGAGAAGATGTCGGAGCGTTGGTCGGCCTCACCACCGCTCGCCTGTTCCGGAGACATGTAAGCC
>CAZCQM010000144.1:0-8272 GCA_964500785.1 uncultured bacterium
GCGTCACACCGAGCGCGATCAGGACGAGCAGGGGAACGCGCATGGCGTGCGGTGCGGTCGCCAGAAGAAGGCCCGAGACCGCCCCCAGGGCCACGATCGCGATCGCGACGCCACGGATCACTTCCTCGTGGGTCAGCGCCCCCTCGACGATCATGCGCGATCCACCCGTGAAGCGCCCCGCGTTATGGTTCACGACGTCGCTCGCGAAGTCGAAGTGCTCGTTGGTCAGCACCGTGGCGAACTCGATCAGCACCAGGCAGGCGTAGGCCAGGATCGCGCGGGGCACGTCGAACGTTCCCGTGACCACGGTGGCCGCCGCGGCGCCGGCGCCGTAGACGAAGGCAACCATGGGGTAGAATTGAAGCCGGGCGACGCGCAGCCAGGCAACCGGCTTCGAAATGGCGTGCTCACTCATGCGGCCCTCTTTTCTCCGGGCGACGGGGATCGCGTCAGCGCTTCACCGCGATGGTGACGCCGTCGCGGACCGGGAGCAGGACCAGCTGGACGCGCCGGTCCCGGGCCGCGTGCTCGTTGAACGCGACGATGCCCCGGTCGTCTTCGTCCTTCGGGTCGAGCACCCGGCCGCTCCACAGCACGTTGTCGGCGACGATCACGCCGCCCGCGCGCACCTTCGGCACACACGCGTCCCAGTACTGCACGTACGCGGGCTTGTCGGCGTCGATGAAGACGAGGTCGAAGGGGCCCGTCAGTCCGGCGATCGTCTCGAGCGCGGGGCGCAGCTCGAGCGTGATCTTGCCGCCATGCGGGCTCTTCGCCCAGTACCGGCGGGCCAGGGCGGTCGATTCCGGGTTCACGTCGCACGTGACCAGGCGCCCGTCGTCGGGGAGCGCCGATGCCATTGCCAGCGCGCTGTACCCGGTAAACGTCCCGATCTCGAGGATGCGCCGGGCTCCCGTCAGCCGCACCAGCAGGGCGAGGAAGAGACCTTCGGTGTGGCCCACCATCATCTGCGGGCTCTTCATGGAAGCGCGCGTCTCGGCCGCGAGCGCGGCCAGAAGCTCCGGCTCGGGGGACGAGTGCGCGGCGGCGTAGGTTTCGATGGCTTCCGATACCAGCGGGTTCATTCCCGGTCCTCCCGCCGGAACACCGTTGCGGCCCGGCTCGTCCCAAGATACCGGAGACGGCGCACAATCCGCAACGAGAGGCGTGGATCTGTTGCGCGGCGGCCCTCGTCCACATTAGTATGTCGGACGTGCAGATCCTCTATCTCATCCGTCACGCCGAGACCGCGTTCAACCGGCAGGGGCGCGTCCAGGGCCATACCGAGTCGAATCTGAGCCGGCTCGGGGTCGAGCAGGCCCACCGCGTCGCGCACCGCCTGGAGCGCATCGAATTCGTGGGCGCCTATTCGAGCCCCTCCAGACGCGCCCTGCAGACGTCGAAGATCGCGTTCAACGGCTCGATCGAGATCGAAGCGCGCGAGGGGCTGCGCGAGATCCGCCTGGGGCGGTGGGAGGGTCAGCGCGCGTCCGTCCTGCGCAAGCGCTATCCGCGCGAGGTCCACCTCTGGTTTCACAAGCCCACCGCGGTGCGCATTCCCGGAGCGGAGACGGTGGGGCAGTTCCGCCGTCGGGTCGTGGTCGAGATGAACCGGATCCGGCGCGCGCACCCGTCCGGACAGATTGCCGTCGTCACCCACGGCGGCGTCATTTGCGTCTACCTGACCTCGCTCCTCGGCATGAAGATCGACGACCTGTGGCAGTTCAAGATCCGCAACGCCTCGGTCACACGGGTGCTCTTTCCCCAGGGGCGTGCGCGTGTCGATCTGCTCGGCGACATTCACCACCTCAACGGCGCCGTCCGCGAGATTCCCAACCGGCCCTTCCGCCTCTTTCCCTGACACGCGTCACGCGTGCCAGCGTTCCCGCTCCCGGAGCCGCCGGACGCGCCCGCCGGCCAGCAGGAGTACCCCCAGGATGCCGGCGATGAACCCACCCACGTGGGCGAACCAGGCGACACCACCCGAGAGCTCCCGCGCGCCCAGGGACAGCACGCCCTGGAACGACTGCAGCACGAACCAGAAGACCAGGAGCACGGCGGCCGGGAGCTCGACGAGACGAATGAAAATGAAGAAGAACACCGCGGTGAGCACACGCGCTCGGGGATACGCGACGAGGTACGCTCCCAGCACGCCGGCGATCGCGCCGCTCGCCCCCACCATCGGCATCGTGGAATTCGGACTGGACAGGATATGCGTGAGTGCGGCGATGATGCCGCAGCCGAAGTAGAAGACGATGAACCTCACCCGTCCCATGAGGTCCTCGACGTTGTTGCCGAAGATCCACAGGTAGAGCATGTTGCCGAACACGTGCATCACGCTTCCGTGGATGAACATCGACGTGATCAGCGTGAGGGGGATGAAGGCCGGGCCCGGCATCTGCTGGATGGGCCCGTACGCCGTCCCGACCAGATCGGTGAGGTGCGAAATCTCGTAGGGAACCGCACCGTACGCGGCCACGAAGGCACCCAGCGAGCGTCCCAGTGTCAGCTCGTAGAGGAAGACGACGACGTTGATCGCGACGAGCGCGATGGTCACGACCGGCGTGCGTACCGTCGGGTTGTGGTCTTTGAGCGGAAACACGGGTCACCGGTCCCGGCGCGCGAGGGTTTCGAGAATACGCTCGGTGCGGGGCAGGCGCACGCCGCCGGCCAGCCGGCGGGCCCGGCACATCGACTCGAGGATGTGCAGCGACGCGTCGTCGTCGACGTCGTACCACACCGGCAGCAGGGAGAGCGTCAGGCCGGCGCGTTCCACGGCGCGCACCGTCTGGCCCAGGACCTCCGGGCCGCTCCACGCGATCCCGTCGAAGAGCGCCGGCGCCGGCGCGCGCAGCCCGATCAGGTAGTAGCCGCCGTCCGTCGCCGGCCCCAGCACGACGTCCCGGTGCTTGAGCTTGCGGAACGCCCGCCTCAGGGTGGCCGCGGGCAGGTCGGGGCTGTCCGAGCCGATGATGACGGCCCGGTCCCCGGGGGAGCGAAGCAGCCGGCCGAACGCGTGGTGCAGGCGCTGCCCGAGTGTGTCCCCCACCTGGGGCTCGACCCGGGCCGGGTCCGCAAGCAGGCGGCTGGTTTCCCGGGTGGCCTCCCCGGCGAGGAAGACGGTGGGGGCCAGCCGGAGTGACTGGATCCTGGATATAAGGTCTTGCAAAAAAGCAAGATAGAGATCTCTCGCCTGCTCCGGGCTGAGCGGCGGGCACAGCCGGGTCTTGACCCGGCCCACCACGGGCGACTTTACGAAGATCCCTAATCTATTTGATTGCATTGTGTTATCCGGGAATGCCGGCGGCGTTCGTCCCCCTGCACTGTAGCACGTTTCGACACCCGCGAACGAGGCCCCCGGGCGGCCCGGCGTTCCACGTTGACACTCCCCGGCAATCGGAGTAACTTGAGCGACGATAACCTTGTGAAATCGATTACAAGGGTTTGACGCCGGTTCGATACGATCCCGGACACATTCACGACCTCCAATGTCGATCGCGCTGAAGTACATCCCGGTGCTGGTGCTGTTCGCGCTCGCCGTCATGATCCCGATGATCATGCTCGCGGTGGCGGGATTCACCGGCCCGCGTCAGCCGAGCCCTCGCAAGATGACGCCGTTCGAGTGCGGTGTGGAATCGCTTGGAGACACGCGCAATCGCTTCTCCGTACGGTTCTTCCTCGTCGCACTGTTCTTCATCGTTTTCGACATCGAGGCGGTGTTCATCTTCCCGTGGGCGGTTCTGTTTCGTGAGCTGGGACTCTTCGGTTTCTTCGAGATGGTGGTATTCCTCACTATCCTCCTGCTCGGTTTGTTCTATGTTTGGAAAAAGGGAGCACTGGAATGGGAATAGACCGGACACTGTTGATACCGCAGACCAAGGATGAAACCGGCATCATCACGACGCGCATGGACGAAGTCGTGCGGTGGGGGCGCAAGAACTCGTTGTGGCCCTTGCCCTTCGGGACGGCGTGCTGCGCGATCGAATTCATGGGGGTCGTGTCGAGCAAGTTCGACATCTCGCGCTTCGGCGCGGAGCTGGTACGCTTCTCGCCCCGGCAATCCGACATGATCCTCGTCGCCGGCACCATCAATTACAAGCTGGCGCCGGTGCTGAAGCGGATCTACGACCAGGTCGCCGAGCCGAAGTACGTGATCTCGATGGGTGCGTGCGCGTGTTCCGGCGGTTTCTATGACAACTACGCCACCGTGCAGGGAATCGATCAGATCATCCCCGTGGATGTGTTCATCCCGGGGTGTCCGCCGCGCCCCGAGGCAATCCTCAACGCCGTCGTGAAGCTGCAGGAGCGGATCGACAAGGAGCCGGTGCCGAGGCGAAGTCAACCGCGCCGCCACGAAGTGGTGGAGAAATTCCGGGACAACTGAGCGCCTGAAGGCGACAACCGACTCTTCAATCAGCCCAGATGAGCACAACCGCCGAAACCGCCAGACACGACGCCCTCGTCGCGGATCTCCAGACCCGCTTTTCCGGGAAGATCATCGACGTCGACCGGTCCTTCGGTGACTGCGCGATCGTGGTCGACAAGTCCGTCGTGCACGATGTTCTCGCCGTTCTGAAGAACGAAAAGCGCTTCAACATGCTTTCCGACATCGGCGGGGTCGATTGCTCGAACCTGGCTTCATACCGAGAGCGCTTCGAGCTCGTTTACATCGTCTATTCCATTCCCGATGACATCCGCGTGCGCATCGTGGTTCCGGTCCCGGAGCTGGATATGGATGTGCCGACGGCGACCGACCTGTGGAAATCCGCCAACTGGGCCGAACGCGAGGCGTTCGAGATGTTCGGCTTCAATTTCGTGGGCCATCCCTGTCTGAAACGGCTGCTCACGCATCACGAGTTCCAGGGGCATCCGCTGCGCAAGGACTACCCGATCATGGGCGGACAGTGGTGCACGTCGACCTCCGATTTGAGCGATGAGCTCAACGAACCCTGAGTGCAGAGACCATGACGGACAAGAAGACAGTCGACATCCAGGATTTCGTTCCCCGCGACGGCGAGACGCCTCCGCGGTACTCGTCGAAGGATTTCGATCGCAACGTGGATACGGCGCGCGACGACTTCAACGAGGGGCTGGAGCTGCCGGAGATCGATTCGACGCCGATGTTCATCAACATCGGCCCCACGCACCCGGCCACTCACGGCACCTTCCGTGTCTACTGCAAGCTGGAGGGTGAGACGGTCGAGAAGGCCGGGGTCGACATCGGCTACCTGCACCGCGGGTTCGAAAAGATCGTCGAGACCAAACAGTACAATCAGGTCATCCCGTACACCGACCGCCTCAACTACTGCAGCGGGCTGGTGAACAACGTCGGCTTCTGCAAGGCGGTCGAGCGGATGATGGGGATCGAGATCACCCCACGCACGCGGATGATCCGTATCATCGTCATGGAGCTCCAGCGCATCATGGATCACATGATCTGCGTGGGAGCCAACATCGTCGATATCGGTGCGCTCACCAACTTCTGGTATTTCTTCAACGCGCGCGAAAGACTCAACGACGTCATCGAAGCCCTGACGGGCGCGCGCCTGACGTACACGTACACGCGCGTGGGTGGACTGGCCTGGGACCTTCCCCCGAACTGGCGCGAGAACGTCAAGACGACGCTCAAGGAAATTCCCAGGGCGATCAGCGACGTCATGGGGCTGGTCAAGCGGAACCGGATCTTCCAGGACCGGACGCAGGGCGTGGGCATGATCAGCGGTGAAGACGCGATCAGTTTTGGATGGACCGGTCCCTGTCTGCGTGCCAGCGGAGTTGATTTCGACCTGCGCAAGGCGCGGCCGTACTACGGCTACGAGAATTTCGACTTCGACGTGGCCATTGGTTCGAACGGGGATGTCTACGATCGCGTGATGGTGCGGGTGGCGGAGATGGAAGAGAGTCTCAAGATCATCCATCAGGCGATCGACAACGTTCCGGACGGCCCCATCAACGTGGACGACAAGCGCATCACGCTTCCGCCCAAGCACAAAGTGCACACGTCGATGGAAGCGTTGATCAACCATTTCAAACTGGTGATCGATGGCGTTCAGCCGCCTCCGGGCCGCATCTACGACTCGATCGAGGCTCCCAACGGGGAGCTGGGCTTCTACATCATCAGCGACGGAAGCGGGCACCCGTATCGCATCAAGGTGCGACCGCCCTGCTTCTATCTCATGAACACGCTCAAGTACCTCGTCGAGGGCGGCATGGTGGCCGATATCGTCGCCGTTCTCGGCGGCCTCAACATCATCGCCGGAGAACTGGACCGCTAGGTATGTCGCACATTCGACACGCACTCGCGCCGAGCGGAAAGCCGTTCGAGTTCGCGCCGGAGACCGAAAGCCGCTTCCAGGAACTGCTGAAGCAGTATCCCAGCAAGCGCGCCGTCATTCTGCCCGCGCTGTGGCTGGCGCAGGACCAGGCCGGACACCTGACGGTGGAGTCGATGGAGTACGTGGCGAAACGGCTGGAGCAATCGGCCGTGTCGGTCTTCGCGGTGGTCGAGTTCTACTCGATGTTCAAGACCGAAGAGATGGGCAAGCACCACATCCAGCTTTGCCGGACGCTATCGTGCACGATGCGCGGATGCGAGGATCTCCAGGGCGTCGTCGAGCGCAGGCTCGGGATCGGCCCGGGGGAGAAGACCCCGGACGGGATGTTCAGCTTCGAGCTCGTCGAGTGCCTGGGGTCGTGCGGCACCGCACCGGTGATCCGCATGGACAACCGGTACTGGGAGGATCTGTCGGTGGAGAAGCTGGAGCGCATCATCGACGCGTGCCGCGACGGGCGCGACCCGTCGTCGGAGGACTCCAGCCGCAGCAAGTAGAAGGAACCGATGCCGAAGAAGATCATCAGCATACGCTTCGACAAGCCCGGCAATCACACGCTGAAGGGCTATCTCGCGAACGGCGGCTACCGGACGCTGGAAAAGGTGTTCGCGATGAAGCCGGACGACGTCATCGAGGAGGTCAAGCGCTCCGGGCTCCGCGGCCGCGGCGGCGCGGGCTTCCCGACCGGCATGAAGTGGAGCTTCGTGCCGAAGAACACCGACAAACCCAAGTACCTGTGCGTCAACGCCGATGAAGGCGAGCCGGGAACGTTCAAGGACAGGCTGATCCTGGAGTTCGACCCGCATGCGCTGATCGAGGGGATCATCATCTGCTGCCGCGCGGTCGGCATCAAGACTGCGTACGTGTACGTCCGCGGGGAGTACGACATCCAGATCGCCCGCTTCTCGGCCGCCGTGCGTGAGGCCTACGACGCCGGCTATCTGGGCCGGAACATCAAGGGATCGGGTGTCGACGTGGACGTCGTTATCCACAAGGGGGCGGGTGCATACATCTGCGGAGAGGAAACGGGGCTCATCGAGTCCCTGGAGGGCAAGAAGGGCCAGCCGCGTCCCAAGCCGCCCTTCCCGGCCGTGATCGGGTTGTTCAACTGCCCGACGGTGGTCAACAACGTCGAGACCCTGTCGGCGCTGCCCTGGATCATCGAGAACGGCGCCGCCGCGTACGCCGCCATCGGCACGGAAAAGAGCAAGGGCACGATGCTCTTCTCGATCAGCGGGATGGTGGAGCGTCCGGGCGTCTACGAAGGCGAATTCGGCGTGAATCTCTGGCAGTTCATCGAAGAGTCGACCGGGGGCGTCAAGGACGGCAAGGCGCTCAAGGCCGTGATCCCGGGCGGATCGTCGTCGTCCATCCTGACCGCCGAGGAGGCTCGCAACGTCAAGCTCGACTACGAGTCCATCGCCGCGGCGGGATCGATGGTCGGCTCCGGCGCCATCATGGTGCTCGACGAGGACACCAGCATCGTGAAGGCGCTGGAAGTGGTGCTTCGCTTCTACGCCCACGAGTCCTGCGGCCAGTGCACGCCCTGCCGTGAGGGCACCTACTGGCTCTACGAGATCGTCCACCGCATCCGCGAGGGCAAGGGGCGTCCCGAGGACATCGACCTCATGCTCTCGATCTGTCCCGACATGATGGGGCGTACGGTGTGCGTGCTGGCCGATTCCGCCGCGATGCCGGCGGCGAGCTACATCAAGAAATTCCGCCACGAGTTCGAGGCGATGATCGACACGGCGAATCCGCCGGGGCGCACGCTGCTGCCCGGCGGCGTCAATCTGGAAGCGAGGGCGTTGTAATGGCCGTCACGCTCACCATCAACGGCAAGAAAGTCGAGGCGCAGGAGGGCGCGCTGCTGATCGACGTCTGCGCGCAGATCGGGATCGACGTCCCGCACTTCTGCTACCACCCCGGCCTGGGACCGG
>CAZCQM010000145.1:0-8252 GCA_964500785.1 uncultured bacterium
CGCGATCATGTTCTTCTGGCGGATCTGGCTGTCCTCTTTGTGAACAGTCGCAGCACGGGCGGCATCGGCCATGTCTATACCTCGCTCCAGAGTTTGATGGAATCGGCGAACGTTCCCGACTGCTCGCGGATGACCTGGAACTGGCCGTTGTTCTCCGCGAACTTGAACGCCGTGTACGGAATCCCCTCGCGTTCGAGGGCACGGATGGTCATGGGCTGGTCGAGGAGCGCCGGGTCGCAGAAGCTCGCCGAACAGTAGATGACGCCTTCCGCCCCGCACGACTTGACGCGCTCGATCAGCTCGGCGCCCTTGGCACCGTCACCGATGTAGCGGATGGGGCTCGCGACCGCGTCGTTCAGGAACGCGTCGACCAGCGCGTCCAGCGGATCCCCGTCGGCGGTGATCCCGCCGCGGAGGAAGCGGTGAACGGACACGAAATCGTCGTCGACGATGTAGCACCCGGATCGCTCCAGGGTCTTGACCAGTCCCAGCGGCGGTTGCTCACAGAACGAACCGGTCAGGAGGACGCGGGCCTGATCCATCGGCTGCCGCGACGTGTCTTCCGCCACCACCGCGTGGTACTCGACGAGCATCGGAATGAAGTCCTCCACCGGGATCACCTGACCGGCGCGCAGGAGCAGGTAGAGCTCGTGCGTGGGCACCTTCCACGGTTCACGCCGGCGCAGATCGAAGAGCTCGTCCACGCGCCGGCGGTTTTCGTTGTAGATCGCGATCGATTCGCGCAGCGCAGCCGGCTCGAGCGGCCGTGCCCCGCGGCGTGTCAAATCGTCGGAGAGGCTCTGGAGCTCGCGCCGGTAGAAATCCCCACCGAGCGCGGCGTCGAAGTTCTGCGGAACGTCGAGATAGCGCGAGAGGCGATCGGGAAACTGCATCTGCCACATGCCCGAGAGGTTGCGGATCACGTCGCATGTCGCGGGGAAGATCATGCCGTCGAGGCAGTCGAGCGAGCCGTTCAGCCCCATTTCGATAGTACTGCGCGGTATGTGACAGATGTAGGACTGGTAGTACGCGTCGCCGCGGATGATCTCCAGATCGTCGCCGCCACCCATGATGCCGACCGGGAGCACGCCCTGTGCGTGCAGCAGCTCGCGCGGCACGTACACGGGCATGAAGCCGACCGCCATTCCCCCCGTGCGCTTCTTCCATGCGCGCACTTCGCCCAGCGTGCGGTCCCGGTAGAGGGACTCGGCCCGCTCCATGATCTGCGCCAGGCGGTCGTTCCGGGCGTCTTCCAAACCGCTCATTGATTCCTCCAGTCGGGGCGACGCTTTTCGAGAAACGCCTTGAGCCCCTCGTGCGCGTCGTGGGTTTCCATCAGGTGTCGATAGAGAATCTCGAGGCGATCAAGGTCCGCAATGAAACGCGTGGCGAACGTCCCCCGCGCCGCGCGCACCGCGAAGCGCAGGCTGGACGCCGAACGCGGAACGAGATGCTCGCGCGCGTACGCCAGGGCGGCCGCGCCCGGATCGTCGGCGATCTCGTCGACCAGGCCGCGATCACGCGCCTCGGCGGCGCCGATCGAACGGCCCGACAACAACAGGTCGTCGGCGCCCCCGCGTCCCATGCGCTCGGGCAGGATCAGCGACGCCACCGGCGCGAAGACCCCGAGGACGATCTCCGGTTGTCCGAGACGGGCGTCGCCGGAGGCGAATACGCGATTGCAGAACGCGGCCAGCTCCAGCCCTCCACCCAGGCACTGCCCGCGCACGGCGGCCAGCGTGGGCACCGTGGCGTCGAGAATGCTCCGGAACAATGCGTGGAAGGTGCGCAACATGGTGGCGTACTGGTCGGGAAGATGCTCCTGGACGCTGGCACCGAACGAGAAGTGGGCGCCCTCGCCCTCGATGATGATCGCCTTGAGGGCGGCGTCGTCGCGGGCGCGCACGAACACGCCCGTCAGCGCCTCGGTCATGCGACGGTCGAGGACGTTCGCCTTCGGCGTCGCGAGGACCACGCGCCACACCGCGCCTTCCTCGAGCACTTCGTGCCGGAGCGGAGAATCGTCGGCGTGCGGCGTCATGCGTTCATCCTTTCCGGCTCTCCGCGCCGTCGGGCCGCGGCTGGATCTCTTCGGTCAGGTCATCATCCCACGTCCGGCCTTCGGCGAGGCGCCGGCGAAGCAGCAGGAAATCCACTTCGCGACGGTCACGCGGTCCGAAGTGAAACGCCCGGAACCCGGCGCGACCCTCCGTCATCATGTTGAGCGCGAGCCATGCGCGGTTGGTTTCGCGATTCTTGTCCCAGTGCTCGAGCTTGTGCTTGCGCACGCTTTCGATGGTCTTGCTCAGACAGCCGGGCATGGTCATCGCGAGCGAGTACACGAACGCGTCGACCTCGGCATCGAGCCTCGAGAGATCGACCTCGCCGCGCTTGAACGTCTCCTTGCCCCGGTCGAGATCCGCGCCCGTCTTGCGCTCGCCGTGGACGATCTGCCCCGTGTCGTCGAGATAGCGGTCCGTCACCACCAGGGGGTTGGGAACGAAGCGCCCGTCGACGCGGAGCGCCGGGACCATTCGCGTGAGCAGTCCCAGGCGGTACGCCTTGTGCGCGCTCCATGGCAGGCATACCGTGCAGCTTTCCATGGCCGCTTCGACGCCGACGAACAACGGGAGGAAGTCCGTGCTGCCACCGTCGGGCGCCGAGCCGTGACGCGGACCCGCCTGCCCGAACAAGGCGAGATCCTGCGCGAGCGAAAAGTCGCACGCCATCCCGATCTCCTGTCCGCCACCGATTCGCATGCCGTTGACGCGGCACACCACCGGCTTGTCGCAGGTGAGGATCGACGTCACCATGTCGTTGAACAGGCGCATGTACTGGCGGTATTCCTCGGGGCGACCCGCATAGTACTCCGCGTACTCCGCCGTGTTGCCTCCGGTGCAGAAGGCCCGGTCGCCCGCGCCCGTGAACACGACGGCCACGCAACCGCGGTCGTTGGAAGCGCTCCGCATCCCCAGAATGATGCCGCGGACCATGTCGGTCGTGTACGAGTTCAACTGGCGCGGATTGTCGAGCATGATCCGCACGGCGTGCAGTCCCTCCACCTCCGCCCCGTCGGGGCGCCGGACCGGCACCTCGTCGTAGCGGATTCCGGGGATGGTGCTCTTCGCCGTCAGATCGTGATTCTTGAAGTCCATGGGTTCACCTCTCGGGGACGAGAACGACGCGGCCGTGCACTCGGTGATGGTGGACGTCGTCGAAGGTCTCGTTGATGGATGCGAGCGGACGCCGTTCGATGAAGGGCTCGATCGCGATCTTCCCGGACAGGATCAGATCGACGACAGCCGGATAGTGTTCGGGGAGACAGGCCCAGTTGCCCTGCGCCACCGCGTCCTGCGCCATGAGATTCGACAGGCGCACCTCGACCTTGGCCGGCGTGTACCCCACGACGCTGAGGTAGCCACCCGGTCCGATCAGCCCGAAGGCGGTCGCCTGGCCGACCGGCGTGCCCGATGTCTCGAAGATGCGCTGCTTCCACGTCGGTACGCCTCGCTCGTCGGCGAAACGTTTGATCGCGCCACGGAGCGCCTTGAAGTCCATGTCGTCGGCGCGGAGCGTAACATCGGCGCCGTGCCGCGACATCGCCTCCAGCCGGGACGCGTCGACATCGATAGCGACCACGGCGGCGCCCAGCGCGGCGGCGACCTGCACGCCGAATCCGCCCACCCCGCCGACACCGACGAAGACCGCGAGCTCACCCTCCGAGAGCCCGCTGCGGTGGATGGCCTGGAAAGGCGTGGAAACGGCGTCGGCGACGACGGACAGCGCGGCCAGATCGACTTGCTCTGGATTGATGTCGGGATTGTCGAGGTCGGGAACGTTGCAGAGTCCGTGCGCGGGCACGACGACGTGCGTGGCGAACCCTCCATGCACGTCGCATCCGAGGAACACCTGGTGCGGGCAGATCGGCCCGTGGCCGTCACGGCACGCCGCGCACTCGCCGCAGGGGATCACCGCCGGCACCACCACGCGTCGCCCGACCCACTCGCCCGCCCCCTCACCGGCCGCGACCACCACCCCGCTGACCTCGTGCCCGAGTGTCAGCGGAAACGGGTGGCGCGTCGGAACTCCATCATAAAAAAAGCCGAGGTCGGTGTGGCAGACGCCGCACCCCGCGACCTCGACGAGCGCTTCCCCGGCGGACGGGACCGCGTCGCGCTCTTCCCGGCGCATCGGCTCCGCGACGCTGTGCGCGACCCAGCTTGCGATCTTCACCTCGACCCCTCGCTTCCCCGTCCGGCATGTCCCGGACCCAGAAAAGGAAAATCGGATATCAAATACCTAAATAGCCGTAAACCAACTCTCTGTCAAGGGGTATCCGTTCGGTGGGGGCGCCGGGCCGCGGCGTTCACGCAGGGCGGGCACCCTCGGTTTCCAGCGAGTGGCGATCGGGATCGAACTCGTCGAAGAAAGACCCGCCGATCGCGAACACGCCGCGCTGCGGGATCCAGAAATCGCCCAGGCGGGCCTGCGGCGACACCGGGCCCGGGCTCCCCAGATCTTCGCCGGCCAGCGACGCGCGACTCTCGGAGACGGCCCACAGCACGCGCGGATTCGCGATGTAGCCCTGTCCGTTGGGGACGGATCCCCACAGGCGGACGCGCCCGGCGCCCAGGACCACCCCGGCCACCTTCCCCATCGCCGTCAGCATGGCGGGGTTGTGCCAGGCCCGCTCCGCCAGCAGGTGGCCCAGCCCGGTCATGGCCCGCGTGGCGAGCGTGGAGGCGATTTCCACGTCCCACTCCAGGCGCGCGACGGCCACCTGCACGCTGAAGCGGGACCCGTCGCGCCAGGAGACGTGGATTCCGGTTTCGATACTGTGTGTCGCGGCGGCGCCGAAGTAGCGCGTGCACGACAGTCGCGGTCCGGTGTCCGCGTAGAACGTCCAGACGCCCGCCGGGGACCGGTGCCATACCGACGTGTAGGCGGGCCCCACCGACGACGCCGGAAAGCGCCGCATCGCCAGCACGTGTCCGGACAGGAACGGCAGCCCCATGACGCCGTAGCCCCGGAAACGCTCCTGGGAACCGGCCGGCAGCTCCGGCGCCGCTTCGATACGCTCGACGTAGTCTCTCGGTTTCTTCATCGTCCCGCGATCGCGTTGTACCGTTTCGACATCCCGGCCCGCAGCGGGCTCCCGCGCCCCCGCCATACTAGCGATTCATCCTCCAACCGCCAGCAAAAACGCCGGAGCGAGCAGCGGCTCGCCCCGGCGTTCTGCACGGAAAATCTCCCGCGACTACGACCCGCTGGTCAATCCACGGCGCTCGAGCAACGGCTCGATGCTGGGTTCCCGCCCGCGGAACTTCCTGTAGAGCACCATCGGGTCCTCGGTGTTCCCGGCCGAGAGGATGTACTTCCGGAACCGATCCGCGGTTGCCCGGTCGAACAATCCTGCTTCCTTGAAGGCCTGGAACGCGTCGGCGTCCAGGACCTCGGCCCAGATGTAGCTGTAATAGCCGGCGGAATAGCCGCCCGAGAAGATATGCCGGAAATACGGGCTGCGATAACGCGGCACGATCTCCGGAATCAAGTGGATCGCGTCCATGCGCTTCGACTCGAAGGAGAGGACGTCGTCCGGCGCGTCCTTCTCCAGCGTGTGCCAGTCCATGTCCAGGTACGACGCGGCCAGGTATTCCACGGTGGCGAATCCCTGGTTGAAGAGCTTGGCGTTGTTCATCTTCGCGATCAGCTCGTCCGGAATGGGCTCGCCCGTCTTGTAGTTGTGGGCGTACCGCTTCATGACCTCCGGCTCGGTGGCCCAGTTCTCGAACACCTGCGAGGGCATCTCGACGAAGTCGGTCGCCACTTCGGTCCCGGAGAGGCTGTTGTAGGTCACGTTCGACAACATCCCGTGGAGGGCGTGACCGAACTCGTGGAACAGCGTGCTGACTTCGTCAAGCGAGAGCAGCGCCGGTTCTTCCGCCGTCGGGCGGGACAGGTTCGCGACGTTGACGATGATGGGCGTCTCCTCCACGCCTCCCGCGCGCGACTGCCGGCGGTACTCGCTCATCCAGGCGCCGTTGCGCTTCCCGGGCCGCGGGTAGTAATCGACGTAGTACACGGCCAGGTGCGATCCGTCGCGATCCTTCACCTCGAACGTACGAACTTCGTCGTTGTATTTGGGCAGATCGAAACGCTCCTCGAAGGTGATGCCGAACAGGCGCGTGGCCGTGTCGAACGCCCCCTTGCGCACCTGATCGAGCTCGAAATACGGCCTGAGAACCGAATCGTCGAAATCGTAGCGCGCCTTCTTCACCTTCTCCGCGTAATACCACCAGTCCCACGACTGGAGCTTGAAGTCCCCGCCTTCCGCGTCGATCATCGCCTGCATCGCATCGCGCTCGGCCCCGGCCCGCGCAAGTGCGGGCTTCCACAGCTCGTCGAGCAGCTCGTACACGTGGGCGGGCGTCTTCGCCATGTTGTCGTCCAAAACGTAGGCCGCGTGATTGGGATAGCCGAGCAGCACCGCCCGCCGGTGGCGCAGGGTCGCCATCTCCTCGAGGACGGCCTTGTTGTCGTATTCGTCGCCGTGGTTGCCACGCTCGCAGTAGGCGCGGTAGATCTTCTCGCGCAGCTTTCGATTCTGGCAGTAGCTGATGAACGGGATCAGGCTCGGCTTCTGGAGCGTGAAAACCCACTTCCCGTCGTATCCGCGCTTCGCGGCCGTCTCCGCCGCCGCGTCGATGTACTTCTCCGGCACGCCGGCCAGATCGGCTCTGTCGTCGATCACCAGTTCGTAGCGGTTGTCTTCCGCGAGCACATTCTCGCCGAACTTCAGCGACAGCACGGAGAGGCGCTCGTTGATGGCGCGGAACTCCTCTTTGTCCTTGTCGGACAGATTGGCGCCGCCGCGCACGAATGCCTTGTATTGCTCGTGGAGGAGGCGGCGCTGCTCGCTCGTCAGATTGAGATCGTCGCGCTGGTCGTAGACCGCCTTCACCCGCGCGAACAGGACCGGATTCAGGTAGATATCGTCGTTGAGTGCGGACAGCTTCGGGGCGACCTCGCGCGCGATGGCCTGCATCTCGTCGCTGGTTTCCGCCGAGTTCAGGTTGAAAAACACATCGCTGACCCGCCCCAGCAGCTCGCCGCTCATCTCGAGCGCTTCGACGGTGTTCTCGAACGTCGGCGCCTCGGTCCGGGCGCAGATCGCATCGACTTCACCCTTCTGGTCGGCGATCCCCTTGTCGAACGCCGGCATGTAATCGTCGTTGGTGATGCGATCGAACGGCGGGACGTTCCAGGGGGTTCCATAGGGAGCGAGGAACGGATTGTCTGCGGCGGGCGCCGGACCCGGCCCCGCGATCACGGCCATGCACAGCATCAGGCTGATGACACCTGCTTTCATGGAGTTCTCCTTGCGTGTTGCGGCATTCGTCCCATCGTAACGTCAAACCGTCGCCGGCGCCATCCCGGAATCGCACCCCGTGCGGATGAACGGGCCCACGGTCCGGGTTGCAATCCCGGGGCACGGATGTATACTCATGTAGTAAGTGTGGACTGGTCACTGATCGGTCGGTCCGCTGGCCCGCTTCCTCTCACCCTTCCCCGGAAGGAGGCCGCCGATGAATCGCCTCATCACCGCCGTATTCGCGCTGCTGGTCGCCATGCCGCTTCCGGCCCTCGCGCAGGGCGCCTACATCGCCCTCTCCTCGCAGGAGGATGGCGGCAACTGCTCGATCGTGAGCGCCAGCTCTGGAGTCGTCCGGGTGCACATCGTGGTCCTCGACGCCAACAACATCTCCGCCATCCAGTTCGCCGCCCCGCAGCCGGCCTGCTGGACGAACGCCGCGCTCCTTTCCGAGGATATTACGACCGAGCTGGTCATCGGCGATACGCAGGACCCGGTGCGCGGTCTCTCCGCTGCCTGGGGCACGTGCCTGCAGGGCACGCTCCACGTGGGGACCCTTTCGTTCTTCGCGACGGGCCCCGCCCCCGATTGCTGCGACTACCCGATCCTGAAGGCGCAGGACGACGGCTTTCCCGAGATTCCGGGCCCGATCGCCGTCGTCTGTCTCGAGGACTCGCTCGCGGTCGAAGGGGTGCCGGTGACGGCCACCATCAATCCGACGCCGTCGTGCGATTGCACGCAGGGGCCGTTGGCCGTCGAAGAGTCCACGTGGGGGCGCGTCAAGGCCCTGTATCGCTGACCGCCGGCGGGCAATTCCGTCTTGCACGGGCCGGGAATTCTACTATAGTTACCCTGTCAATGCGGCGGGCTCCGGCCCGGC
>CAZCQM010000146.1:0-7749 GCA_964500785.1 uncultured bacterium
GTCCGCGGCGCGCGTCCGGCTCGAATGGCCGCCCGACGCGTCGACGGATGCGCGGGAACGCTCGCTCTTCGATCTCCTGCAGGAGATCCGGGCGCGGACGTTGATCGAGCGCATCAGCGACGCCACCCGGGATGCGCGCGTCGCTCCCGCGCTCGGCGAGCCCCTGACGTCGCAGGATGTCCAGCAGCACGTGCTCCACGATGGGGAATGCCTGCTCGATCTGGCGGTGGGGACGGAATCCATCTATGTGTTCGCGGTGACGCGCGACTCGCTCCGCCTGTCGGTGATCGACGATTCGGACGGGCGGCTGGAGCGCCGGGCGCGCCGCTACGTGCGACTGGTCGGGAGCCGGCCACACGGCGCGGCCGTCGCCGGTTTCGCCGCGGCCGGGGCGGGGCTCGCCGCGATTCTCGACGGGTGCGCCGACCTCGTGTCGGCGTCGGACGGGCTCTTGATCGCGGCCGACGGATGGCTGGCGTCGATCCCGTTTGCCGCGCTTCCGTCGCCACGGGACACAACCGCCGCCCTGATCGACACGCACCGGATCGTCGCCATCCCCGCCGCGTCGCTGGCGCGGATGCTCCGCGGGTCGCCTTCGCCTCCCGCGGAGGGGGCCCGCGTCGCCGCGTTTGCACCCGCGGGACTCTCGCTGCCGGGAGCCCGGCGGGAAGTCGACCGGCTGGCGTCGCGCTACGCATCGGTGGTCCGGCTGGACTCCGTTCCCGCGGGCGTGTTTCTCGCCGGCGACGGTGCATCGCCGGACGGGATCCACATCGCGTCGCACATTCGCGTCGACAGCGAGCGCCCGTGGAACTCGGGCATCCAGACCGGCCCCGGGGAAGAGCCGGACGCGGTGTTGCACGCCTCGGAGATCGCCCGGGAGCGGATCGGCGCCCGCGTGGTGGTCCTCTCCGGGTGCGAATCCGCGCTGGGCCGCGTCACGCAGGGCGAGGGTGTGCTGGGACTCACCGCCGCCTTCCTGTGCGCCGGGGCGCGCTCGGTGGTGGCCAGCCTGTGGGCGGTCGATGACCGCGTGACCGCGGACCTCATGGACGCGTTCTACGCCGGACTGGCGTCCGGTGCCGGCGTGGGCGATGCGCTCCGTTCGGCACAGATCGCCGTGCGCCGCGGCCACCCGGAGCCCTTCTACTGGGCGGGGTTCGTCGTCATCGGCGACGACGCCGCCACAATGCCGTTGAGGCCAGCGAGCCGTTCCCGTATCCTTATGATATTCCTTGTGTTTGCAGCCGCGGTTGCCGCCGGGCTGGTGGGCCGGCACCTCCGGGGCTCCAGGGCACCGCCCGTGTGACACCCGGCATTCTTCTGTGTCTATTCCTATGAGCGACGTTTCGCGGCCAACCGACCGTCAGTTGATGGACACGGCGCGCGCGGACCCGTCATCGGACGCGGCCCGCCGGGCCGCCGGTGAGCTGCTGCGGCGCTACCGCGACTCGGTCTACCTGTGGTGCTTCCGCTACGTTCGCGACCACGAACGTGCGCTGGACATGGCGCAGGAGGTGCTGCTGAGCGCGTACGAGCGGCTGGGCCAGTTCCAGGAGCGATCGGCGTTCTCGTCGTGGCTGTTTGCGATCGCGCGCAACCGGTGCCTGAACGAAATGCGGCGCGACGCGTGGCGGGACGACGCCGAGCTGGACGCGCTGCCGGATCCCGGGCCCAGCGTGGCGGACCGCATCGATGCCGAGTTGCGCGACGGCCGGCTCGCCGCGCTCGCCAACGCGGTGCTGGATCCGCTGGAACGGCGGGCCGTATGGCTGCGCTACGCGGAGCGAATGCCGGTCGAGGGCATCACATCGCTCCTCGGTCTCGATCAGAAGTCGGGCGCGCGCGGGCTCCTGCAGCGAGCGCGTCGCAAGCTGCGCCTGGCCATCGACCGCGAGGAAGAGGACGGGACGCCTCGAGGAGGGGACTCATGACGACACGATGCATACCGGTCGAAGAGATCGCCACGGTGCTTTCCCTCGCTCGCGACGACGAGCGGCGGCGTCACGCCGAATCGTGCGCGCGATGCTCGGCGCTCATGCTCGCCCACGCGGAATTCGTGCGGGCCTCGGTCGTCGAGGGCGCCGACCCGGTCGACGCGCGTCGCCGGCTGGACGCGCTCATCGCCTCGCGTGTGGAGGGGGCGTCGTCGCCCGGCGCCCGCCCGGTGATCCCGATGCGCCATTCGCACTGGGCGCGGCTGCGTCCGGTGTGGGCAATCGTCGCCGCCGCCGTCGTGGTGACGGGTGTCGTCCTGGTTCGCGACTGGCCGCAGCGGCCCGGCAACGAGGCGGTCCGCGGCGGGGCGCACGCCGTCATCGAGACGTCGCCGGCGGAGGTGTCGTCCGACGGCTCGGTCGCCGTGCACTGGGAGCCGGTGCCCGGAGCCGATGCCTACGAGGTGACACTCCTCGCCGCCGATCTGAGCGAGGTCCGTCGTCTGGGGCTGACGACACAGCCATTCGCCGTCGTGGCCGCGGACGTCCTTTCCGAATCCGGTCGCGCGGTGGCGGTGTACTGGCAGGTAACGGCCGTCAAGGCCGGCGATCCCGTCGCCACGTCGGCGCCCGCTCCCATCCACCCCCGGTGACGCGGCGCTAGTTCCCCTCGACGCGCCGCTGGTGGTTTTTCCTCCACCGGTAGGGCGGCTCGAACGCCGGTTTCGGTCCCTCGGCCGCGGCGCGCAGAATGCGGTCTGCCAGGTCGGGGAAGCCGTTGTCTCCGTAGTAGCTCACCGTCTCGTACCCCAGCCCCGCGCCGATCAGGCGCACCGCGAGCAGCTCGCCATCCAGGAACACGTGTGCCAGACGGCGGTGATAGCGATCCCGTCCGTCGGCCGCGATCTCGATGACGCCCGCCGCCTCGATCCACGCCTTCGTCGATTCCGCCGCCGCCACGCCCCAGGGCTGGTCCTCGAAGATGCCGACGGACGGATGCCGGATCTCGGGCGTGTCGACGCCCAGCACGCGGATCGGCTCGTCGTCGACGAAGAACGTGTCGCCGTCGTCGAAGCGGATGTGCGTGACGTCGACCACGGTCGCGCCGGGGTAGGAGGCCGCGTGCGCGTCCAGTCCGCCCTGGCGCGAGCACGCGGGGAGCACGAGGAGCGCGATCGCCGCCAGCAGAACCGTCCGCATCGTCGTCATCCCCCGAGTGTCCGCCATCGCGCCGCGCGTGGCAACCCGGGTCAGCGGGCGCCGGGGCAAAATGATATAGCGAAGGCCCGCCCCGTCGTGTATGCAGAGAGATGGAGGAAGGAGGCTGGCTATGGAAGTCGAGTACACCCTGCTGGATTCCCCGATCGGGGACGTTATGGTCGCGTGGAGCGACCGCGGACTGGAACGCGTCGGCATCGGCGAGCACGTCGAGCGCTACATCGACATGCACTGGCACCTGAACCCGGGTCTGGATTGCGCGGCCACACGGCAGCTGCGGGCGTACTTCCGGGGAGAGCAGACGGAGTTCGACGTTCCGCTCGTGCTCGAGGGGACGTCGTTTCAGAGCGCGGTATGGCGTGCTCTGTCCCGCATTCCGTACGGCGAGACGGCGTCATACGGGCAGATCGGGGCGTGGATCGGGAAACCCAACGCGTTCCGCGCGGTGGGCGTCGCGTGCAGCCGCAACCCGCTCCCCATCGTCGTCCCCTGCCACCGCGTGATCGGGGCGGATGGCCGCCTGGTGGGGTTCGGCGGAGGCATCGACCTCAAGCGCCGCCTGCTCGATTTCGAACGCGAGGCCTGCGAGGCAAGCCTCCACCCGTCGAACTGACGGCGCCGCCGGTGCCACGCCGGCCGAACCGCAAGCAAACCCTTGCATTTCCTCTACTGCCCGACGTTTGTTATACTGCAGATGTTCCAACCATCCAGGAGTCATCCGAATGCCACGACATGACATCACCGTCCGTGTCGCCGGAGAAGGCGGCGAGGGCGTCATCAGCACCGCGGAGATTCTCACGCGGGCGGCCGTCAATTCCGGTCTGGACGTGTTCACGTTCCGCTCGTACCCCGCGGAGATCAAGGGCGGGCTGGCGATGATGCAGGTGCGGATCAGCACGTCCCCGCTCGGATCCATCGGGCGCGACACCGACGTGCTCATGGCCTTCAATCAAGAGGCCTTCGACGTCTGGGGAGAGCGCATGAACCCCGGCGCGATCCTGCTCTACGATCCCAGGCACTGCTCGGTGCCGGAGAGCTATCCCTACACGCGCATCGAAGCGCCCCTGCACGACACGGCGATGAAGGAGACCGGCGCACGCATCGCCAAGAACATCGTCGCACTGGCCACGATGATCGGCGCGCTCGACATCCCGCCGGACGCGGCGCGCGAGTTGATCGTCAAGCAGTTCAAGCGCAAGGGGGACGAGGTCGTCGCCAACAACCTCAAGGCCTTCGACGCCGGCCTCTCGATGCTGGCCGGCAACGCGACCCTGAATGCAATCAAGCTGGCGCGGTCCGAACGCGACGGCAAAGCGAAGGGACGCATGATCCTCTCCGGCAACCAGTCGCTCAGCCTGGGCGCGATCGCCGGGGGATGCCGGTTCGTCGCCGGGTATCCGATCACGCCGGCGACACAGGTGCTCGAGTTCATGATGAAACACCTGCAGGCGTTCGGCGGCAACGTGATCCAGGCCGAGGACGAGATCGCCGCAATCGCCTCCTGCCTGGGCGCGTCCTTCGCGGGGGTTCGCGCGATGACGGCGACGTCGGGCCCGGGCCTGTGCCTGATGAGCGAGCTGATCGGGATGGCGTCGATCTCCGAGATCCCGGTCGTGATCGTCGACGTCATGCGAAGCGGCCCGGGCACGGGGATGCCGACCAAGACCGAGCAGGCGGACCTCATGTTCGCCATCCACGGAAGCTCCGGCGAAGCGCCGCGCATCGTCCTCGCCGCCACGAGCATCGAGGACTGCTTCTACCAGGCGGTCAACGCGTTCAACCTGGCCGAGCGCTACCAGATGCCGGTCATCCTGCTGAGCGACCAGTCGATGGGATACCGCACGCGCACGCTCGACACGCCCGACCTCACCCAGGTCGAGCTCGTCGACCGCACGCCACCGTCGCCGGAGATGCTCGCCGCGTACCAGCGCTTCGAAGATACCGAGACCGGCGTGTCGCCGATATCGACCCCCGGGATGGAGAACGGCATGTTCGTGGCGACCGGCCTCGAGCACGACCCGTCCGGTGCGGCCAACTACACGCCGGAGAACCGCACGCGCATGGTCGCCAAGCGGTTCCGCAAGCTCGAGACGCTCGCGGGCGAGCTGGAAGCCAATGGCAACGGCGTCTGCGACCCGGGAGAGGGCGCCGAGATCGGCGTCATCGGGTGGGGTTCCACCGAGGGCCCGATCGTCGAGGCACTGGGACGACTTCGTGCCGACGGGGCGCGCATCGCGCACCTCCATCCCAAGATCCTCAATCCGCTTCCGACGAAGAAGGTCGAGGCGTTCCTCGCCCCCCTCAAGAAGGTCATCGTGTTCGAGGAGAATCACACGGCGCAATTCTCGAAGCACCTGCGCTCCAACGTGCGCGTCAACGGCACCGAGTTCATCGACGTCAATCAGTGTACGGGTCTGCCGTTCACATCGGACGAGATCTCCGCGAGACTCGCGGAGCACATCTAACGGAGGAACTGGAATGACACAGGCAACGGCGCTCAAGCCCAAAGACTACAAGAACGACGTCGAGCCCATCTGGTGCCCGGGATGCGGAGACTTCGGCGATCTCGCCGCCTTCACGCAGGCGGTCGCCGCCATGCAGCTCAATCCCAGCGACATGTGCATCGTGTCCGGCATCGGGTGCTCCGGGCGGTTCTCTCACTTCATCAAGAGCTACGCGTACCACACCGCCCACGGGCGGGCGCTTCCCACCGCCGTCGGCGTCAAGGCGGCCAATCCGAAGCTGACCGTGTTCGTGGTGGGCGGCGACGGCGACGGTCTCTCGATCGGCGGCGGCCACATTCCGCACGCGGCACGGAGGAATCCCGACCTCACGTACCTCATCATCGACAACGCCATCTACGGGCTCACGAAAGGGCAGGGGTCCCCGACGTCGCCGACCGGGATGGTCACGGGAACCACTCCCTTCGGTCTCGAGGATCCGCCCCTGGACCCGCTGCGGATGTTCCTGTCCTACGGCGTCAGCTTCGTGGCGCGCGGCTTCTCGTCGGACGTCAAGGGCGTGGCGAAGCTCATCCAGGCCGGCGTGGAGCACAAGGGGTTCTCGTTGATCCAGCTGGTGTCGCCGTGCCCGACGTTCAACAAGGTCATCACCTTCGATTTCATGAAGGGCGTGGTGGCTCCGATCCCCGAGGATCACGATCCGGAGAATCTCGATGCCGCATTCCGGCTGGCGCTGGACAAGGAGCACTTCTACACCGGCGTCTTCTATCGCAACGACCGGCTCCCGACGCTCGAGCAGAAGCTCGAGCACCAGCGCAAGCTGACCATGGACAGGCAGCCCCGGTCGCTGGAGGCCCTCTTCGCCCAGTTCTAGGTGCGGCTGGGCGCCGTTGACCGCGCCCCCGCCGGCGGACCGGTCGTTTTGCGACCGCCTGACTGCCGGGTGGACAGTTCTGTCTCCGCCGTGGACACTCCCCGACGCGCCCGTCCCCGAAGCTGGCTCGGCCGGGCCGCTGCCGCGGCGGCGATACCCGGGGCTCGTGAAAGGCTTCCCTTGACATAGGCATTGGAAATGCACTAATTACAGTCAACCCCACTGATCCGGCCGCCCCCCGGCGGGCCGGAAGCCCCATTTGAAATAGGTAACTCGTTGGCTGGCACGGGATTTGTACGTGCTACATGCAAGGGGTACACGCATGCGTCGTTCGACTCTGATTCTGGCAGCCTTTGCCACCCTGGTGACCGGGGCATTCGTGCCCGGCGCCCGGGCCGACGCTTCTGCAACCGCGTTCACGGGTGTCGCGGACGCGCGTCTCTCGACGATCCGATATCTGATTGAATCCAAAGACTACTCGGCGGCTCTCGAGCTGGCCGACCAGGTGACGACCGAAAACCCCGGCATCGCGGACGGCTGGATGCTGCTGGGATACCTCAATACGGTCACGTCCAGGTTCCAGGCCTCCAACGAGGCCTACGATCAGGCCCTCAAGCAGGGGGCCGACCGCGCCGCCGTCCTGAACGCGAAGGTCTACAACTGCCGCCACCTCGGTGATACGGAGAAGACCCGCCAGTGCCTCCAGGAACTCGTCGACCTGGACCGCGACAACGCGCAGGCCTGGATGCAGTTCGCCGCCTTCGAGGCCGGCGTCAAGAACGACGATGCGGCGGTCGAGTATTACACGATGGCCCTCAACATCGACCCCGGGAACGTGGACGCGCTCGAGGCGGTCTCGCGGGTCGAAGAGGAGCGGGGCAACGTCGAGCAGGCAACGGCCTGGCTGGAGAGCGGGCTGGCGCGCGATCCGCAGAACGTGCGTCTGCTCAAGCGCCTGGCGGTCATCACGTTGAACGCCCAGGACTACGGGCGCGCGGTCGGCTACTGCGACCGCATCCTCGCCGTCGACCCCACGGACGCCACGGTGCAGCGCAACCGGGCCGTAGCGCTCTACCAGAAGGGCGACAAGAAGCAGGCCATCGCGTCGTTCGAGAAGGTGCGCGAGCTCAAGGGTTCGATGGACGGGTTGTACGGGCCGCTCGCCGACTGCTACCACGCAGCCGGCCGTGACGCGGACGCGCTGAAGGTGATCGACGAGGGGATCGCGGCCGACAACCAGCCGGCGTGGCTCTACAGC
>CAZCQM010000146.1:7759-8076 GCA_964500785.1 uncultured bacterium
GCAAGATCCTCGAGGACCGCAAGGAGTACGACGAAGCGATCGCCAGGTTCAGCAAGGCCGTGGCGCTGAACGACGCACTCTGGAGCGATTATGCCCGCAAGCAGATCGCGCGGCAGAACCAGCTCAAGAAGCGTGAGGCGATGATCGCCAGTCAGGGCGAGATGTAAACACCGTTCACTGATCGTCAGAGGTCCGTGCGGCCATCGCACGGGCACCGGCTCCCCCGGGCCCAGCGGCCCGGGGGAGTCTTTTTTTGCTCCGAGGGCCGTCAAGCGACGTCATCGTGGTCGAGTGTGGGTATATTGCCCAAATAGAGA
>CAZCQM010000147.1:0-7273 GCA_964500785.1 uncultured bacterium
CACCGCTGGTCGGCTCGCGCGGCTGCTACGCCGACTGCTCGTTCTGCTGCATCTACGCCTACGGCGACAACGCCAACGGCCCCCGCTACCGTCGCCGCTCCCCCGAGTCGATCGTCGCCGAGATGCACGATCTCTACCACCGGCGCGGCGTGCGCCTGTTCGTCTTCCACGACGACAACTTCTTCATGCCGACCTTGCGGGCGAATCTCGCGCGTTACCGGCGGTTCGCCGAGCTCCTGCACGCGGAGGGAATGACCGACATCGGGCTCGTGATCAAGGCCCGGCCCAACGACGTCCACCCGGAGCTGTTCGCGCTGCTCAAGTCCATCGGGCTCGTGCGCGCCTACGTGGGCATCGAGACCAACTCCGACGAGGGCATCGTAAGCCTGAACCGCCGTATTACATCCGAGGACAACCGCCGCGCGATGCGCATCCTGCGCGAGCTCGAGGTCCTCAATACGTTCAACGTGCTCATGTTCGATCCGGAGGCCACGCTGGACGGCGTGGAGAGCAACCTCGACTTCATGGACGAGCACGCCGACATTCCGTTCAATTTCTGCCGGGCGGAAGTGTACGCGGGCACGCCGCTGAAGCGCATTCTCGAATCCCAGACCCGACTCTCGGGGGACTACCTCGCGTGGGGCTACGCGATGCGCGACCCGTGCGTCGAGCTGCTGTTCCGCCTCATGGTGGTCGCGTTCAATCGCCGAAACTTCGATACGGACGGCGTGCACAATCTGAACATGGGAATCCGCTGCGACCTGGAAATCGTGCGGCGGTTCTACCCGCGCGTCTGGTCGCCCGACCGGCACGCCGAGGCCGTGGCGCTGTCGATGGAGATCGGCGCGGACAGCGTCGCACACATGCGCCGAGCGCTGGCATTCTGCCGCACGTGCGATCCCTACGATGCAGCGACGGTCAAGCGGGTGTCGCTCGACATGGCCCGCGCCGTGGCCGCGGCGGATCTGCGCTTCGTCGCGCGCGTACAGGGACTTCGACAGAAACTGGAAAAGGTAATCCGGGCCCCGGGGAGGCACCCCGGAGGGCCGGTCTGGGCCGCGGAATCGCGAAGACTCGCGAGCTCGTCGGGACGGGATCTTTCGACCGAATTGCTCCCCGCACCGGCGATCGAACCTGGAGGTGTGTCTTGAAACACAAGCATCGTTCGAAGCGCCGCCGCCAGGCCGTCCTGGTGACGGGAGGAACCGTGACCGTGGCCACGCTGGGATTGAGCACGTGCGACAACGGGACCGCGGTCGATCCGCCGCCGCCGCCCCCGCTGGTGTGCTCGGGTGCTGATCAGGGGCAGAACCTGCACGCGACCGGTGCGCTGGTGGACTCGTTCTTGACCGTCAACATCGTGTCTTCGGAGAGCTACCCCGGTGTGGACACCGTCCACGTCGACAACGTCGCGGGCGCCACGCTGGACACGCTGAAGGTCAAGTCGAGCTCGTTCGAGCTGAACTTCACGCTGGACTCTGCGGCGACCACGCAGGTGACGTTCACGCTGGCGGGGACGCTGGACCTGGAAGCGGGCCCCTGCGACTTCAGCCGCAATTTCACTGTGACGATCAACGGGGGAACCGTGACCGTCGCCCAGGCCGTGCGCGAGCTGCCGCTGGTTCCCGGGCGCGACGTACGGATCGAGCTCGTGGAGCGCGAGGGCCGGCGCGTCCACCTGCGTCCGAGCGGCGTGGGTTCCGAGGTTGCTGTCTGGAGCGTGACGGGAGGCGTCATGGAATCCACCGAAAACGGGGGAATCGTGTGGGAGCTCCCGCCGGAGGCGGGGTTCTACCAGGTGGACCTCTACGTCGATCGCGGCGATGACGGCTTCGGCTTCGACGCGCTCTCACTGCAGGTCGTCTGAGCGTCGTCGCTCTGGCGGATCCCTGAAGCCGGCGACCCTGCAAACCGCGCGGCGGGGCTCATCCGCCCGTCCGACGCAGGTGAAGCGTCCGGGTGAGCTCCGCGCCGAAGAAGACCACCTGGGCCATATAGAATATCCACAGGATCAGCACGACGAGTGATCCCGCCGCCCCCTGCAGCGAGCTCCCGAATCCAAGGCTGAGATACAGACCGAACGCGACCCGTCCCAGGAGAATGAGGATCGTGGTCACGATGGCGCCGGGCAGGACCGCCGACCATTCCACCCGCGTTCGGGGCACGTAGCGAAACAGGCACGCGATGACGGACGCCACCACGGCCACGGTGAGCAGCCAGTCCGCGGTCGCCAGCGCCTTCTCGAGCGGTTGCCACTCCTGTCCGACGAAGGACCCGGCAGACGCGAACGCCGCCTGCGCGACCAGGCCGATGACGAAGGCCATGCCCGTGGCCAGGACCAGGCCCATCCCGATGGCCCGGTTTCGAATCGAGCGCCGGAGGCTGCCGCGATCGGCTTCCCAGATGGAATTCATGGTGTCCTGGAGCTGCAGAAACACGCGCGACGCGCCAAAGAGCAGCACACCGATCCCGGCGATAAACGTGACAACGCTGGTCGCGGGCCGTCTCGTGGACGAGAGGATGTTTTCGATGACGGTCGTTCCGGCGGGTCCCACGATCATGCGCGACGTGTCCACGATCTGCGTCTCGATCCGTTCGCTGCCGAACGCCAGTCCGGCGACGGCCACCGTGATCGCAACCATCGGTGCAAGGGAGAGAAGGGCATAGAACGCCAGGGCCGCCGATAGCCGCCGGACTCGATGGCGGCGGGCGTTGACCAGCGTGGTCTTCACGAGCTCGAAGACCGTACGGAGCTTGTTGTATGCGCGACTCGTGATGACGCCTGGGGCCACCTCCCTGATGCGTTCAACATACGGAGCTCCCATCGCCAGGGGTGTGAGTCGCCTAACAGCCAGTTCCGTGCCCATTCGGGGCGGGGCGTCGGGGAGCGCGCGAGGGGGGCGGGCGGCGCCCGGAGAAACTGATTGGGCGACAATGGGTTATCCCGGCGTGGGCTATCCCGGACTCCCGCCGCCCCGTGGTCTGCCCCCGGGGCGACCGTCCGCGAGTGCCCCGCCGCCCGGCAGGTGGATCCTGGATGTGGTACAGTTGGCGCACGACCCCGAAAATTCCGATATTGTGAAGATCAATTGCTGCATTCGCCTGTTGCAGGCGACTCGAATTGCGCAAGGGAGGCCATCATGAAACACATCGGTATTGTTGCCGTCGTCGCTGTCGCCGGGTTGCTGGCGGCGGGATGTTCGAGCAAGGAGAAAGATCTTCGGATCGGGGACCTCGAGTCCCAGGTCAACACGTTGAATGACCAGGTAACCGACCTCAACAAGCAGCTCGATCAGCAGAAGAAGATGAACGAGGACCTGAAGGGCTCGCTCGCGGATCTGCAGGACCAGAAGAAGATTCTGATGGAGCAGAAGGACGGGCTCACCCACATCACGCTGGACGGAGCGGCGACCTTTGGAACCGCGGAAGCGTGGCTCACCGCGGATGCCAAGAGCACGCTGGACCGCATCTGGGGCGTGCTCCAGAAGTACCCCGACCGGCGCATCCTGGTCGAGGGACACACCGACAACCGGGCCATCGCACCGAGCTTCCGGGATCACTTCAAATCCAACTGGGAGCTGTCGACCGCGCGTGCCAACGCGGTTCTCCATTATCTGGTCGACAAGCACAACGCGGATCCCAGCCGCCTCGCAGCCGTGGGCTATGGCCCGACCATGCCGGTCGCCGACAATTCGACGGCCGACGGGCGGGCGAAGAACCGCCGCGTGGTCATCACGGTCGGCAGCAAATTGCAGATCGAACAGCGGATGATGAGCGCGTCGGGAGCCGAAAAGTAACCCGGTCCCACACACAGCAGAACGATTCGAATACGGCGAACCCCGCCGCGGCACCGAGTCCGCGGCGGGGTTTTGCGTTTGTCGGGGCGCGCGATCGAGCAACCTGGCCCCCCCCGGCACGCCGCGGCCGAGGTTTTCTTGCAACTATTGTTATAGAACTACGTATCTATACGCATTATGGCTAATAGCAATAAGTTAAATGACCGTGACCCGAGCCCCCTGTACCACCAGATCGCCTCGGAAATCCGCCGCCGGATCCAGGCGGGAACCCTGCGGCCGGGCGATGCGCTCACGCCCCTTCGGGAGGCGGCGGAGCTGTGGGGGGTGCATGTGCACACGGTTCGGCACGCCTACGCCGCCCTCGCGCGGGAGGGGCTCGTCGAGAGTCGGCGGGGGCCCCACGGAACCCGCGTGGCGCCCGGCACGGAAGCGAGCCGGGAGACGCCGGCCGCGTCGCCGGACGCACTCGAGTTCTTCATCCGCGGCGTGGTCTCACAGGTGCGCCGGCGGTGGTCGCTGAACGAGGACGACCTCATCGCCGCGATCCGGCGCTACAGTCCCTTCGACACCCGGCCGACGGCGTTCGTGCTTGAATGCAGTGCTCATCAGTGCGAGCTGCACGCGGCCGAAATCCGGGCGCAGTTCGACGTCGATGCGCAACCGTGGCCGCTATCACTTCCGGACGCTCCGCCCGCGGGCGAGATCGTCGCGACCTATTTTCACTACAACGACATTCGAACGCGCTGGCCCGACCTGCTGGAGCACGTTCGCTTCGTTACCATCACGCCCGACCCGCTGGCACTTCGGATTCCACCCGGCACCGACGCCGTCGCGGTGTGCGAGCGCGACCGCGAGACGGCCGAGGCTGTCGCCGCGGACATCCGCCGCGTGCTGTCGCACCCGGACGTTCGGATCATCCCCCACGTCTTCGAACATCCGGAAGACGCCCTCGCTCTGGATCATCCCGTTCTGCTCTTCTCTCCACGGGTGTGGGCTTCCCTGCCCGAGCGCGTGCGCGACGACGCACGGGTGGGAGAGGTGCGTTATGTCTTCGACCGCGACGAGCTGTTTGCACTGGCCGCACGGCTGGGCTGGCAGAGACGTCCGCAGGAGGTTGTGTCGTGAAGCGTCTCTTTCTGGTGCTGCTGATGATTCCGCTGTGCGCCGCCGCCGAACCGGCCGGGGCCGACCGGATCGTGGCCGCCGGCGACTGGAAGACCGTCCAGCTCGACCTCGACGTGACCGTCGCACCTGACGAGGGTCGACTGTCCGTCGACGGCCACATGGTGGTGGAGTTCGCCGGGAAAGAGACCCGGTCCCTGGCCCTGCTCCTGAACAGCCGCCGGCCGGTGATGCGGCTCGAGCGCCTGGACGTCGTCGATGCCCACGGTATCGACCCGGCCGGGACGAAGTCCGACTCCGATCTGCTCGTCCACGATGCCGACACCACGGAAGTCCGCGTGCTCGAGTTTCCGAAGGACCTGGCAACGGGCCAGCGCGTCGAGCTGGAGTTCCGCTGCGAGAGCACGACGGAATCCATGCAGGTCATCGTGAGACCGGAATTCTCGTACGCCAGCTGGGTGGAAGCCTGGTACCCGGTTCCCGCCGACCCCACCAACCCCGACGACCCCCTCGCCGGGTCGAAGGCACGGGCGCGCGGGACGACACGATTCCACCTGCCGGCGGAGTGGTGGTCGCTCTCCAACGGGAAGCGCATGGAGCGCAAGGCCACGCACTCCGGTGTCGTCGAGGTCTGGCGCGACGACTACGGGACCGCGCGATCGTTTGCCGCCGCACCTTTCCTGAAGCCGCAGGAGGTCCGCGTGGGTGATCGGACTGTTGCCGTGTACCTGCTCACGCCCAAGAAACTCGATGCACGCGCACAGGCCGAGCGTCTCAATCAGGCGATCGACGTGCTCTCGAAGTGTTTCGGCCCCTATCCGTATTCGACGTTCGCCATCGCGGAAATGCCGGAGTCGATCGATTCATTCGGGGCGGCCTCGGAGCAGGGATTCATCGTGGCGCGGACGAACTTCTTCGCTCCGGCGGACGGCAACCTCGCGCTCTTCGCGCACGAGGCCGGGCATACGTGGTGGGGAAATCTCGTCTCCTCGACCGGCAAGGGGCACTACCTGTGCTCCGAGTCGATCGCGCAGTACGGCGCCGCACTCGCCATCGAGGCCATCGACGGGCAGGATGCCGCGCGCGACTTCCTGGAGTTCTCCCGTCCCGGATACGTGCAGAGCCAGTGCGCGCGCGGGTACTTCGCCTACCTGCGAATGGGTGTGGACCGGCCGCTGTCCCAGCTGGACGGAACGGCGCCGTTTCATTTCGATCATACATTGTCCGACGCGAAAGGGCACTGGGTCTACCACATGCTGCGCCACAAGGTGGGCGACGACGTGTTCTTCGGCACGATGCGGGCGCTGGTGGTGCGCTTTGCGGAGACGTCGATCTCGCTCGACGACATCCGGCAGGCGTTCATCGCCGCCGCCCCGGACGCGGGCCTGGACCGGTTCTTCGCCCAGTGGCTCGACCGCACGGGCGCACCCATCGTGGACTTGAAATGGTCGATAGAGACGCAGATGAAGGAGAATTCGTATGTCCCTCGTCCCGTCGAATCGATCATCCTCGGCGAGGAGAAAGGCCCCTTCGACGTGGACGTGTCACTCGTGCAACAACAGGCGGGCGATCCCTTCGTCCTCGACGTCGAAGTCGGCATCGAATTCATCGACGGCGACACCGAGCTGCGGGAGCTTCATCTCATCGATGCCGACCAGAAATTCAGGCTGACCGTGGACCGCATCCCCCGGGCCATCCACCTGGACCCGAACCGGAACACGTTGCTGTGGAGGCCGGCCTACGGGCCCCGCCCCGGGGAAGAACTCTCGCATGCGGGGAGCCCGGCACCGTAGACGGCGCGCGCCGCTACTCTCCGGAACCCGTGGGTACGGGCGGCTTGCCCGGCTCCTTGCCGGGATCGGTCGCCGGCGCGGGCGCCGCCGCGTCGCCGGCGAGCCACCGCTCCACCGTGCGCCGGGCCACGTCCTGGCACCCCAGCCCGAACGCGATGGCCAGCGCGAAGCATGTCGCTCCCACGATGATGAGGAACGTCGTCGTGAGGAGGCGGGTGGCGATCTCGAGTTCCTCCAATGCCAGGGCCACCGAGAAGAATACGATCGCGTACTTCACCAGCCGTCCCAGCGGCCGCGACACAAGCAGGCCTGAGTTTGCCGACGCGACCTGCACGGCACTCCCGAAGAACGACCCGAGCGCCGTTCCCACCAGCACGATGATGGTGGCGACGACGAGCCGCGGCAGGTAATTGAGGACCTGCCCGAAGAAGTCCACCAGCCCGGTCAGGCCGAGCACCCAGCCCAGGGTCTGCAGCGCCAGCATCAGGACCAGCCAGTACACGACCGTCGCCAGCGTTTCCGCCACGTCGCCATCACCGACAAGGGGAAACGATTCAACAC
>CAZCQM010000147.1:7283-8051 GCA_964500785.1 uncultured bacterium
CATGCGGTCCAGGCGCAGCGCCACGAAGAACCGCAACGTAATGGCGCGCAGCAGGCGCCCCACGACCAGTCCGACGACGAGGATCAGTACGCCCACAGCCACCTTGGGCAGCAGCCGCGCGATGGCCTGGGCGGTCGTGGTCCACGTCTCGCTCAGCATGGATTGCAGCGTCTCTTGCATGAAGATACCTCCAGATCACCGGCGCGCCACGGGCGCCGCAGACTCACGCTCCGGTCAACAGGCGCATCAGCAACGACCGCCTGGGCACGGGCCGGTACGCTCTCACCAGAATCACCATCTGCTCGCTCTTGTCCGCCACCCCGTCGGCGACGTCGGGTGCCAGCAGGCGGGCGAATCCCAGCGATTCGGCATCGCCCATGAGAATGACGTCGTTCGGTCCCGCTTCCGAGGTGATGCGCGTGGGGACGTCGCCGTTGCCTACCGCCGAGATCTCCGCATTTTCCGGCGCCGGCGTGTTCCGGAGAACGCTGTCCAGGGCCAGTCGTGCGCGCGCTTCGGTCCCGCCCGGCATGAAGCCGACCACTTTGGGCGTCGCCTTCCAGTTCTCCGCAAACGCGCCCACCAGCTGCAGGGCGAGCTCGGCGTTGCGCTCCTGGTCGACGGCCACCAGGACGTGTTCCGGCGTGGCGGGGATCGTCCCCTTGACCACCGCGACATGGCAGGGCGCATGGATCAGCACCTGGTCCATGCTCGACTTGACGATGCGCGACACCAGGCGCGGCCGCGGGGAACGTCCGATGATGATGA
>CAZCQM010000148.1:0-8011 GCA_964500785.1 uncultured bacterium
ATGGGCCCTCGCGCGAGAGGGTAGCACAGCCCACCGCGTTCGGCTCATATGATCTCGGTGTAGCCCTTGAGCTTGCGCGCCCGGCTCGGGTGCTGGAGCTTTTTCAGGGCCTTGGCCTCGATCTGGCGCACGCGCTCGCGCGTCACATTGAAAATCGTCCCCACCTCTTCGAGCGTGCGCGGCGTGCCGTCGCCGAGCCCGAAGCGCAGCCGAATGACCTTCTCCTCGCGGCGCGTGAGTGTGGACAGCACGCGGTTGAGCTGGTCGCGCAGCATCGCGTGGGAGGCCGACTGCGCCGGCGAGGCCGCCATGATGTCCTCGATGAAGTCGGAGAGGTTGGAGTCCTCGTCCTCGCCGATGGGACGGTCGAGGGAGATGGGCTCCATGCTCGCCTTCATCACGCTCTTCACCTTGTCGAGCGGGTAGTTGAGTTTCTTCGCCACCTCTTCCGGTGTGGGATCGCGGCCGTTCTCCTGCACGAGCTTGCGCTGCGCGCGGGAGACCTTGTTGATGGCCTCGATCATGTGCACCGGCACGCGGATGGTCCGTGCCTGGTCGGCGATGGCGCGCGTGATGGCCTGGCGGATCCACCACGTCGCGTAGGTCGAGAACTTGTAGCCCTTGCGATAGTCGAACTTGTCGACCGCGCGCATCAGGCCGCTGTTCCCTTCCTGGATCAGGTCGAGAAACTCCAGCCCACGGTTGGTGTAGCGCTTGGCGATGGAGATGACGAGGCGCACGTTGGCCTCGATCATCTCCTTCTTCGCGCGCTGCACCTGGATCTCGCCGCGGCGGATGCTCTCGACGACCTTCTCCAGCTCCGCGCTGGAGAGATTCTCTTCCTTCTCGATGACGCGGATCTCGGCGCGCAGCGCGCGCATCTTGCGCTCGAAGTCCTCAAGCATCTCCAGCGACCACGCGCCCTTGCCTTCCACCTTCACGCTCCGCCGCCGCGACGCCGCCTTGAGCTTCTTCACGTGTGCGACGATGTCCTCGTACGGAAGCCCGACGAAGTCCTCGTACTCGCCGAGCTTGGCGCCGTAGTCCTTGAGACGGTCGCGCGTGGCGCGGATGTTCTCGACGATGCGCTCCAGCTGTTTCGGATTGAGCTGGAGCTTCATGTATTCCTCGAAGAGCTTGGCCTGACGGAGGTCGAGCGACCGCTCCAGCGCGGGGCGCTTGGAGGCGTTCTTCTTGAGCCGGACCTTCTTCTGCAGGTCGACGATCTCCTTGCGCAGCGAGGCGATCTTGCGCACCGGACGGAAGCGCGCCTGGCGCTCCTTCTTGCCCGTGTACGACGGCGCCAGCCCGCCGGTCTCCACCTGGACAACCTCGTCGAGGCGCATCTCGCTCTTCTCGACCGCCTTGGCCAGGCGCTGGAGCTCGCGGATGGGCGAGTCCAGCGAGAAGACGGCCTTTGCGACCAGGATCTGCCCCGCCTCGATGCGCTTGGCGATCTCCACCTCGCCCTCGCGATCGAGCAGCGGCACCTTCCCCATCTCGCGCAGGTACATGCGCACCGGGTCGTCGTAGCGGATGACGGCCTTGACGTCCTCCTCCGCCTTCTGCTCCTCCTTCTCCTCCCGGCGCTTGCGGGCCTCGATCTTCAGCCGCGCCTTCTCCGGCGAGTCGAAGTAGTCGATCTTCTCCTCGCTGAGCCGGTCGTAGAGGACCACGATGTCCTCGGGCGAGAAGTCGTCGCCCACGAGACCCTCGATCTCGTGGTTCAGGACGAAGCCCTTCTCGTCGGCGAGGCGCCGGATGTCTTCGAGAACATCGTCGAACCGGTCCGTCGTGGACGCGGATCTTGCTCTGGGACTTGTCTTTGCTTTGCTCATAGCTCTTTCTTCGCCTGCTGCAGGCGTCTCATGTGTTCGCCGATTGCTATGACTTCGTCGCTGTCCGGTGGAAGCCCGAGCTGCCGCTCATGAAGCAGGGCCAGCTCGTCGTCGATCCGGCGTTTTTTCAACTCTCGGATGTGGTCCTTGAGAAGGGTATCGACATTGCCCGGGGGGACCGAAACCAGCGAGATCTCGCGCGCGAAGTCCTCCAGCCCCGTCTCCTCCGCCCGACGTTGGAAGTCGCGACCCCTTAAATCAATATGGGCCTCCCTGGCCGAGTCAAGCAGTTTGTAGTACTTACGGTTAGCCTCGTCTGAGAAATCCTCCACATCGAGCGAATCGAGGGCGTCGAGTGCCGACGGGGTGCCCTCCATGACCAGTCGGAGCACGACGCGCTCCAGAGATCGTCGCATTTCCGCCGACTGGCTCGTCCCCGCCTCGGACCCCGCACGCCTGCCCCCGTCGGCTCCGCCACCGGGACGAAGCAACCGCCGCAACGCGGAGGGCTCGACCCCGACGACGCCGGCCAGCTCACTGACCAATACATCCCCCCGCAGCGGATCGCCGCTCTGGGCGATGGCCGAGACGATACGTCTAATGATTTCTTCACGTTCGAGCGCTGCGGGACGCCGACGTTGGATAGTATAGTCAACGTATCGGAAATATTCCAACGGCCGGGCCAAAAGTTCCTTGAATTCGTTTCCCGGCAACGACTTGGCCGCCGAATCCGGGTCCTGACCATCAGCCAGCGGGACGATACCCACTTCCACCCCTTCCGCCATCAGGAGCGCCCCCGAGAAGAGCGCAGCGGTTTCCCCGGCGGCGTCGCCGTCCGGCAGCAGGACGACCCGCCGGGTCAGCCGCCGAACCCCGGCCGCATGGTCCCGCGTCAGCGCCGTCCCGCAGGTCGCGATGGTGTTCTCCACCCCCACCAGGTGGAGCCGGATCAGGTCGGTATACCCCTCGACGATGACGGCGTGCCGCTCCGAGCGGATCGAATCGCGCGCGCGGTCGAGGCCGTAGAAAGTCCGGCGCTTGAGAAAGATCGGGCTTTCGGCCGAGTTGATGTACTTGGGCTCGGCGTCGCCCATGGTCCGCGCCCCGAACCCGACGACGCGCGCGCCGGGCTGGATGATGGGAAAGACCACACGGTCCCGGAAGTAGTCGTAGTAGCCCCCACGCCCTTCCCGGGCCGCGACCAGCCGGAGCCGGAGCATCACCTCGCGGGGGATGCCGCGCGCGCGCGCTTCCGACACCAGCGCTTCGCCGGAGCCGGGGGCGAAGCCCAGACCGAAGCGCGTCCAGGCGTCCCGCGGGATGTCGCGTCCGGCGAGATAGCGCCGCGCCCGTTCCCCCGCCGGCGAATTGACGAGCATGCGGTGGTAGAAGCGGGCGACAGCGCGGTTGGCCTCGTAGAGCGCATCGTTCTCGGACCGCTCGTCCGGACCGGCGCTCACGTCGACTTCGATGCCGGCGCGCTGGGCGAGCTCGCGCACCGCCTCCGGGAAGCTCACGCCGTCCATCTCCATCAGGAACTGGAAGACGTTGCCGCCCTTGCCGCACCCGAAGCAGTGGTAGATCTGCCGTTCCGGGCTCACGACGAAGCTCGGGGTGCGCTCCTGGTGGAACGGGCACAGCGCCTTGTAGTTGGTGCCGGCACGCTTGAGATCGACGTACTGCCCGACGATCTCCACGATGTCGGAGCGGTCGCGCACCTGATCGATGATGTGCTGCGGGATCTGGGCCACGGGTCACCGGAGTGTCGCGAACGTCACTCCGATCCCTCCTTCCATCGGGTCGCCGAACCGGATCGACGCGACACGCGAATCCCGCTTGAGCATGTCGCGAACCGCGCGCGCCAGGATCCCCTCGCCGCGTCCGTGGACGATCTTGACCTCGTTGAGGCCGCTCAACACCGCGCGGTCGACGAAGCGGTTGACCTGCTCCAGCGCGTCTTCCCGGTCCATGCCCCGCACGTGGAGCTCCGTCTCGCCGGTTGGTTCGTAGTCGACGCCCACCGCCGGCGCGGATGCGGGAGACGACTTGTCCACCGAGGCGGCGTAGAGCTTGCCGACGCGCACGCGGATGCGCTTGCCCCCGATGTCCACCGTGGCGTCGCGGCGCTCGATCGCCACCACCGTCCCCCACGGGCGCCCTGACGGGCTCAGCGAGACGCGGTCGCCGACCGCGACCGACGCGAGCGGGTCGGCGGGCGCGTTGGCTTCGCGCTGGCGCGCGCGCACGGTGCGCTCCAGCCCCTCGATGCGGCGGCGGCTCTCCCGGATCGTCGCCTTGTCCGCGCCGCGCTCGCGCAGCTCGCGCACCGTCGCTTCTATGTCGCGGCGCGCCTGCGCCACCATGTCTTCCGCCTCGCGCGTCGCGCGCCGCTGCGCTTCCTTGCGCGTCAGCGTGTACTCGCGCTCCTTCTCCTGGGCCGATGCGGTCAGCGCGCGCAACCGCTCCTCCTCCGCGGCGACGGTCTCGCGTTCGCGCTCGAGGGCGAGATGGCTCGCCTCCAGGCGCGCGAGCGCCGATTCCAGCTGGAACGCATCGTGCCCGAGGATCGCCTGCGCGCGCTCGACAACCGCGGGGTCGAACCCGCTGCGCCGCGCCGTATCGATGCCCCGGCTGCGCCCGGCGACTCCCTGCAGGAGTCGGTACAGCGGGCGCGATTCCCCGTCCTCGAACGCCATCGACGCGTTGGCGACTCCCGTCGTCTCGAGGGCGAAGGTCTTGATGCGCCCGTAGTGCGTGGTCGCGATGACCGCCGCACCGGATGCGAGCAGCCGCTCCAGCGTGGCGATGGCGATGGCGGCGCCTTCGTCCGGGTCGGTTCCGTCGCCGATTTCGTCGACGAGGCAGAGCGTACGCGCATCGGCGCGGCGGGTCATTTGATCGAGGTGCGCGAGGTGCGAGGTGAAGGTGGAGAGCGACGACTCCAGCGACTGTTCGTCGCCGATGTCGACCAGAACGGCGTCGAAGAGTGGAATCTCGCTCCCGTTCGCGCACGGCACCTGCAGCCCGCACTGCAGCATCAACACCAGCAGCCCGACGGTCTTGATGGCGACGGTCTTCCCGCCTGCGTTCGGCCCCGTGATTACCAGCAGGCGCGCCGCCGGTTCGAGGGTCAGGTCCAGCGGGACCAGCCGGTCCGCCGCCCCGGCGCGGTCCAGCGCCAGCATGAGAAGCGGATGGCGTGCCCGCACCAGGTGCAGCGGGCCGGGCGCGCGCTCCGGGATGTCCGGGGTGATGCATCCGAAGCGCTCGCAGAACGCGGCCCGCGCGTGGATGGCATCGAGACGCTCGACGACGTCGGCGTTGGCGAGCACCCCGGGTGCTACGCGGCGCACGCGGTCGGTGAGCGCAAGCAGGATGCGCGAGACCTCCTCGACTTCGTCGGCCAGCCGCGTCTCGAGCTCGTTGTTGAGATCGAGGAGCGCGAGCGGCTCGACGTACAGCGAGCCGCCCGTCTGCGACGCGCCGTGAACGAGCACCGAGCCGCGCTTGATCTTCGCCCGCGGCGCCACCAGCACGTGGCGCCCACCCATGACGGTGGCGTGCGCGTCGTCGCCGAACTCGCCCACCATCTTTTCCACGCGCTCGCGCAGACTCCCGCGCGCGGCGCGGATGTCGCGGCGGATCCGCTTGAGCTCCGGGGTGGCGTCGTCGCGCACCGCGCCGTCGGGATCGATGGCGCGGTCGATGTCGGCGACGAGGTCGTCGTGCGGCGCGGCCATGGCCGCGATGGCGGCGAGGCGCGGCAGCGTGTCCGCGTCCCCGACCCGTCGCCGCAGTTGAATGACCGCGCGCTCGCCGTCGCCGATGCGCCGCAGGGCCTCGCCGGACGCGCGCTCGCCCGCCGCGACCGCCTCGACGTCGGCGCGGTAGGCCGTATCGGAGATGGCGATGTCCCCCGTGTCCTCTCGCATCCGCCGGTACTCTTCGATCTCGGCCAGCGACTCGCCCACGCGCGCGATGTCCGCGGTGGGCCGCGTCGTCGTCACCAATCGGCGCGCGCCCTCGCTGACGCACCCGGCGGCGACCCGGGCGAGGACGTCGTCGAGCCCCAGCACGCGCGCCGCATGCTCGAATGTCGATGGGAGGGAGGGTTGGGTCATGGAATACCCGGGCGGAACGAACCGGTGGCGGCGGCTGGCCCGGGTGCCGCCGGGAACGAGAGAATCAGGTGTGCACGACGGGGCCCGCGGCGGCGGATGCCACGTGGCCGCGCTCGCGCGGGAACACCACGTCGACCAGCCAGCCCGCCACGGGCTGAACGCGCATGAATACGGTCGACCGCTCGAGGCTGGCGCGCGTCGATCCCGTGAGTGGCAGCTCGAGCGTGATGGTGGCGAGAACGCTCGCGACCAGCACGGCGGCCAGAAACCCCAGGGCCGCGCCGCCGGTCCGGTCGATCCACCCGAACAGCGATCCCTGCACGAGGCGTTGCGCGGAGATCGCGACGAAGTGAAACGCGATCATCCCGGCGACGAACACGGTGAGAAACCCGATCACCAGCGATGGCGCGTGCGGAATCGACGCCAGGCGCGTGAGACTGGCGGCCAGCCAGCTGGAAACCACCGCCGCAACGAAGAACGACACGACCAGTCCGACCAGCTCGATCAACTGGCGCACGAGCCCCTTGATGCCGCCGGTGATGGCACCGATGGCCAGGATCCCCACGAGCACGATGTTGACGGCGGTCGTCGCTTCCACGATGTCAGCCCATCATCTCCCGCACCAGCGAGGCAACGAGCTTGCCGTCCGCCTGCCCGCCGACTTCCGCCATGACGGACTTCATGACGACGCCGAAGGCCTGCGGGCCGGTCGCCCCCGCGCTCTCGATGTGCTTGCGGATCACCACGCGCACTTCCTCGTCGGACAGCTGCCGGGGCAGGTAGGAGACCGTGATGTCGTACTCGGCCTGCTCCCGGGTGGCGATCTCCTCGCGTCCGCCCGCGCGCGCCGCCTCGATGGCTTCCTTGCGCTTCTTCGCGTATCCGGAGAGGACCTTGCGCTCGGTTGCTTCATCCAGGTCTTCGCCGCGCGCGATGCGTTCGTTCTTCAGCTCCGAGAGGAGCATTCGGACCACGCTGAGGCGCACCTTGTCGCCCGCCTTGAGGGCGGTCTTCATGTCCTCGGTCAGTTTCTCGGTAATCATTGTTAACCCCTTCGCATTCTATGAGATAGAACACCGACTGTCAATTTCTGCACGGGCGGCGCGCCGCTAGCGCCCGCCGGCGCGGGCCGCCGCCGCCACCAGGACCACCGCGGCGGTTTCCGCACGGAGGCGGTGGCGCGAGACCGAGACCGGTCGCGCGCCCGCCGCGGCCAGAACCGACATCTCCCCGGGGGTGAACCCCGCCTCGGGTCCCACCGCAATCAGGGTATCGCCGGCCGCCCCCCCGGAGGGGAACGCCTCACCGTCGGCGTCGCCGACGTAGGTGGCCCCGTAGGATCCGAATGACCGGGCCAGCGCGTCCGCGTCGACGGCGTCGTGCACGACCGGCAGCCATCCGCGCCCGGACTGCTTCATGGCCGCGACGGCGACGCGCGTCGTCCGCGTCCCCGCCGCGCGCGACCACGCGCGCACATGACACTTCTCGGCGAGCACGGGGATGAAATCCGTCATCCCGACTTCGACACACTGCGCGACGGCGACGTCGAGGTGCGCGCGCGGAAGGAGCGCCAGCGCCAGGACGAGCCGGTGCTCCGGCGGTGCATCTTCGTCGACCGCCGTGACGCGCGCGGTCGTGCGGTCCCTCGTGACGGTGTCGATGGTGGCGGCCACGACGAGCCCGAGCCCGTTGGTGGCGCGGATCTCGCCGCCCGGGGCCATGCGCAGGACTCCCGCGAGGTGGCGGTGCTCCTCCCCCGTTATCTCGACGGCGTCGTCGCCCGCGCGCAGCGCCGGCACGTAGAAGGAGAAGCGGTGTGCGGTCATCGATAGGAACGCGCGGCCCGCGACGGGCCGCGGCTGCGGTCAGTCGATCTTCGGCGCCCGGCTGGCGAGGGACTTCTCGAGCTCCTTGAGCAGCTCTTCTTCCTTCTTGTTCACCTTGTCGGGAACCCAGGCCACCACGCGCACCAGCTGGTCGCCGCGGCCGTGGCCATGGAGCCGCGCAATCCCCTTGCCCTTGAGCCGCAGGATCTTGTGCGACGGCGTTCCC
>CAZCQM010000149.1:0-7989 GCA_964500785.1 uncultured bacterium
CACGTCACGCCGCCCGACTACTCGTTCCCGAAGGAGACGCTGTCGTCGCTGCACGGGACGGCGATCTTCACCATCACCGCTTCCCAGACGACGACGCTCAAGTTCCTCAGTGACGTCGGCTCGACCTCCGGGACCGGGCTGCAGGGGTGGAGCATGACGACGACGTTCAACTACCCGTTCGATTTCAAGGAGAACCCCTACCACTTCACCCAGCTCCAGACCACCACGGACTCGAAGTACCGGAGTTGCACGCTGGAGCTGCACTTCACGATCAAGCGGGAGCTCGCCAACTGACGGGCGCGCCTCTCATCGCCGCTCGCCACGAAAACGCCGGCCCGGACCTCCGCCGGCGTTTTCGTTTGCGGGGCTGAATCTACTTCAGGAGTGTGAGCCGGCGCGTGGCATGCCCCCCCGGGGCGCGTCGTCAGCGGCGTTTCTTGAGGGCGGCGCGGCATTCCTTGAGCAGACGCTCGCATTCCCGGCGATCCAGTTGAGAGGGGAGAACCGCGTTCTGGAGAACGCCGACCGCGTGAACGAGAAGCGGCTCGGCGTCGGCCGGCTCGCCCCGCGCCAGGAACACCTTCGCGAGCGCGATCTCTTCTTCTGCCACGCGGGGATGGCCGTCACCCAGGTAGCGCCGGTCGATGTCGAGCGCCTCGCGGAAGCGCGCCTCGGCGCCGTCGTAGTCCTTTCGCTCCATGCGGCACCGGCCCAGCCCGATGAGCGCGGGCGTGTCGCGCGGCCGGTGGGGCGCCCCGGCTTCGAACGACCGCATCCGCGCCAGCGCGTTCGTGTAGAGGGTCTCCGCTTCGTCCACGGCGTGCATCTGCAGGCGGATATCGCCGAGCTCGACCACCGCCCGCGCCACCCACAGCCCCTTGTCCGCGTGCAGGCGCTCCGATATGGAGACGCCCTCGCGCGCGAGCGACTCCGCCTGCAGCAGCCGGCCGCGTGCCGCCAGCACGGCGGCGCGCCGCACCATGGAGACCGCCATCGCATTGCGATCCTCATCCCCCGAGACGGACCGCTGGAACTCGAGCGAGTTTCGCAGCGTCGTGTCGGCGGCCGCGTAGTCGCCACGCGAGTACTGGAGCTGGCCGATATCGTTCATCACCGCGCCGAGGACGGGGTGTTTGGGCCCGTTCACCTTCCGGTGCATGGCGAGCGCTTCGCGGTAGTCCTTCTCCGCTTCATCGTACCGGCCTTCCTCGTACAGCACGCGTCCCAGCGCACCCAGGCTGTAGGCCACGTCGGGGTGCTCGTCCCCGTGGTAGGCGCGCCGGATATCGAGCGCCTCGCGCTGGAGCTTCTCCGCCTCCTTGAAATCACCGATGCGCGAGAGAAGTTTCCCGTACGCGCTCAGCGAGAACGCGATGTACGGATGGCCCTCGGGATAGAGCTGGCGATCGGTGGCCAGCACTTCCGCCCACATCGCCTTCGCGTCGTCCAGGCGTCCTTCGTCGCCCAGGAGCTGCGCATAGTTGTAACGCGTGGTGGACGTCTCCGGGTGGATCTTGCCGTAGGCTTCTTCCTGAATGGAGAGCGCTTCGCGGTACAGAGTGTCCGCCTCCGCGTACCGGCTTTCCTCGTGGAGCAGGAGTGCGAGGTTGTTCATGACGATCGAGGCATCCTTGCTCCTGGGCCCCTGGATGCCGCGCCACTCATTCATGGATTCGCGGAAGTACTTCTCCGCCTCATCGAAGTGCCCCTGATAGTCGACGGTGGTGGCGAGCGTGCTCAACCCCGTCGCGTGGAGGCTGCGGTCCGGCAGTCCCCGGGCCAGATCGAGGGCCCGGCGCGCGCGTGCTTCGGCGTCATCGTAGAGGCCCATCTCATTCTCGAATGACGCGAGGGTTTCCATGGTCTCGACGGCGCCGGTCTCCCGGTCGGTCCCAAGCTTCTTGCGCAGTTCCAGGCTCTCGAGCAGGGCGCTGCGCGCGTCGTCGTAGACGGCCAGATTCCCGTAGGCCTTCCCGATCGTCGTCAACATGTCGGCCAGCACGTCGGGCTGATCCGCCAGCTCCTTGTGGACGCGATCGCGCCCCTTGTCCAGAAGGTCGCGGGCGGTGATCGATTTCCCCCGCGACTGGTACGGGTCGGCCGCCTCAAACAGGCTCCCCAGGAACGTGCTGACCTGCGCCGCCTTCTCCGCTTCGAGACGCGCCCGATCGCGCTCGTGCGCCAGGCGCGACGTGTAGACGACGGTGAGCGCCGTGACCAGCACCACCAGCGCGGCGGCCGCGGCGACGCCCACGCGGTTGCGGCGGACGAATTTCCCGAAGCGATAGCGGACCGTATCCGGGCGCGCGCTGACGGGCCGGCCGGAGAGGTGGCTCCGGATGTCATCGAGGAGCCGGCTCACCGACGCGTAGCGCCGCTCCGGTTCCTTGCGCAATGCCACCAGGCAGATGTTGTCGAGGTCGCCCTCGAGGCGCCGGCGCAACCGCTGCGGCGCGATGTGGCGAGCCTGCGCAATCGACTCCACGGAAGGCTGCGTTCCCTCGGATCCCACCGTGTCGACCCGGCTCAAGAATCGGCTCGGCCGCTCCGCCGGCGTCTCGGCGATGGCGCGCTCGAGCTCCGCGGGGGTGCTGGTGGTGTCGCGATGCGGATGGCAGCCGCACAGGAGCTCGTAGAGCACCACGCCGAGCGAGTAGACGTCGCTGGCCGTCGTCACCGGCGCGCCGCGCACCTGTTCGGGAGACGCGTAGGCCGGCGTCATCACGCGCTGACCGCTCCGCGTCAGGCCGTCGTCACTGTCATCCATGACGCGGGCGATGCCGAAATCGAGGAGCTTCACGTGGCCGTCGGTCGTGACGAAGATGTTGCTCGGCTTGAGATCGCGATGCACGACGAGGTTTGCGTGCGCGTACTGGACCGCCGCGCACACGTCCTGGAAGAGATCGAGCCGGTCCTCGATGGTCAGGTGCCGCTCATCGCAGTACTGCGTGATGGGCTGCCCGTCGACGTACTCCATGGTGAAGAACGGCAGACCGTCGTCGGTGACGCCGCCGTCGAGGAGGCTCGCGATATTGGGGTGCTGCAGGCGGGCGAGGATGCGACGCTCGGAGTGGAAGCGCGCGAGGATCGACTCCGAGTCCATCCCCCGCTTGATGAGCTTGAGCGCCACGCGCTGTTCGAACAGGCCGTCCGCGCGCTCGGCCAGGTAGACCGCACCCATGCCGCCGGTGCCGATGGTGCCGACCACGCGGTAGGAGCCGACGATGGTGCCTTCGGCCAGCGTTCCGCCCGGGAGGTCGACGGCGTCGATGGCCCGCCCTTCGAGCAGGCTGTGCGGCGCCTCGTCCGCGTCGAGGAGCTCCATGACCTCGCGGTAGAGCTCCTCGTCGCCCCCACACAACGCGCGGACCAGGCTCGGCCGGTCCACGGCGGGACGGTCGAGCGCGAGGTGGAAGATCTGCTCGACGCGGTGCCAGCGCTCGGTGTCCACGGCCTACTTCTTCAGCTCCCGGCTCAGCCACGCGCGCGCCAGGCGCCAGTCGCGGCGGACGGTGGGCACCGACACACCGAGGACTTCGCCCACCTCTTCGTGCGTCAGGCCGCCGAAGAACCGGTACTCGACGACCGCGGCCTGCCGCTCGTTCAACGCCTTGAGACGCGTCATGGCCTCGTCGAGGTCGACCAGATCGTCGGCCCGGGATTCGCGCGGCACCAGCTCGTCGTCGAACGTGGTGGCGACCACGTCGCCGCCCCGCTTCTGCGCCCGCCGGGCCTGGGCATAGTTGATGAGGATACGTCGCATGGCCTGCGAAGCCACGCCGAGAAAGTGCGCCCGGTTCTGCCACGAGACGCGGCTCTGGTCGACGAGCTTGAGATAGGCCTCGTGGACGAGGGCGGTGGCGTTGAGCGTGTGGTCCTTGCGCTCGCGCCGGAGCTGGTTCTCGGCCATACCGTGCAGCTCGCCGTAGATGAGGGGCAAAAGCGCGTTGACGACCTCCTGGTTGCCCCCGGTGAGATCGAGGAGGAGCCGGGTTACGTCATGGTCGGGTGTCTGACCCATGGGCCCATCTTACACCTCGGCCGGGTGGAGACTCCACCCACCACCTGCGGGTCGCCGGGAAGGCTAGAACAGCCGCCCGAAGACGAACGCCTGCAGGACGTACGCGAGGATGATGCAGGCGGGGAGCGTGAATATCCACGCGGCGCCGATCTTGCCCGCGATGCCCCATCGCACGGCGGACAGCCGTCCCGTCGAACCGACCCCCATGATCGTCGACGCGATGACGTGCGTCGTGCTCACCGGGAGCCCGACGTGGCTCGCCCCCAGGATGACGGCGGTCGCGGCGGTTTCGGCCGCAAACCCGTGCACCGGCTGCAGGTGCAGCATACGAACGCCGAGGGTCCGGATGACCCGCCAGCCGCCGAGCGCGGTGCCGAGCCCCATAGCGAACGCGCACAGGAGCACGACCCATTTGGGAACCTCGACGGAGGGAATGAGCCCCCCGCTGAACAGCGAGAGCGTGATGATGCCCATGACCTTCTGGGCGTCGTTCGACCCGTGGCCGAACGCCATGAATGCCGACGACACCAGCTGCAGCCGCCCGAATCTCTTGTTGATGGTTCCGGGAGACTGGTGGCCGAAGAACGTCAGGATGAGCCTCATGAAGAGGTACCCGATGATAAGGCCGATGATGGGCGACACCAGCAGTGCGGTGAAGATCTTCTGCAGGCCGTGAACGTTCAGGATCCCCCATCCCCCGTACGCCGCCGCCGAGCCCATCAGGCTCCCGATAAGCGCGTGCGAGGCGCTCACGGGGAGTCCCAGGTACGTCATCGCCCCGTTCCAGACGAATCCGGCGAGAAGCGCGCTGGCGACGACGGATTCCGTCACCGCGCTGGGATCTACGATGCCCTTCCCGATGGTCTTGGCCACCGCCGTGGAGAAGAACGCCCCGAGGATGTTCATGCTCGCCGCCATGAGGACGGCGCGCTGGGGCGAGAGGACGCGCGTGGAGACTACGGTCGCAATCGCGTTGGCGGAATCGTTCCAGCCGTTGCTGACATCGAAGAGAATCGCGAGGACGATCGTGACGAGGATGACGTCAAGCATGCTTCAGCACGACGGATTCGAGCGTGTTGGCAACATCCTCGCACTTGTCGGTGGCCAGCTCGATGTGCTCGAGGATCGCCTTCCACTTGATGAGAAGAATCGGGTCCTTCTCGTCGTCGAACAGCTTCCCGATGGCCTCGCGGAAGAGACGGTCGGCCTCGTTCTCGAGGCTGTTGATGTCGATGCAGGTCTTCTTGAGCGCCGCGTATTGCTTCTTGCGCAACTCCTGGACGGCGCGGTGGACGGTTTCGGTGTTCTGCTTGAGGGACCGCGCCAGGGCCAGGGCGCCGGGCCGGCTGGCCGGGACATGGAAGAGGACCACGCGGTCGGCGGCCGCCCACGTCAGGTCGAGGACGTCGTCGAGGCCGCTGGCCAGCGCGTGGATGTCCTCGCGGTCGATGGGCGTGAGGAACGTCTTGGCCAGCTCCTGCATGACCTCGTGGGTGAGGTCGTCATTGTCGTGCTCGAGGTCCTGGATGACCTCGATGCGCTCGTCGATCCGGTCGAAGTGATTGAAGAGCCCCACGAGCTCGTCCGACGCCGTAATCAGGTTCCGCGACGCCCGCTCGAAGATCTCGAAGAAATCGATTTGTCTGGGAAAGAACCGCACGAGCCCCTCCGTGGGTTCGGGCATTCTAGTCCCGAAGGGGAGGGTCCCGCAACCCTGCTTCTTTCCGACCAGCGGACTTTCGCATGAGAATGGGCGTAGCGAACCGGCCGCGATGCGCATCGCCCCGATCGGGCGGGCAAATGATCGGCGCCACGCGATGGTCGCGCGGCGCCGATTTTCCCTGCCCTTGAGAGCGCAGGAGCGACTATTTCAGAAGAACCGCCTTCCGGACGAACCGGTCCCCGGCCGTGGTCATCCGGATCAGATAGACCCCGGAGGCCACGGGGACGCCGCGTGCGTCGCGACCGTTCCAGGACACGCTCTGGACGCCGACCGGACGGGATTCGTCCACCAGCGTGCGGACGAGTCTCCCCGCCACGTCGAAGATGTCGACGCGAACGTGCTGCCGCTGCGCGAGCGAGTAGCGAACGACAGTCGACGGGTTGAACGGGTTCGGGTAATTCGGCAACAGCTCGGTGCGAGCCACCGGGCCGTCCCCGACGGGCGTCGGATTGACCTGGACGCTGATGGTATCGGTCGCCATCGCGACGGGCGTCGACCGCCCCTGAGCCACCCAGGCGTCGTACAGATCCTGCCCGGCGTCGTTGGTCACGTTCTCGTCGCGCAGGAACTCCACGTACTCCTTCGACGTCGTCTGGTAGTAGAGCGTCACCTGGACGAAACGCGCTTCGGTGGGAAGCGTGTACGTCGTCTCGTCCCAGTACTGGCCGTCGGGATAGGCATAGCCGACGGGAGGCGACTGGATGGCCTCGAAGTTGGCGTTGTCGAAGCCCCGCGGCGGGATGCGGTTGTCGTAGAAGACCGAGTCGTTCAGGACGAAGTGGAACGACGGGCCCGCGTCCATACCGAGCACGGGCGCGAGGCGCGACGAGAGGCCGAGCTCGATGTGATAGATCTTGGCGTCCTCATCGTGCGTCAGCACCCCGGTGCCGGGATCGTACGCGCCGGACTCGTACACCAGTCCGTCTCCCGAGTCATACGCCTTCACGTTGAGCCACATCCGCCGCCCCTCCGGATAACCCGAGGGGAGCTTGTGGGCGGTTTCGTTGGTGACGGTAACCGCGACGGTGGGATTCGGCCCCGTCTGACCGGACGCGAGCGCCAGCGAGGCGGCGTTCTGGAGCATGTACATCGCCCGCGCCTTGCCGGCTTGCAGCCGCGAAACATCCACTTCCGACGGATAGAACGCCGGCAGGATGTCGGGGACGAAAGTGTTGCCGCCCGTGAGATCGTGGTCCGGCAGATCGGACCGCGTCGGAGCGCCCGGCACGTTGCACCCCTTACCGGCCAGGTCCTTCATGTGGCAATCCTGGCACGTCGAGACGATCCCGTCGGCCTTGTTCCCCGCGAACTGGGGCGCGAAGACGCCGCCGTTGGCGTAGTCGCTCATCGACCATTCGCCGAACGTCCGCTCCACCGGGAACATGTTCGCGACCTCCCCGTCCGGATGCGGTGTATCGAAGGGGGTCGGGGAGTATTTTCCGGGGGTGCCGTCGTACTGGAACACCGGATTGCTCACGTTGTGGCAGGTCCCGCAGAGATTCGCGGAACGGTGAAACGCCGACGCCAGGAACGCGTGGCTGGCCTGCGCGTCCGCATACGGCCCGCGCTTCACCGGGTCGGGGTCGGTGACGAACTGCCCGTTGGCATGGTTCAGCGGGACGGTCAGGGAGTCGAGCACGGCGACGTCGTCGGCCGGGCTCACTCCCGGCTGATAGTCGGGGTCGACCAGGCGATGACAGAAGTCGCATTGAACGCCCTGCCGGTCCTTGGCGGTGACGAGGCCGCCGCTCGTGTCTGCGGAGTGACCTTCCAGCCATCCACCGGGCGTGTGACAGCGCAGGCACAGATCGCCCACCGAGGGCGCATCCTGCTCCGCCACCGCCAGGCACGCGAGGAAGAGCGGATCGCGCATCGCCTGCGCCATCATGCTCCCCTTCCAGCGCGCCCACGGCTCCACGTTCAGGTCGTAGTTGCCGTGGCAGGTCACGCAGTTCACGTCCGGGTCCTCGACGACGACCGCGAATGGCTGGGAGCCGGGGAGCTCCATGTCCCGGAGCGTCGTCGGGGCGATCCCCCCGCCCACACCGGTGATCGAAAACGTTCCGTCGCTCCAGTCCGACCCGTAGTTGCCCGCGTTGTCCCGGGCCACGACGCGGATGATCGACTGCCCGCCGGGCAGATCGGGCACGAACCAGGAGAACGTCCCGTCGTTCGGTTCGCCGAAGGAGATGGGGTGGAACGAGGCGCCGCCGTCATCGGACAGGTAGATCGACACCTGGGCGAT
>CAZCQM010000150.1:0-499 GCA_964500785.1 uncultured bacterium
GCATGGTCGTGGACGCCCTGGACCTGTGCTACACCAAGCCGCACGTCAACACCTTCGCGATGATGAGCGGCGATTCCGACTTTTCATCGCTGGTCACGAAGCTTCGCGAGAACGACAAGGTCGTGATCGGCGTCGGCGTCAAGAACTCGACGTCGGATCTCTTCACGGGCGCCTGCGACGAATTCATCTTCTACGACGACCTCGTGCGCGAGCACGAGAAGCGGCGCAAGAGCCAGAGCAAGCGCCGTCCCCCTGCCAAGGCCCGGGCGGCCGGGACCAAGGAACCGCACTCGGCCGAGGAGCGCAAGCAGGAAGCGTTCGATCTCGTGCTCGACACCATCGAGATGCTCTGGGACGAGCGCGGTGACGAGGACGAAGTCTGGGGATCGATGGTCAAGCAGGCCATCAAGCGCCGCAAGCCGGGCTTCAACGAGTCCTACTACGGATTCCGGAATTTCAGCGAGCTTTTGCGGAACGCCGAGAAGGAAGGGCTCCTCGA
>CAZCQM010000150.1:509-7970 GCA_964500785.1 uncultured bacterium
GCCTGCGTCGGTCAGAGCAGTCAAGTCGGTCATCGAGAAGGAAGGGCTCCTCGAGCTCGAGCCCGACGAACGCTCCGGCGGCTACATCATCCGCGACGTCCACACGGAATGAGCCGCGGCCTAGCGGTCCAGACACTCCAGCGCCAGAACCACCGCGCGTGAATTCCGCCGGATGAAGACGCCCCCACCGGCGTTGATGAACTCCTTGCGAAAGAGACGTCGGTACCATGCCGCGCTGCGGACGTGGATCGCTCGGTCCGTGCGCTTCATGTCAAGCAACCCGGCGTCGATGTCGTCGCGCGTGGGCACGTCGAAGTACAGCGCGCTGCGACACACCCGCGTCAGCGCATCGAGGCTGCGGCGCACCTCTTCTGCGTCCGCGTACTGCAGCACGTCCTGGCAGACGACGAGATCGTACTTCTTCCGTGACTTGAAGTCGGCGATGGCACTCTGCGTCCACCCGTAGCGCCGGCACAGGTAGGCGCTGGGGTCGATTCCGGTGTAGGCGATCCTTCGATCGATACGCTTCAACGCCCGCTTCCACAATCCCGTCCCGCACCCCGCGTCGAGCACCGAACGCACGTCGATCTGCAGATGAGTCAGATAGGCGTGGACGAAACGGGCACGGCGAAACACCTCCGCCGCCGACGTCACGGCGGTCGCCCGGTTGGCGTAGAAATGATCGAAGTAGGACCGGTCGAAAGACCGGCGGACGTCGCGGGAACGATGAGCGGTCACGCGCCGACTATATCACGCGCCTCGCCACCGCACAATTCTGCCCCGGGCGGCTTGATGACGGCGTCCGGGTCGTGTAGGCTGGTGCTCCCTCCCACTCTCCTCTCCGTCCGTCGATCGACACTGTTCTCCTCCCGGGAGGACCGTTTCATGAACTTCCCGTTCCCGCCGGCCGCCGGCCTGCTGGCGCTCGTGCCGGCACTGACCGTAACGATTCCGGAAATCCAGGGGCGCGCGCACACGTCCCCCCTCGCCGGGCTCGACGTGGTGACGCGCGGCGTCGTGACCACCGTCGGCTCCAACGGTTTCTACCTCGAAGATGCCGGCAGCGATGGGGACGATGCCACATCCGACGGGGTGTTCGTCTACACCGGCACGGTTCCGTCCGTGGCTCGCGGTGACGACGTCGAGGTGAGCGGCGGGGTGGCGGAATTTCTTCCCGGTGGCGACGCGTCGAATCTGACCGTCACCGAGGTGCACGCCACGGCGACGCGTATTCTCGCCCGCGGGCGGCCGCTCCCCGTCCCCGCCCTGGTCGGTGGGTCCGGGCGTGTCCCACCGGGCGACGTCGTCGACGACGATGCGCTCTCGACCTTCGACCCGTCGAGCGACGGCCTCGATTTCTGGGAAAGCCTGGAAGGCATGCGCGTGCGCCTGGCGGGTGCGACGGTGGTCGGACCGTCGAACGCGTTCGGCGAGTGCTGGGTGGTCGCCGCACGCACGGCCACCGGGCAGAGCGCGCGCGGCGCCCTGACCGCGACCGGACACGACGCCAACGCCGAGCGCGTCCAGGTGGATGACGCACTCATGCCGGTCGCGCTCCCCGCCCTCGACGTCGGGGATTCGACCGGCGACATCGTGGGTGTGGTCAGCTATCGCTACGGCTGCTACGAAGTACTGCCGGAGGAGCCGATCGTCCCCGCGCGGGCGGACCTGCCCCGCGAAGTGACGCCGTTCGCCGGCGATGCCACGCACCTCACCATCGCGACCTTCAACACCCACAACCTCGGCCCCGACGATGCGGACCGGATGCCGCGCATCGGCGATGCGATCGCGAACCGGCTCGGCGGGCCGGACATCGTGGCGCTGCAGGAGATCGAAGACGACAGTGGCCCGGTCGATGACGGTGTGGTCGGTGCGGCGTCGACGCTCCGGGCGCTGGCCGTCGCCATTCGCGAGGCGGGCGGTCCCGACTATGACTGGCGCGAGATCGCTCCGGGAGACGGCGAGGACGGCGGCGCCCCGGGGAGCAACATCCGCGTCGCGCTTCTCTTCGACCCCGGCCGGGTATCGTTCGTCGATCGCGCCGACGGATTGCCCGGCACCGGGACCGAGCCGGTTCCCACCGATAGCGGGCTCGTCCTGTCGCGGAGCCCCGGCCGAATCGCTCCGGACGACGCCGCGTGGCGTGGTTCCCGCAAGCCCCTGGCGGCGGAGCTGCGGTTTAGCGACAGCACGCTGTTCGTCGTCGTGTGCCACTTCGCGTCGCAGATCGGCTCCACGCCGGATTTCGGCGCGGTCCAGCCGCCGTTCGACCCCACCGCCCTCCAACGCCGCTCGCAGGCCGGCGCCGTAGGGAACTTCGTCGACGCCATGACTGGCATCGATCCCGGCGCGCGGCTGGTCGTGGTGGGAGACTTCAACGACGACTGGTTTGCGGGCGCGCTGGCGCCGCTCGAGTCGTCGGCACAGTTGTACGACGTCATGTGGCTGCTCCCCGAGAGCGAGCGCTACACCTACCTGTATCAGGGGAGCGGGCACGCCTACGACCGGGCCTTCGTCAGCAGTCCCCTGATCGGCCGCGTCCAGGTGGACATCGTGCACATCGCCGCCGAGTTCGTCGCCGGCGACAGCGATCACGATCCCGTCGTCACGCGCATCGATCTCTCGCGCCGATCGAGCGTCCACGAACCGACCGGACCGCGGGTGTCCGTGCACCCCAACCCGAGCGCCGGCGATGTGACCGTGCGTCTCGGCGCCGGCGACCCGGCCGCCATGACGATCGACATCTACGACGTGCGCGGCCGACGCGTCCGGTCGCTTTCCGCAACGGCGCGTGGAGGCGAGGACACAATCCTGTGGGACGGATGTGACGACCGCGGCGTGCGCCTGCCCGCCGGTCTCTACATCGTGCGCGCAAGCGACGGAATGCGGACGGGCGTCGCGAAACTGGTACGACTCACGGGGAGGGCTCGTTGAAGATCGCGAGTTTCCGGCGGTCACACGGCGACGCCGAGCGGACCGCGCGACCGCCGGGCTCGATGGACGGTGGAAGCGCTAGCCCGATCGCTTCGGGAAGTCCTCGAGCATCAGGGAGATGACTTTCTTGAAGCGCTTCAGGCGCGTGTCGTAGTTCGCCCGCTCGTCCAGCCTGGCCTGAGCGACCGAGCTCCAGATCTGTTTGCCGGTCTTCGCATCCATCGCAAACAGCATGAGCGATCCAACCTTCCAGTAGTCCTTGTCGCTCATCTGGGCCCACGCCATGTCGTAGCCCTGGTAGATGTCGTTCATCTTCTGCTCGTCGAACTTCTGATCCACGACGACGTGAAGCATCAGCACGAAGTCCGGATCCTTGTCGACGTGCGTGTAGCCGATCTTCTGCATTTCTTCGACCGTGTGCTTGCCCACCGAGTCGCGAAACTTCGGGTCATCGAGAATCGGAATACCGGTCGTCGGATACTCGTCCTCACGCGCGAACCTCCACGTGCTGTAGCTCGGCAGGTCGACACCGGAGACGGGGCGCGATTCGATCTGCAGGGTGTTTCGGAAGTCGGTCGCGGAGCACGCAGCGACGAGGACAATGAAGGAGACCAGGAGTGGCCGGGCAATTTTGTACATGGAACGCGTCCCTTCGTTTGAGAAATCGGGCGCCACTATACCATGTTTTGCGCCGCTTCGGAATACGGTGGGCGCCCCGAAAAAACCGGGGCCCCGCGCAATCGCGGAGCCCCGGCTGGATCAGTTTTGGTGGCGTTGGGTTCCCCCCGCTTTCAGGGGTGACCGACAGAAGCCACGTGTCGTGGAGTCATCCCTTACGGGGACGCCACCTCCACTAAACCGCATCTGTCTGTACTCACTGGATCACCTCCTTCCGGGCGTGCCCAATGATCGGCGAGACCCACCTCGCCCGGCCCCCCAGACCGCCCGGGTCGTCAGGGCCGTCGCGACCCATGTCGCGATGCCTACCTGTCCCCTACGTTATGCGCACGGCGTCGCCGCGCACAAGAAAAAATTTCGCCCCATCGAAATTCACTCCAGCAGAACCGCTCGCGTCACTCGCTGCCCCACGGGCGTCGCCACGCGCACCAGATACACGCCTGACGCCACCGTCTGGCCGGAACCGTTGCGTCCGTCCCAGCGGACCTCGTTGTCGCCCGCCGCCATCACGGCGCCGCGGGCCAGGGTGCGTACGCGCGAGCCGTCCACCGCCCAGATTTCCACCGTCACCGGCATCGCGTCGGGGAGACGAAACCGAATCGAAGTCTCTGGATTGAAGGGGTTGGGTACGACGCCCGTGATCGCGAACCCGTCGAGCGGGGTCGTGCCGACAGCCGTCACGCCGTCGATCGAGACGTCGAAAACGGTCGGCGAGTTGGACGCGTCGCTCACCACCGAGATCGAACACCCCACCGGCGCACCGCTGGTCGGCGTCGCGCACACCACGATCGGCGTCTGGCCGCCCGGAGGCACGGAGTGCGACGTCATCGAGCTATCGACCGAGAAGGGCGCGGTGCCGCAGCCCTGAATGCCGGCGATCGCGAGCGTGTCGCATCCTGTGTTGGTCACGAACACCGTGTCGCACGTCATCTGGTTGAACGGAATGTTCGAGAAGACGGTCTGCGTGGGGCTGCCGCTCGCCGTGACGTTGAGGGAGCGGTACTTGACGTAGAACAGCCAGTCGCCCGAAACCCCCGCGCTGCAGGCGTCCATCCACCCACCCGGAATCGCGTAGATGGCGTTCTTTCCGGGCTGGCACCCGTTGGCATCGTTGACGACGGTGCCCGCGAAATAGTCGCCGGCATTGGCGTTGTAGAATTCGAGCATGACCGTGAACGGTCCCGACTCGATGCGAATCTGTCCCGGAAGCGGATCGAGGTTGAATTCGTTGAAGACGCCGTCGGTGAGAACCGGCCCGTCCAGCGAGAAGATCGGCACCCCCGGATTCGGAAGGCCTCCGGCGTAGATACGAATTGCTTCCTCGACCGACTGGCCGGACCCCCCGAAGTACGAGCCCCACGCAATCCCGACCCGGGTGATCTCGATCGGGTATGCGTTGGCGGGCAGTTCGAACACCACACCCGCCCCTTCGCCCTGGGCGAAGCACGGGCAGGCAGCCTGATTCGTGCCGGTGAAATACTGGAGCGGTCCCTGTTCCGGACACTGCGCCGCGACGGGCGTGGCGCCGGCAGTGAAAGCGCCCGCCACGGCGGCGGCGAACATGATGCGTGACTTCGTCCCGAGCAAGCGAGTGAGTGCGGCCGCGGAATGTCTCATGATTCCCTCCATCGTCGGGTGACACCTGGCAACCGGAGGGCTGCATGCCACGTGCCACCCTCCCGGGGAGATGATACTCCCCTCTCGCGCCGATTCAACGATTCAAGAGGGGCGTCAGCACGCCCTTCAGATACTCCGCCGCCACGGCGTTCGCGCCCGCATTGGGGTGACCATCATGCTCGAAGTAGAGTGGCGCGCCGCGGGCGGCCTCCCGAAAGGCCGCGATCGGGTAGACGAATTCGATCGAGTCGCGCGCGCAGTAGGCTCCGAGTCGGCGGTACGGAAGCGTGAAATCGTAGTTCGTCGAATCGGTACCCATCGCCTGCATCAGATTGTCGCGCCACGGCACGTCGACTTCGATCTTGAGCGGCATGGCGAACACGACCAGGGCCGCCGAATCCGCACGGCAGTCGCGGGCCAGGCGCGAGATGATCCGCTCGGTCACCTGCCAGGCGGACTCGATCGCGGGCCCACCCCTGACATCGTAGACCGACCAGTGAGACAACTGGCGATCGGCTTCGAAACCGGCATGAGCGATGGCCGGGTTGACCCGGGCACGTTGCCGGTAGCTCCGCATCTCCAGACGGCGCTTGACGAACACCAGCAGGCGACTCTTGCGGAGCAGGTGTCGGATTCGGACACTCAGGGGCTGCCGCGCCGGTGCGGGCGACTTGACCGGCTCGAGAACCAGCGAATCGGCGACGCAGCGAAACCGTGGCTTGGCACCTTCCTCGATCAGCGGACCGTTCAATTCATTGTTCACGACGTCGTTGCCGCCCGTGAACTGCAGCACGACGACATCCGGCTGCAGGCGGCGCAGATCGCGCTCGTAGAACAACAACTCCTGGTCGTTCCCCCACCCCGGAACGCCGGCGTTGATCACTTCCGCGTCTCCGGGCAGCGTCCCGTTCAGGAGGTTGGAGAAACGCTCCCTCGCCTCGACACCGCTGCCGAAGGCGATCGAATCCCCGATGATGAGCACACGCTTCCGTCCCGGCGGTTTCGGTATCGGGATTTCGCGGTCCCGCAGTCCGATGGAGTTGACGTCGATCCGATAGTGAAGATCACGCTGGCGATCGTTGCTGATCAGCATCGAGCCGGGCTTGAGACTCCAACCCAGCAGCGGATCGAATTGAATGACGGTCCCGAGATTCTCGGGCTGGTAGACGACTCGCAGTACGAGCTCCGTGCCGATGAGAAGCACAAGCACGGTGAGCACGAACAGGACGGCGTTCGCGCGCCGGGAGGATGATCGCGCAGGGTGGACGGCCACGGATGGTGATGCCGCGTCGAGGGTGTTGGAACTCGGCGCGTCCTTCGCCGTCATTATAGCACGCGAGTGCCGGCGTACCCCCGGCAATTGCGCCTTGATCCGCCACGCGCGGCGCGAGATAATGGAACATCGGGCGGTCGATCCACGCCCAACTCCTTCGGTCCTCCCCGGCGAGGGCCCTCGTGGAGCAAAGGGGGGCATACTCCCGGATCTGCACGTCGACTCTTCGACTGCCGATGCGTTCGCCGCCGGGGGTGGGGCGCACCGGTGTCGAAAGGAGCATCGACATGCCGAGACAGAAGGACCTCAAGCGCCTCGCGCGCACCCGCATGAAGAAGACGGGCGAATCCTACACCACCGCCCGCGCCCGTTTGATCCGCAAGAAGACCGCCCGCTCCCGAACCGCTTCGACGCGCGACTATGCCGTGCGCGCGGGGATGAGCGACGACGCCGTGCGCAACCGAACCGGCCGTACCTGGGCCCAGTGGGTGTCGGCTCTCGACGCCATCGACGCCCATCGCCTGCCGCACCGCGACATCGCCCGGTACGTCCGCGAGACGTACGACATCGGCGCCTGGTGGAGCCAGGCGGTGACGGTCGGCTACGAGCGTATCCGCGGGCTGCGCGAGATCGGGCAGCGACGGAGCGGGGAGTTCGAAGCCAGCAAGAGCCGGACGTTTCCAGTCCCGGTGGAGGGGCTGTACCGGGCTTTTGCGAATCCACGGGGCCGATCGCGGTGGCTGGCCGGCGTGAAGCCGCGCGTCAGCAAGGCGGCGCCGCCGAAATCGCTGCGGATGGCGTGGCCGGACGGCACGCGGGTCGAAGTGAGTTTCGTGAAGAAGGGTGTGAAGAGCCAGGCGACGGTCCAACACCGCAGGCTGGCGTCGAAGGCGGAGGCCACGCGACTCAAGGCCTGGTGGACGGAGCGACTCGACGCGCTGGCGGAGATGCTCGTCCGC
>CAZCQM010000151.1:0-7928 GCA_964500785.1 uncultured bacterium
CGGCCTGAAACCGAACGAGATAGCGTTGGAGAGCCTGCCGCCGGCCGTGCAGGGCGCCGTGCGTGGCACGGTCCTGGACTCCAACGCCATCGCGGTCGACGAGGCCGACATGCGGGGCCTGGGACTGTACGCGAGGGGCGACTACCACGGGGCGGCGACGCTCTTCGAGAACGCGCGCACGGTGGCCGACGGACTCCGCGTCCCGGCCGCGGTGGGCGACATGCTGATTCTCTCCGCGCTCCGCGACTCGGGCGGCACCGCGATCGCCGTCACCGACGAAGCGCTGATGGATGGCGCCACCACCATCGCGCGCACCGAGGGTATCTTCGCCGCCCCGGAAGGCGGCGCCACCGTCGCCGCCTTCCGCGAACTCTCCGCGCAGGGCTGGATTCGTCCCGGCGAGCGCGTGGTCCTCTTCAACACCGGCGGGGGACTGGCGTACTCGCACCTCTGGGCGCGCTGAGACGAGGCCGCGGGTCCGTGGCGTCCTCAGGCCCTGTTCGGCCAGTAGACATTCGCCCGTATCCTGACTAGACTACTGGAACGGGGCAATGGTTCGCTGCATTCCCGATCCAGAGGACGTATGAGCTGCAGGGTCGCCTGGCCGGCCGGCGGGAGTTCGTCGTTCTCTGAAGCGCGCCTGCCCCGCGTCGCCGGATGAAACCACCTATCGCGAAACGAATTCCGCACGACGTCACGGTCCACGGCGACCGTCGCATCGACGACTACTTCTGGCTGCGCCAGCGCGAGAACGCCGACGTCATCGCCTACCTCGAAGCGGAGAACCGCTACGCCGACGCCGTCATGGCGTCGACGGAGGCCCTCCAGCAGCAGCTCTACGAGGAGATGGTGGCGCGCATCCAGGAGACCGACGCGTCGGTCCCCGAGACGCGCGACGATTTCCTCTACTACACGCGGACCGAGAAGGGCCGGCAGTACGAGATCTTCTGCCGCCGGCGCGAGGGCGAGAACGCCGCCGAGGAGATCCTCCTCGACGAGAACGTCCTCGCCGCTGACCACGCCTACTTCGCCCTCGGCTCGCTCGAGGTGAGTCCGGACCACCGACGGCTCGCGTACACGGTGGACACGTCGGGATCGGAGTCGTACTCGCTCTTCGTCGTCGATCTGGCGACGGGGGCGGTCATCGACGGCCCCCGGCCCGGCCTCTCCGCGGACGTCGAATGGGCCAACGACAGCCACACGCTCTTCTACCTGGTCCTCGACACGCAGATGCGGCCGTTCTCGGTGCGCCGTCACGAGGTCGGGTCCGACTGGACGATGGACGAAGAGGTCTATCACGAGCCGGACGCGGCCTTTTACCTCGGCATCGAAGTCGCGCGGAGCCGCGAGTACCTGTTCATCACCTCGGAGAGTCATACGACCACCGAGGTGCGCGGCCTCCGGTTGACTCGCGCGGTGCGCGGCGACCACGGTGCCACCACCGTGGACGTCCCGCGCGTCATCCGCCCCCGCCGCGCCGAGATCGAGTACCACGTGGCGCACACCGGTGCGTCGTTCTTCATCATCACCAACGACGAAGCCGTGAACTTCCGCCTCATGGAGTGCGATCTCGACGGGTCGGAGTGGCGCGAGGTCATCGCGCACCGCCCCAACGTCAAGCTGGAGAGCGTGGACGCCTTCGACCGGCACCTGGTCGTGGTCGAGCGGGAGAACGGACTCAAGCGCATCCGTACCATCGACCTGCTGACGCGTACGTCGCGCTACGTCACCTTCGACGAGCCCGTCTACACCATCTGGCTGGAGCGGAACGCGGAGTTCCATACCACGACGCTGCGCTTCAGCTACGCCTCCCTCACCACGCCGCGGACGATATTCGATTACGACATGGAGACGGAGACGCGCGTGCTGCGCAAACAGTATGCGGTCCTCGGCGACTTCGACCCGTCCCGCTACGCCAGCGAGCGCATCTACGCCAGCGCGATCGACGGTACGCGCATCCCCATCTCGATCGTCTATCGCAAGGACGCGCGCCGCGGCCCCGACTCGCCGCTGCTCCTCTACGGCTACGGCGCCTACGGCGTCAGCGTCGAGCCGCATTTCATCTCCAACCGCCTGAGCCTCCTCGACCGCGGCGTCGTGTTTGCGATCGCGCACGTGCGCGGCGGCGGCGACCTGGGACGCGCGTGGTACGAGTACGGAAAGCGGCTCTACAAGCGCAACACCTTCACCGACTTCAGTGCGTGCGCCGAGCATCTGGTTGCGAAGGGCTACACGTCGGCGGGGAACATCATCTGCTACGGGGGAAGCGCCGGCGGACTGCTGATCGGCGCGGTGCTCAACCTGCGACCCGAGCTATGGCGCGCCGCGGTCGCCGTGGTCCCCTTCGTCGACGTGCTCAACACGATGCTCGACGACACGCTCCCGCTCACGGTCATCGAGTATGACGAGTGGGGAAGCCCCGCCGACAAGAAATCCTACGAGTACATCCGCTCCTACTCGCCCTACGACAACGTGAATCACGGACGCTATCCGCCCATGCTGGTGCTCTCGGGATTCAACGACCGGCGCGTGCAGTACTGGGAGCCGGCGAAGTGGGTGGCGAAGCTGCGCACGGTGATGACGGACTCGACACCGCTCCTCCTGCGCACGCGCATGGGCGAAGGGCACAAGGGCGCGTCGGGCCGCTACGACTACCTGCGCGACGTCGCCCTCGAGTACGCCTTCATCCTATCCCACGCCACCCTGCGCCCGTAGGCCACCCCAAGGCGGTCACCCGTGCATCGAGTCGATCAGGCGGAAATCCCAGTTGGCGAGGTCGAGGGCGCGCGCGTCGCCGAGCGTCCATTCTGCGGTTGAGGGCGGGGTGAGGCGATGCAGGAGAACGCACGGCATCCCGCGCGCGCGGAGGGCGAGGTCGGTGGGGATGAATCCCGAGCGCGCCAGCGCGTCGCGCGTTTCGTCGCTCGCCGTCCCCGTCCATGTCGCCAGCTCGGGGAAGCGCCCCCATGACACCGCACTCTCGATGAGTTCGGTGCGGATTTCCGGCGACGACGCCTCGACGTCGGAGATGGGGAAGGGATGCATGGGCGGCCGGTACGCGCGATAGCGTGCAATGGCGAGGTAGCCCTCCAGCTGGCCGCGTCGCTCGTAGTAGAGGAAACGATATTCGCGGATCGGGCTGTGGTAGCGCCACGCGAAGAAAGCGGTATCGCGGACGTGATGGATGCGCGCCGGGCCGCGGAGACGTTCGGCGAGCTCGACCATGGCCTCCGTGCGCGGCTCCGACTCGATCGTGATGCGCGACGCCGGCGCACGTGCGTCGCGCGACCCGATTCGGTCGAGGCGTTCGAACGGCTTCGGATCGGTCGTGTGCAGGTGGTCGCGGGGGCGCCCGAAGCGCCACACGAGGCGTTTGCCCCGCGTGCGCCGCCCGAGGGCGTACCACGCACGCCGCACCGGGCTGTACCTCGCCACCGGTTCCATGGCCCCGATCGACTTCCATCCCATGGCCAGCGACGAGAGGACGGTGACGCGCCCACCGCTCGAGTTGAGGACGTAGGGGAAGCCGCGGCGCGCGAGATCCTCGAGTGCGACGCGCATGATCTTCGACGCGACGCCGGTGTCGCGATGGCTGGGGACGATGGCGAAGTCGTCCGCGCACGGGAGCACGACGGGCGCATCCGATCCGGGCACGTGCCACGAGGTGCCGTACATGCCGCGCATGCCGACGACGCGACCCGCGTACAACGCCAGGTAGAAGATCGGCCGGGTGATATACGGGTTGCGCTCGTATTTCCACTCGAGGTAGGCGCCGGCCTCGGGGAAGTCGTCGGCGTACGCGTGGCGACGGAGAGCGACCACCTGCTCCTTGAGCTCCGGCCGGTACGGAATGACTTCGTAGTCCGACATGCCGCCTTCCGCCTAGGTTCCGGTCTCGCGCTCGATGAACGCGACCACGCAGTCGACCGTGTCCCACTCGGTCGCGATGTCGATCGCGGTGGCGTCCACCGGGCGACCGATCTTCTGCTCGATCCACACCATGAGCCGGAACAGCGCCAGCGAATCGAGGCGACCGGACGAGATGAGCGGTGTGGTCCGCGACAGGCCGCCCTCCATGGGGATGTTCCACTCCCCGATGGTGTTCATGAGCTCTTCGTACAGGGACGACACCGTGCCCTCGCTATTTCTCGGTTCCGCCCGACCGCAGCGACGCCATCGCGACCGGCTTCTCCGCCGCGCACCGCTCGGCGACCGCCGGGCGGCTGACCTTGCCGCGGGAGGTGCGCGGGATCTCGTCGACGACGTACCAGCGCTGCGGCACCTGGTGGCGGGCGAGGTGGCGTGCGGTCCATGCGTACAATTCGCGCAGCGTCGCCTCGTCGCGCGTCTCGAGCACGACGGCGACGCCCACGTCCTCGCCCAGCAGCGGATCCTCGTAGCCGAACGTGCACACGTCGAGTGTCCCCGCGAAGCGCTCGATGACCGAATCGATATCCGACGGGTGCACCTTCATGCCGCCCTTGTTGATCTCCTCGCGCTCGCGCCCGCGCAGGGTGAGCCAGCCGCGCTCGTCGACGACGCCGATGTCGCCGGTGAGGAACCACCCCGCGCTGACGACCTTCGCGGTGAGGTCGTCGCGGTCCAGGTAGCCGCGCATCAACGCCGGCGTGTGGATCCAGACGTGCCCGGCTTCGCCCGCCGCGCACACCGTGCCGGGATCGAGCGGCGCTCCCGGATCGCTGCTCCGGCGCACGCTCAACACGCCGCCCCACGCGCGTCCCACCAGCCCGTCTTCGGGGGTGAACTCGCCGACACTCGTGCCGGCGAGCCAGCTCCCCGTCTCGGTGATCCCGTATGCGTTCCACACCTCCGGCGCGCCTGTCCATTTCTGGATGCTCGTCCACAACACCGCCGTGAGCGGCGCCGAGCCCACGAACACGCGGCGCAGCGTCCCCTTTGCGGGCGGCTTGGCGATGCGGAGTGCCAGCCGCCACACCGACGGCACCGACGACATGAAGGTGATGGCGTGCGCGTCGATGATCGACCCCAGCCGCGGCATCATCTCGGCCTTGAAGGGCGGCAGGATGTGGAGGTCCTGTCCCGAGAGCCAGGGGAAGAGGCAGTTGCAGATCAGCCCGTGCCCGAAGTGCGTCGGGAGCAGGCACAGCGTGCGCGCGTACGCGTCGAGGCCGAGCTCCTGCCGGAGGCTCACCCAGCGCGCGAGGAGCGAGCGGTGCGTGTGCACCACGCCCTTGGGTTGTCCCGTGGTGCCCGACGTGAACAGGATCAGCGCGTCGTCGTCGAGGCGGAAGGCTGCAAAACGGCCCGCGTCCCCGGGCTTCGCCGCGGCGGTGACGTCGACCATGTCGACGCCGAGGGCGGCCAGCTTGCCCGCGGTCTCCGCGTCCGGTACGCCCGCCCACAGCGATGCACGCGGTTTCGCCCACGCGGCGAGCGTCTCGACCTCGAAGGCGGTGAAGCGCGGGTCGACGGGAACGGCGCACGCGCCCGCGCGCCACACGGCGAGCAGCTCGACGAAGAACTCGAGGCTGTTCCCGAAATGAATGAAGACGCGGTCGCGCGGCTTCACGCCGGCGGCGAGGTGAGCCGCGGCGCGGGCGCGGACGCGGCGCTCGATCTCGTCGGCGTCCCACGTCCGCTCCGTCAAGGGCTCGATCAAGCGCCCGGTTCGGGGGGCGAGAAACATGGTGTCACGGTATCCGATCGGGCGTGTCGCGGCAACGATTCCCGAAGTGACACGGGTCCGGCGGCCTGCGACCACCGGACCCGTATTTCCTCGTCGTTACCGACGAACGCCGTGTGCCTACATGTCCTCCGGGAACTTCTCCGGGAGCGTGTAGACGCGTCCCTTGTTCTGCTCCTTCAGGTACGACATGAGCGGGTCGAAATAGCGGAGCATCGGCTGCGCGCTCATATCCGAGCCCACGGCCTCGCGCGTCAGCTCGCGCCAGTCGCGCGTGCCGCCCGCCTCCAGGATCGGCTTGAGGAAGTCGCCCACCGCCTTGCTGCCGTAGTAATTGGTCGCGTGCGGATCCTCATGCAGGATCTCACGCGCGATGTGATCGTGGAACTGCATCAGCAGCACATACGAGATGGCGTAGTCGTAGTACTGCGCCGCGTCATCGATGATGTGCGTCTTAGTCGCCGGGTCGCAGTACTCGTCGCCGCGCGGCCCCGGAGGCACGATGCCCTGGTACTTCGCCTTCAGATCCCACCACTTCTGGTTGAACTGGTCGGCGGGGAGGTTCTCGGCGTAGAGCGAGTACTCGAACTCCGTCATGACGCCGGCCGACCACGGGATGAACACAATATAGTTGAGCGCCTCCTTGAGGAGCGACTGGACCTGGTCGGTTTGCTGTCCCTCCGGGAACAGCCCGATCGCCTCGATGAACGGCCGCTGCATCGCCGCGAGACCCATGAGGCTCCCGATGGCCTCGTGGTAGGCGCGGTTGGCGCCCCGGCGCAGCAGGATGGGAACCTCGGGACGCGAGTACGAGATGTAATAGTAAACGTGACCGAACTCGTGGTGCGTCGTCTCGTACCAGTCCGCGTTGGGGATGATGCTCATCAGGCTGCGGACGTCCTTGTCGAGGTCCATGTGCCACGCCGACGCGTGGTTGTTCTTCTTGTAGTCCGCGCCCGCGGGGACCGGATAGAGATCCGAGTTCTTCCAGAACGACCCCGGCAGCGAATCGAATCCCAGGCTTACGTAGAAGCTCTCCGCCTGCTTCGGGAGCCACTCGGCGCTCTTCTCGTGGAGTTTCGAATCCAGGTCGAGGCCTTCGACCTGCACCATCGCCGTCCAGTCCTGTCCCCAGCGGTTGGGCAGCCAGTGCGCCGGGATCATGTCGGGGACGTCCTTGACGCCGTACTTCTCCGCCAGCGTGTAGCGCGCCCACGTGTGCAGCTCGCGGTAGAGCGGCCAGATGTCGCGGATGATGCCCTGCATCTCCTGGCGCATCTCGTCGGTCGTCATGCCGTAGTCCGATACCTGGTAGGTGAAGTAGTCCTTGTACCCGAGCGCCTGGACGGTCTCATTGCGCAGCTTCTGGAGCTGGACGAGGTCGTCCTTGAGCCCCTTGCCGACCTCCTTGCTGGACTCCCAGGCGGCGAGGCGCTGCGTGGGGTCGGTCTCGGAGCGGAGGTCCTCGTCGATGTCGTTCGTGCTGACCGACTTGCCGTCGAGCTGGAAGTCGAAGCCGAACAGCTTCTCGACCGACTCGGTCTCGACCTTGATGCGCTCCTTGACCAGCTCGGGGACGGTCTGCGGGTTGTTGGCCGCCTCGTAGAGGATCGCGTCGAGCTGGCGGGCGAGGATGTCGGGCAGTGCGGCGCGGTCCTTGAGGAAGCCGCGGGCCTTCTCGATGTTCTCGGAGCTGCCCGTGAACGCGGCCATGGCTTCCTTGGCCTGGCGCGAGCGGAACGCGTTGGTGGTGTCGCCTTCGACGATGTGCGTGTTGACGGCCCATTCCGCCAGGCTCGCGTCGTAGTAGAGCTTCTGGTACGTCGCCGTATAGCTGTCGACGAACGCCTGGGCCTTCTGCTGGGTGCTCTTGCCGCCGCACGACGCCATCAGGGCGCAAACGGCCACGAGCCACACGGCCACGAATGTGCGTTTCATTTGTCCTCCTGGACGAGTTGAAAAAAATGAGGCTGGACGCCGGGGAGACGGGGTTCCGGCACCAATCGAGGTCATGGTAGCCGATCGCAGGCTCAAGTCAAGGGTGCTATACTCGGCGTCATGACGGACGACAAACGCATGCTTACCAACGACGGCGCGCCGCTGGCGCCGGTGACGTCCTTTTCCACGCCGACGTTGGAATTCGATTTCCCGGGGCTCGCGATCGGTGTCGCGGAGTACGCGGAAGGACCGACGGGCTGCACCGTGCTGCACTTCACCGACGGCGCCACCGGCGTGTCCGACATCCGCGGCGGCGCGCCCGGCA
>CAZCQM010000152.1:0-7923 GCA_964500785.1 uncultured bacterium
GCCCACCAGCGGATAGTCCTGCGAGGGGTCGATGGCCGCCTGCACCTGGTGGAGCAGATCGACCAGCACGAAGGCGTTGCGCTGGATGTAGTCGGTCGCGTCGGTGAAATCGAGCACGACGGCGTCGTACCCGCGCGCGCGCAGTTCCTCCACCAGCCCTTCCTGGTTGAGGAGCGCGTAGAGCTCGTCCCAGTTCATCGTGTTGTCGAGGTCGAACCCCTCGACCACGACGACGGGCTGTGTCAGGACGGCGTGTGCGTCCGCGCGGTAGACGAACGCGCGGCCGGTGGCGGTGCCGCCGTTGTACGCCATCGTCCCGGTGAGCGGGATCGTGTCCTGCGGCGCGGGCGTGGCCAGGGCGCGCACCTCGAACGGGAAGGCGGCATGGAGGACGGTCCCGTCGGCATTGGTTACGCGGAGGCGCACGGTGTAGTTCCCCGTCGATGCGTAATGCACCGCCGTGCGCTCGCTCCAGCGCAGGGTCTGGTAGCCCGCGCCGTTCCCGAAGTCCGCCTCGACGCGGGCGGGGCGCGCCGCGTCCCCGACGAACAGGCGCGGATCGAGCACGAACGAGAGATCCGCGCCACGATAGGTGTATCCCCGGAGCGCCGACGCGGCGAACGCGCGCCGCGTTTCGGTGGCACCCGGCGCCAGGACGAGACGGTCGCCTTCGACGCGGGCCGCCCCGGACGAGACGGCGCCGTCGCGGATCCGGTCGTAGCGGATGTCGACCAGGCCGATCGAGATGCGCCACGGGTTGCCGTCGTCGCGGAACGCCGCCGCCGCGGGCCACGCCGGTGCCTCGAGCGATGCGCGGGAGAGTTCGAACACGATCTGTCGCAGTGTCTCCGGGTTGGCGCGTGGTGCCCGCGCGGATCCGTCGAAATGCTCGACGTGCGCGAGTGGCATGGCGAGGTCGTAGAGGATGCCGGTGGGCACGTCCGCGCGGTCGACGCGAGGTCCGGGTGTCGCCGCCGTGGCGGACGAGACGAAGACGGCGATCAGAAGAGCGGTCAGTGCGGTCAGAGGATGGTGTCGCATCACGGGACGCTCCGAAGTGAAAACGGTTGCAAGTGAAAGTAGCGTATCACGATGATACCACGAATCGCGTGCCTGAGCCTCCCGGAGTTCCCGCTTCAGATCCTGCTGCGGGCGCATCCGGACTGGCGCGACCGCCCCGCGGCCGTGGTTAACCGCGACGCCGCGCAGGGCACGGTTCTGTGGGCCAACGAAGCGGCGCGGGCACGCCGGGTGCTGCCCGGCCTCCGCTATGCCGCCGCGTTGTCGCTCGTTCCCGGGCTGCGCGCCGCCGAGGTCCCCACCGCGGACGTGGCCGGCGCCGTGGCGTCGTTGACGGACTCTCTCCGGTTCTACACCCCGGACGTCGAACCGGCACCCGACGAACCCGGCGTGTTGTGGCTCGGGGCGTCGGGACTCTCGCTCCTGTATCCATCCCTCGCGCGCTGGGCGGAACTCGTTCGCGACGAAATCACGCGCGCCGGGTTCGAGGCGGTCGTGGTGGTGGGATTCTCGCGTTTCGGCGCCTATGCCGTCGCGCGCGCCTCGCCGGATCCGCGCGTCCACGTGCTCGCCGACGAGGCCGAAGAGCACGCCCTCCTGGCCGGCGTGCCGCTTTCGCGACTGCGTATCGATCCCGGCGTTCGTGACACGCTCTCACGCCTCGGCATCACGTCGCTGGGCGGCTTCCTGGCCCTGCCCGGCAACGGCATCCGCACGCGCTTCGGTAAAGAGGCGCATCATCTGTACCGCCTCGCGAAAGGAGAGCGGAATGCTCCGCTGCAGCCGTCGATTCCGCGCGAGCCGGTTGCCGCCACCGTGCACCTCGATTACCCGGAGGGAGACCTCGAGCGGCTGATGGCGGTCACCGAGCGGGAGGTCCGCGCCCTGGCGCGGCGCCTCGACGATCGCGGCGAGGTGCTCTCGGCGATTGCGCTTCGAATCGAGTTCGACGACGGAACGAAGGCGGCGGAGCGCCTGCAGCCTGCCTCCCCCACGCTCGAGTTCGTACAGATCGTGGAGCTGCTGCGGTTGCGGCTGGCGGGTACGCTGGCCGCGCACCCGCGTGCGCGCGGGGTTTCGTCGCTCGGTATCGAGATCGAGGGGGCGACGGCCTCACACACGCAGAGCGATCTCTTCGATGTGCGGCCCGCGCGCGACCGGACGGCGGCGGCGCGCGCGATGGCGCGGGTGCGGGCCGAACTTGGCGAGGGTGCGGTGGTCAGGGCGGTGCTCCGCGACGGTCACCTTCCCGAAGCGCGCTTCGAATGGGAGCCGGTCACATCTCTCCCGGAACCGAAGGCGCGCTCCGTCAAGGCGCCCCCACTCGTGCGCCGCATCTACGCGAGACCCGTTGCATTCTCGACCGGGCGCCACCGGAGCGCGGAAGCCGAGCTCATCAAACACATCGACGAAGGCACCGTGCGCGAAACACTGGGCCCCTACATCGTCTCGGGTGGCTGGTGGACGCGCGACGTGCAGCGTGAATACTACTTCGTGCGTACGTCGACCGGGCGCGCGTTGTGGATGTTCTACGATCGCCGCCGCATGGGCTGGTTCATCCAGGGTGAAGTGGAATAGGGCCGCCGGCGCGGCCCCACTCCCGCGCTAGACGGCCGGTTTCCGGGCGCGGACGAAGGCGCTCATGAAGGCCCCCTCGGCCAGATCGAGCACGGCCTCGTCGAGACTGGAGCTCTTCGAGATCGACTCCGTGTCCTCGCGCGTGTAGATGCGCGTCGGAACTACCTCGATGTCCACGAAGCCGGCCTTCTCGAGCAGGTCGCGATAGGTCCATTCTTCGAGTGCGCCCGCCACACAGCCCGCCCAGAGCTCGGCGTTGCGGCGGATCGCCTCCGGCAGCTCCCTGCGCACGACGATGTCGCTCACCGCGAAGCGCCCACCGGGTTTGAGCACGCGGAAGGCCTCGCTGATCACCCGCCGCTTGTCACCCGAGAGGTTGATCACACAGTTCGAGATGATGACGTCGACGCGGTTGTCGGGCAGTGGAAGCGCCTCGATCTCCCCCTTGAGGAACTCGACGTTCGTGACCCCCGCCTCCGCCTGGTGGGCCCGGGCCAGGTCGAGCATCTCGTCGGTCATGTCGATGCCGTACGCGAAGCCGCTCGCCCCCACGCGCTTCGCCGAGACGAGCACGTCGATGCCTCCGCCCGACCCGAGATCGAGCACGGTCTCGCCCTCGTGCAGCTCGGCGAGGAGGGCCGGATTGCCGCAGCCCAGCGACGCCACCACGGCACCTTCGGGCACGCCGCGCGTATCGTCGCTCGTGTAGAGGTTGCTCGTGATGGGATCCGCGGTGTCCCGCTCGCCGGTACCGCAGCATCCCCCCGGCGATCGCTGCGCGATCCGCCGGGCTGCGGCCGCATAACGCTCCCTGACCAGCTCGCGAATGTCCGCGCCGGTCGCCACAGATGAGGCCTCATTGCCACCACCACACTCTCCCCCGCAGCATCCCCCGTTATCGACTCGAACGTGTTGATCACTCATGACCAGACTCCTATCGTTGTTAGTGCCAACTATCTGACCGACAAAAAAAAGACTACGTCACGCCCCCGGCGTCACGGGCGCGCAACACGTCGTCGCACCAACCCCCATGCGGTCGGTCGCGGCGCGCCCCAGGTCCCGTATCAGATCCGTCGCCGCCCGGCGGACCTCCGGGGAGAGATGCGCGATCAGCCGCTTCTCCTCTTCGACCAGAGTCCTGACGATCCGCCCGTGCAGACCGCGCCCACTCGCGGTCAACGAGAGAATGATGGCTCGCCCGTCATCGGGATGGGCCGCGCGACGGACATATCCCTTGCGCTCCAGCGACTCGACGACCCGGCTCGTCGTGCTCTTGTCCAGGAAGAGCTCCCGCGCCAGGGACCCGAGCGTCATACCCCCGCCCCGGGTCAGCGCCTGGAGGGCGTAGCACTGGGTCACCGACACGTCGTTGCAGCAGATGACGTTGCGATCGCGGAACTGGTAGAGGCGCACCAGGTCGTTGAGGGCCTCGTAGAGCTCCCGCGCGTCGCGGTCGAGAGCCGCTTCCGAAGGTCGGCGCGGCTGTGCTTTCGTCGTTCCGGGCATGGGTCCTCCTAGTTGTCAGTACCAACTATATGCCCCGGGAGGCCCTCGATCAAGGTAGAATTTCGCGTCAACGCAGAATTTTCGCACGCCGGCCTACGGGGCCGTGTATCCCCCGTCGACCAGCATCGACGCCCCCGTCACGAACGACGAGGCATCGGAGCAGAGCCACACCACCATCGCCGCCACTTCCTCCGGCGTCCCGAGTCGTTTCATCGGGTGCAAGGCCGCGATCCCCGCGTAGGTGTCCGTCCCCTTCTTGATGCCCGCCGCGTCGAGCAGCGGGGTTTCGATGAACCCGGGACACACGGCGTTGACGCGCACTCCCTTCGTCGCGTACTCGATAGCCGCGGTCTGCGTCAGGCCCACCAGCCCGTGCTTCGCGGAGACGTACGCGACCGCACCGGCGAACCCTACGGTCCCCAGGATCGAGGCCATATTGACGATCGACCCGCAGCCGTGCTCGAGCATGGCGGTGATCTCGTGCTTCGTGCACAACCACACGCCGGTCAGATTGATCGCGATCACGCGGTTCCACGACTCTTCGGGATAGTCCCCCGTGAGCGCGCTCGCACCGCCGATGCCGGCGTTGTTGCACGCGAAGTCGAGCCGACCGAACACCTCGACCGCCTTCGTCACGAGCGACCGGACGTCGCCCGCTTTCGAAACGTCGCACGGGACGAAGACCGCGTCACCGCCCGCACGATCGATCTCGGCAACCACCGCCTCCCCGCCTTCCGTGTCCACGTCCGATACCACGACCTTCGCCCCTTCGTTCGCCATCGCGATGGCGCATGCACGACCGATGCCCGAGCCCGCGCCGGTGACGATGCCCACCTTTCCCTCCAGGACCAGATTCACGTCTCCTCCTTTCGGCGACCCGAGTAACACGGGATCACCATATCGATGCCTTGTCCGAAACGTACGCATTCCGGGGCGACACCACCACAGAAATGAGAGGACGATGAGAGAACGACGACGGGTTGGAACCGAATCACGCGGGTGTCGTAGAAGAGGGCATCGCCACATCGACCTGCTAGCGGACCTTGTGACGTCTCCACAGTTCCCATCGGGATCAGGTCATGAAGACATATCACAAAAAGACACCGTCGGAACGCTTCCAGCGCTACTCGCGCAAGTACCAGTCCGCCGAACGCGTACAATCCTACGACACCCGCCTCTTCAGCACACTCAAAGGGAGACTCTTCAACACGGCCGAACGGCGCGCCCTTCGGAAGGCGTTCTCCCACCTGGCGCCGGACGGGGACGTGCTCGACGTCCCGTGCGGAACGGGCAGGATTACGAAGATGCTCCTGGATCTCGAGTTCCGTGTGACGGGGGCCGACATTTCCGAAGAGATGCTTGGAGTCGCACGGAAAAAGCTCGCCGGTCGCCCCAACCTGCTCGACCTGCGCAGAGAGGATTCCACGCGGCTCGCCTTCGAGGACGGTGCGTTCAGCGCCTCGGTTTCGGTGCGGTATCTCGCCGACATCCCGCCGGAGTATCAACAGAAGGTGCTCTCCGAGATGTCACGCACGGCGCGCGATGTCGTGGTGGCCGTGGTCTCGTGCGACTCGACCATCAACCGCGTGCGACGCAAACTGAAGGCATTGCTGGGCAGCACCATGTCGGACTTTCCCGTCGTGCACAAGGTGCTCGAGCGCTGGGCGGACGAGTGCGGCCTCGAGATCGTTGCCGAGTACGCGCCGATTCGCTTCCTGTCGGAGGAGTTGGTCGTGGTATTTCGCCACCGCGCGACCGGGCGCCCGGCGCCCCCGTCGCACCCGTCATCGTGATGTAGCCCGTTCCCGGGTCACCGGCGTCGCGGCGAAGCCGGGGCTGCCGGCAACGGCTCCATCGAAAGGTGTCTCGAGAGGAACCCTCCGGTATCCACGAGCCCCGGTCGCAACGGTAAGAGGGCGGGCCCGGGACCACATCCGGCGGGAGGCTGCGAGGGCATGTAGATCGGCACGGGCGGGGCCCCGTGGTAGCAGATGTCTATGTCGCCGGGGCACGTGGGCGTAAGCGACGGGTCCGTGCCGACGGTGGGAGGATCGTGCTCCCAGTAGTTGTAGCGTACGTCCGCGTATGTGAGCGGTGCCACGTGCAGGTCGTTCAGCGTATTGCATGCGATGGCATTGCTGTAAGCGACAAGCGAGTCGACGCCATCTCCCAGTCCGGCTCCCGCGTGTATGCCATAGTACCCGTTGTGAGCGATGGTATTGAGGACGCACTCCACCGTACCACCGTCGGGCCCTCCTGCGGCGTCAATCCCGGTCTGGCCGTTGAACTGAATTGTGTTCGACTCCACGACAAATCCCGACGCGGCGGTGAGGTTGAGGCCGTCTCCCGTGTTCCCGGTGATGGTGTTGTGGAAGATCAGACAGTCTCTCGCCTCGGGGATTCCTCCCGAGGCGATGCCTATCAGGCCGTTCTCGACGACGTTGTGCATGATTCGAACGTTCCTGGCCGGGCCGTAGACGGCGATCCCCACGCCGGCGCCGGAGAAGTGCGACCACGTGATCTCGGTTCCGTTGCCGTACACCCTGAGAGTTGACTGGTGCTGGTTCCCGAGGAAACTCGAGAAGTACACCTCCCCGTCCCACAGCTTCACACCACTAGCCTGGGCGCTCTGACTGATGTCGATCTCGGAGAAGAGGATCCTCATGCTCTCGCCGTTGCTGTCGACAGTCACGTTCCCGTTTACGCTGGACGCGTGTGGCTGCACTACGCACTTGAACAGAGTGGCACCGGCTGCGCCGACGATTGTCGGCAGGGTGGTGGAGCTGATGACGGTCCTGCCCCCCGACAGCGTGCCGTTGAGGCTCGTTCCCGCTTTGAGCTGCAGCGGAAACGTCTCGCCCGAAGTCTCGGTGTACGACCCCTTCGCGATGAAGATCGGCTGGTTACCACTCGAACGGCTCAAGCCCGTGGTAATGGTCTTGCACGGGCTTCCCGGCGTACCGCATGTGGGTGAATCGGTGCCCGCGTTCACGTCGACATAGATCCCATCGCCGGAGGAGAACGTGACGGCGGATAGCTCGACGTTGTTCGCGTCCACGTTTCCTGCAGCGTCCACGGCCCGCACGACGACGTAGTACGGGGTCGCGGGGGCGAGACCCGTCAGGAGCGCGGACGCCTCACCCGGCGACGTCGCCGCCGTGGGCGTGGCAAAGTCCTGGCCTCCGCTGGTGTTCGCGGCGTAGATCAGGTAGCTCGCCCCGATGGCCGGCGCCCCGCCCTCCGTGGCCGTCGGCCACGCGAGCGAGAGAACCGTGTCGGAGAGGGGCTCGACCTGGGACACCCCCGTGAAGTCGGGCGGCTGGGTATCGGCGGTGGTCACCATCGCGACGGCGACACCCTGGCCGGTCGACTCGAGGTTGGCGTAGCGCAGGCCACGGTAGATGATCTGTCCACCGGTATCCCGCGCTTCGACGGCAAAGCGGCGCGACGCCCCCAGTCCGACTTCGATCGTCTCCTCGACCACGCTATCGGGACTGGTAACGGTCCTGGTGACCGTCGAGATGTCATCGGCGGACACGGTTATCGTCACTTCCTGCACGGCGGCCGGTGTCTTCAAAGTCGGAAACGACGCGTTGTCGTCCCACGACGTGAGCTCCACCCGGACCGTATTGTCCCCTGGAGGCGGAGTTCCACCGTCACCACCCGAGACGGGGCTGTCGCTTCCACAGGAAGCGATGAGCGCGGCCGCAACGAGAAGACTCCCCCGGAAAATCTGAATCGCGAAGCACGAACGATCGCGCGCGTGACACATTGACCCGTTGGTTTTCATATCGCGTCTACACCTCACTTCATCGAATG
>CAZCQM010000153.1:0-7761 GCA_964500785.1 uncultured bacterium
GCCCACCAGTTCTCTCGACGGCCTCTCCGAAAAGGAGAGGCTGTCCTTTTGCGAGAGTCGCCCATGACCCCCCTCCGGAGGGACCGGTTGACGCCCGACCCGCGGCGCGCTACGCTCCTCGTCTACCCATGACCGACCCGCGTCGAGACATCAGCCTGTTTACATCGGTGGCCCGCATCGAGTCGACGCTCCATGCGCGCCATCACGAACTCCAGAAGATCCCGCAGGACATCGCCGCCATCGATCGCGCCCTGGCCGACCTGGACGCGCGCGACAAGGCCGCGAAGGACTCGCTGGAGAAGCTCGCCGCCACGCGCCGCGAGACCGAGCGCAAGCTGCGCGAGCACGAAGATCACCTGCGCAAGTGCAAGGGCCAGCAGTCGCTGGTCAAGACCAACGAGGAGTACACGGCGATGCTCAAGGAGATCGCCGTCCTCGAGCGACAGATCAGCGATGAAGAGGAGCGGATCCTCATCCTGATGGACGAAGCCGAGCGCGCGCAGAAGGAGGCCGCGGAGATCACCGCGACCGTCCAGACCGAGCGCGCGAAGCGTACCGAGGAGCGCGAGGTGCTCGTCGCCCGCCAGGCGGAGGCTTCGGCCGAGGTGGAGCGCCTCCAGCGCGAGCGGCCCAGGCTCCTCTCCGAAGTCAGCGCACCGCTGCTCAAGCGCTACGAGCGCGTGGCCGAAAAGCACGGCGACCAGGCGGTGACGCGCCTCGACCACGAGCACTGCGGCGTGTGCGGCACCCAGGTGCCGCCCCAGGTCGCCGTCGAGGTGCGCAAGGGCGACCAGTTCATCACCTGCCCGGCCTGCGGCCGGATCCTCGTCCACTATGCGGATTGACGCGCCCCTCGCGGCCCGCCTCGACGTTCTCCTGCAGAAGCTCCTCGACGGCAAGACGCTGGCGGCCGCCGCCGCGGAGGCCGGCATCGGCTCGGCGGAGCTGGTGACCCTCACGCGCACCTTCAAGAAGGAGCTGGCCGGAATCGCGAAGAAAAATGAACCGCGCAAGCCGCGTGGCGAGGGACTCTCGCTCATCGCCTACGCCGACGGGGGATCGCGGGGAAACCCGGGACGCGCCGCCTGTGCCGCCGTGATCACCGACACATCCGGCGCCGAGCTGCTGCGCCGCGCGCGCAAGATCGGCAAAGCCACCAACAACGTCGCCGAATACGAAGCGGTGCGGCTCGCACTCGAGCTGTGCGCGGAACTGGGTGCGTCCGAGGTGACGTTGCGCATCGACAGCGAGCTGGTGGTCCGCCAGCTCGAGGGCCGCTACAAGGTCAAGCACCCGGATCTGCTGGAACGTTACGACGACGTGCGCATGCTCATCTCGGGCTTCCACGACTTCCGCGTGGAACACATTCCCCGCGCGCAGAACGCGCTCGCCGACAAGCTCCTCAACGCCGCCCTCGACGGCAAGGATCTGGAGCTGGGTGGGCCCCCAGGGTAGATGGCAATGCTTGTCCTTTTGCGTGCGATCACCTACGCCACTCTCTTCATCAGCCTCGTCCTGGTCTTCCTACCGGCTCAGGTGCTGTCGTGGTCAAAGATCGAAGCTCCAGAGTCGACCGGGTGGCCTCAGGTCGCCGGAGCGGTTGTCACCATCGGCGGTGCTCTGCTGGCCCTGTGGTGCGTCTTGAGCTTCGTGTTTCTCGGCCGCGGCACGCCCGCGCCGTTCGACCCACCCCGCCGCCTCGTTGTCCGGGGCCCGTACGCTCGGGTGCGGAACCCGATGTACATCGGTGCCGGGGTCGCACTCATGGGCGCATCACTGTACTATCAATCACTGGCGCTGCTGGCATACGCTGCCGTGCTCTTCCTCGTGACTCACCTGTTCGTGGTGCTCTACGAAGAGCCGAAACTCCGGAACACTTTCGGTGCCGACTATGAATCGTATCGCCGCCAGGTCGGACGCTGGTGGCCCCGCATGCGCGCACTCGTGAAGAAAGCGGTGAGTTGAGACATGCCGACTGGCCGACGAGGCCTCGTTTGGCAGCGGCCGCGCGCGAGGCCTTCCGGGCCACCTGATCATCGCATGAAGCGGAATCCGCCATGCGTGATTGCAGCCGTCGCCGCATTGATCACCTGCTGCCTCCCCGCCTTCGCCGCACCGCTGTCCGGGCAAGACGCGTCGCCGCCAGCGTTCTGGCCCGAGGTCTCGCCGGACGGAAGCCAGGTCCTGTTCCTGAGCCCCTCGCGGAGCGGGCCGATCTACGTGATGAATGCCGACGGTTCCGAGGCCCACGAGCTCGCGGAGGGAACCCGTCCGTCGTGGTTCCCGGACGGCGGGCGGATCGTGGCGGTGGCGCGGTCGGATAGCGTAGAGCGGCTCGTCGTGATGAATGCCGACGGAAGCGATCCCGACACGCTACCCACGGCCTACCCGCGCTACGTCTGGCGTCCCCGCGTGTCACCCGACGGCGAGACCATTGTCGTAGGCAACTACTGGCCCACGGATGCCCCGAACGTGTTCCATATCGTGGGGATCGATGGGACGCCGGTGCGTGACATTCACCCCGGCGCGCCCGGGGAGCTCGTCGAGGCCACGTGGTCGCACGACGGGCGCCTCGCGTTCGTCGCGTTCTCGCCTGACACGACGAGCGAATGGCCCGCGTCGACGACGCTCTACGTCATGAACGGCGATGGGAGTGGCGAGCGGTCGGTTGCGATGCTCCCGGACGCGGCGCAGTGGATCTCCTGGTCGTCCGACGACCGGGAAATCGCCCTGCAGGATGACGAGAAGGACGGCGATGGGAACATCCTCGTCGTCGACATCGCGACCGGCACGGTCCGTCGCATCACCCATCACGACCATCCGTACCTCGACGAGACGCCGTCATGGTCGCCTGACGGGCGGATCTACTTTCAGAGCAACCGAACCGGAGAGTATGCGATCTACCGAATGCACGCCGACGGGTCCCATCAGGAGCAGGTGACCCGCTAGGTGCGCGGTGGTCGGTATCCTTCTAACGAGCGCTTGCAGCGGACGGCGCCTGGCGCCGCCGCTGATGTGAGACCTTAGACCAGAGCCAGGGGGCAATTCCATGGGATCAGACCAATTCAGGATTGCTGCCGTGCAGGCGGCCTCCGTTTTCCTCAACCGCGATGCGACGATTGAGAAGGCGTGCAGATTGATTGAGGAGGCGTCGAAGGCCGGCGCTACACTCGTAGCATTTCCAGAAGCCTTTGTTTCCGGCTACCCGGTTTGGGTGTGGCTCATTCCGTCAGGCCAAACCCATGCGTTGAGGGGTCTCTTTGCCAATCTCGTGGAGAGTGCCGTGTCGGGACCGGGCCCCGCCGTGTCCCGCCTGGCCGAAGCGGCGGGCGATTGCAGGATTACCGTTGCGATCGGTGTCAACGAGAAGAACTCCGAGGCCAGCAACACGACTCTCTATAATACACTCCTGTACTTCGGTCCGGATGGGTCGATTCTCGGGAAGCATCGGAAACTGATCCCCACGGCCGGCGAGCGTCTGGTGTGGGCCCAGGGTGCGGAGGCAAGCCTCGAGGTGTTCGACCTTCCGTTCGGCCGTCTCGGCGGGCTGATCTGCTGGGAGAACTACATGCCGCTGGCGCGCTACTCACTGTCCGCCGCGGGGCAGCAGATTCATGTCGCGCCAACGTGGGATCGTGGCGAGCCCTGGATCTCAACGATGCGCCATATTGGCAAGGAGAGCCGGTGCTTTGTACTGGGGGTCTGCCAGGCGTTCCATAAGGATGACGTCCCCGACGCTCTCGACTTCAAGAGCGCATACCTGGGCGGAGTTGAAGGCTGGATCAATCCCGGGCTCAGCCTGATCGTAGATCCCGATGGAAAGATCGTCGCTGGCCCTCTCAAAGAGCAGGAGGGCATTCTCTACGCGGATGTGGAGGGGCACCAGCTCGTCGGACCCCGCTGGCAACTTGACGTCGCGGGGCATTATGCTCGTCCGGACATCTTTGAGCTACGCGTGCATCGCGGCGCGCGCCCCTTTGTGGTGAACGAAGAACCGCGGGAAGATCAGGAGGAAGAAATCTCATGAGCGTAATGGTCTTGTTTGAAGCGCCCGTCAAGTCCGAAGAGGTCTCTAACATGAAATCATACATGGCAGAGATACTTCCAGATACTCGTACATATGAGGGTTGTCAGGGAATAGAGTTGTACTTTGATACGGAGGATGGGGACAAAATAGTTCTGGTTGAGCGCTGGGACTCGCGTTCGCATCATGAGAGGTACCTGGGCTGGCGCAGAGAGACCGGAGTGTTGGATAAGATCGGTGGAATGCTTGCCGGGCCGCCGAGTGTCCGGTATTTGGAGAGAATCGACGCGTAAGCGTTGATCTCGGACCCGGCTGGCCTTGCTGGCGTGCGCCGCGGACAGGGGCCACGAAGCGTGGTTGCGCTGGTCCGCGTCTCCTTCCTATAATGCCCACGGGTCCGAGCGGGCGAGATGATCGCGGGCGGCCGTTGGCCGTTCGAGGAAAGTCCGAGCACCGCGGAGCAGGGTGCCGGGTAACCCCCGGCGGAAGCGATTCCAGGGAAAGTGCCACAGAAAACACACCGCCCAAGACCGGTGCAAACCGGGACGGCAAGGGTGAAAAGGTGAGGTAAGAGCTCACCGGGCTTCCGGTAACGGCGGCCGTCATGGTAAACCCCACCCGGTGCAAGACCAAATAGGAGGGCAGAGGCGCTCCGCCTCGTTATGACTCTCGGGTTGGTCGCTCGAGGTGTCCGGTAACGGGCATCCCAGACAAATGATCGTCCTCCTTCGGGAGAACAGAACTCGGCTTACGTCCCGACTCGGATCCACTTCTTCATGATGAACAAATACCGCTGGCTGGCAAACGACGGGGTCGACGGGGTGGCGGCGGCGGAGGTGGAGCGCGCGCTGAACATCCCGCCCGCGGGTGCGCGCCTGCTGGCCGCGCGGTCGCTCGCCGACGTCGACCAGGCGCGCGAGTTCCTGAACCCGGTCGCCGGCCACGGGCACGATCCCTTCCTCTTCAGTAGGATGCGCGAGGCGGTGGCGTTGATCCAGGCCGCCGCGCGCGACGAGCGCACGGTCTTGATCCACGGCGACTACGACGCCGACGGTATCTGCGGCACGGCACTCCTGTTCCATTATCTGGGCGGCGTGTTCGGCAACGTCTTGCGCTTCGTCCCCGACCGGCGCCGCGACGGCTACGGCGTGGCGGACCGCGCGGTGGACTGGGCGCTCGACCAGAAAGTCGGTCTGTTCATCGCCGTCGATTGCGGCACCTCGGACGCCGAGCGCCTGCACCGGCTGGAGGCGGCGGGCATCCCCGTGATCGTGTGCGACCACCACCAGATGCCCGTCGACGGCAACGTCGCCGGCATCCTCTTGAACCCCGCGCGCCCGGGCGAGACGTATCCGTTTTCCGATCTCTGCGGCACGGGCGTCGCCTTCAAGCTCGTGCAGGCGCTCCACGCGTCCGGTGTGGCCGGCCGCTGCGAGCCCGATTCGCTCCTCGACCTGGTCGCGATCGCGACCGTCGCCGACGTGGCGCCGCTGGTGGGGGAGAATCGCTACCTGGTGAGCGCAGGGCTGACGCGGATCAACCGCGGGGCGCGCGCGGGGCTGGAGGCGATCCGGAACTTCGCGCGGCTCACCGGCAGCGAGATCACCGCGCGGCACATCGCCTTCGCGTTCGCGCCGCGTCTCAACGCCCCCGGACGCGTGTCGCGCGCGAAACCGTCGCTCGAAATCCTGTGCGCCGACGCAAAGGACCGCGCGTTTCAGCTGGCGTCGATCCTGGAAGCCGAGAACGAACGGCGCCGCGAGTTGACGCGGCGCGTGCAGGACGAAGCGCTGGCCGCGATCAACGACATGGCCGACCGCGACGCGCGGGGCGGCTTCGTCCTCGCCAGCGACGCCTGGGACGAGGGCGTGCTCGGCATCGCCGCGGCGCGCCTGGTGGAGCAGTTCGGGCGCCCGGCGATCCTCATGAGTCCGTCCCACGGTCTGCTCAAAGGATCCGGGCGCAGCGTTCCCGGCGTGAATCTCAAGGAGCAGCTCGATCACTTCCACGATCGCTTCGTCCGCTACGGCGGGCACGCGGGCGCGGTGGGCCTCACCATGGAACCCGCACAGCTCGAGCGCTTCGCGACGGATTTCTCCGATCGGCTGCGCGGCGCCGTCGGCCCGGAGCGCGGACTGCCGCTGCGCATCGATACCGATGTGCGCCTGTCCGAGTGCACGCTCGACCTCGTCGATTTCATCGCGCGCTGCGAGCCCTTCGGGGCGGGCAACGCCGAACCGGTGTGGATGCTTCGCGACGTCCAGGTTGCGCGCGAGACCAGCATCGTCGGTGACGGCCACATGAAGCTCTTCTTCTTCGACGGCGAAGGCGCGCGCGGATCGGCCATCGCGTTCGGATGGGACCGGCCGCAGACCGCCGAGGACCTCCACGGGCGCGCGCTCGACCTCGCCGTCACCATCCGCAGGAGCTCCTACCTCGGCACTGTGTACCCCGACCTCCGCCTCGTCGACCTGCGCGAGAGCGGCGCCTGACATGCGGGCGGTCGTTCAGCGCGTGGCGAGTGCGAGTGTCGCGGTCGACGACCGCGAGGTCGCCCGCATCGGGCTCGGCTTCCTCGTCCTGGCGGGATTCCGGCGCGGGGATACCGACGCGAGTGCGGCGTGGATGGCGCGCAAGATCGCATCGCTGCGCGTGTTCGAAGACGAGACGGGGCGGATGTCGCTCTCGCTCGATGCGGTCGACGGCGACGTCCTCGTCGTGTCGCAGTTCACGCTCTACGGAGACGTGCGCAAGGGCGCGCGGCCGAGCTTCGACGAGAGTGCGGCGCCCGACGACGCCCGCGCGCGCTACGAGGGCTTCGTGGGCGCGCTCCGCGACTTGCTTCCTGGCCGCGTCGCCACCGGCGAGTTCCAGGCGAAGATGCAGGTGGCGCTGGTGAACGACGGACCGGTGACGCTGGTGATCGACAGGGATGAATCGCCGTGAATCCCTTCGTGCCGCCTGATCGCCAGCGCCTTCTCGTGCTCGCCTCGCGATCGCCGCGTCGTATCGACATCATGCGCGGGCTGGGCTTTGAATTCGAAGTGGTGCCCGCGCCCGAGCACGTCGAAGAAGCCGGCGCGCACGACGACCCGCACGAAGTCCCCGCGATCCGCGCCGACCACAAGTGCGCCCACGTCGCCGCGTCACGGCCCGAGGCGGTCGTGATCGCGGCCGACACCGTCGTGATCGTAGACGGCGAGATGCTGAACAAACCGGCCGACGATGACGAAGCGCGCGCGTTCCTGCACCGGCTCCGGGGCCGCACGCACCACGTGGTAACCGGTGTCGCCGTGCGCTGCGACGCGCGAGGCGTGCACCGGGTGGAGAGCGAGACGACGCGCGTCACCTTCCGCGACCTCGACGACGACGAGATCGCGCGCTACGTGTCCACCGGCGAAGGGCGCGACAAGGCCGGGTCGTACGCGGCGCAGGGTGTCGGCGCCGGCCTGATCCGGTCCATCGACGGGTGCTTCTTCAACGTCGTCGGTCTGCCGGTGTCGCTTCTGCTCGACATGCTGAGGAGGGTGTGAGGTGACCGACTTTCCGGCGTTGCCGACGGCACGCTTCGCGCGCGGGAGGCTGCGTATCATCGATCAGACGCTGCTCCCGGCGCGGTACAGGATCCTCGAGATCGGCACCGTCGACGGCGTGTGCGAAGCGATCCGCGCGTTGCGCGTGCGCGGCGCCCCCGCCATCGGGGTGGCCGGCGCCTACGGCCTCCTGGTCGCCATCGA
>CAZCQM010000154.1:0-3635 GCA_964500785.1 uncultured bacterium
GGGCCTCCAAAGACGTGGAAACCGCGCGGGGCGGCCTGATGACGCGCTTCGGCCTGAGCGAGATCCAGGCGAAGGCCATCCTCGACATGCGCCTGCAGCGCCTGACCGGGCTCGAGCGCCAGAAGATCGAGGACGAGTACCAGGAGATCCTCAAGCTCATCGCCGAGCTGAAGGCGATCCTGGCCGACCGCGCCCGGGTGCTCGGGATCATCAAGGACGAGATCGTCACGATCAAAGAGAAGTACGGCGACGAGCGCAAGACCGAGATCGTCGATTCGGGACCAGTGGACTTCAACGTGGAAGACCTGATCGCCGAAGAAGACATGGTGATCACGATCAGCCACGCGGGCTACATCAAGCGCCTGGCGCTCGACGCGTACCGCCAGCAGAAGCGCGGCGGGCGCGGCGTGACGGGCATCAAGATGCGCGACGAGGATTTCGTCGACAACATCTTCATCGCCTCGACGCACAGCTACATCCTGTTCTTCACCGACCGGGGCCGGTGCCACTGGGTCAAGGTGCACGAGATTCCGGAAGCCGGGCGCGCCGCGCGCGGCAAGGCGATCGTCAACCTGCTGGGTCTGCAACAGGGCGAGCGCGTCACCGGGCGCGTGCCGGTGTCCGAGTTCCGCAACGACCGCTTCCTGCTCCTCGCCACCCGCAAGGGCGTGGTGAAGAAGACCAACTTGAGCGAGTACGGGCGCCCGCGGCGCGGCGGCATCATCGCCGTCAATCTGCGCGACGGCGACACGCTCATCGCGGCCGCCATCACCAACGGCGACCAGGACGTCGTGCTGGCCAAGCGCAACGGGCGCTCGATCCGCTTCCACGAAGGCGACGTGCGCGCGATGGGCCGCGCGGCGACCGGAGTCAAGGGAACCACGATCCGCGGCGACGACGAGGTCGTCGGCATGGTGGTCGTCGAACAGGGCGCCACGCTGCTCACCGTCACCGAGAACGGTTACGGCAAGCGCTCGCCGCTGGAGGAGTACCCGGTCAAGGGCCGCGGCGGCATCGGCGTCATCAACATCAAGACCACCGAGCGCAACGGCAAGGTGGTCACGATTCAGGAAGTGAAGGACGGAGATCAGATGATGCTCATCACCAAGGACGGCATCGTCATCCGGTGCCCGATATCGGGCGTCTCCGTCATCGGCCGCAACACGCAGGGCGTCCGGCTCATCAACCTGGAGCCGGGCGATCGGGTCGTCGACGTCGCACACCTGGCCGTGGAAGAGGACGAGTCGTAACATGCGGCTCAAGATGGAGAAGATCTCCGAGTTCACCGTCCGCCGCCTTTCGAATTATTACCGGATCCTCATCGATCTGGAGAAACGCGGCGTGCCGACCGTTTCATCGCAGCGGCTCGCCGAGCTCGGCGGGATCACGAGCGCCCAGGTCCGCAAGGACCTTTCCTACTTCGGCAACTTCGGCACGCGCGGGCTCGGCTACAGCGTGACCGAGCTGAAGGGAGCGATCATGCAGATCCTCGGCCTTACCACGCAATGGACCATGGCGTTGTTCGGGGCGGGATCGCTGGGGCACGCGCTCTTCTACCACCAGGGGTTCCGGGAGGACGGCTTCTTCTTCAAGCACGTCTTCGACATCAATCCCGACAAGGTGGGCACGCGGTGGCTGGAGGTCGAGATCGAGAACCAGAGCAGCGCCGAAGACGTGCTGCGGCGGGATCCCGTCCAGATCGCCGTGATTGCGACCCCTCCCGAAGCCGCCCACGACATCGCGGCGCTTGTCATCCGGGCGGGGATAAAAGGCATCTTGAATTTTGCGCCCACACAGCTCACCGTTCCAGAAGGGGTGTCGCTGCGCAACGTCAACCTGGCGGTCGCGCTGGAGAGTTTGAGCTTCTTCTTATCGATGTGATGGAGTAACGAGGGATTATGCGGTTTCTTCGAGTCGCGGCGCTCATGGCGCCGTTCGTCATTTCAGGTGCGCTGGGTGATTCTCCGCGGCCGGCGGCAGCGGAAGACGCCCACGCGGCAGAAGAGGCGTCGATCGAGGTCGGGCCCGGCCGCGCGGTCTTCACCATGGCGCCCGGCGGCGCGTGGACGTCGTTCGGACTGCGCGGGCAGGCGCCGCTGCTCGGTGCCGGCGGCGTGGTCGTCACGGCCGAAGACGACGAGGGCGTGTCGCGGACACTGGCGAGCCCCGCGCAGGGAGGGATGAAGTCGCTGCTGCCCCATGGCGGCATCCCGCCGGTATCCGAAGGCGTGACCGGCGGCGCGCGCTATCCGTCGCTCCGCCCCGACGACGACGGCGACGGCCGCGTCGACGAAGATCCGCTGGACGGCGTCGACAACGACGGCGACGGCCGCATCGACGAGGATTTCGCCGCCATCGGCGACGAGATGGCGGTCGCCGTCTACGGCCCCGCCGCGGGCGCACCCATCGCGATCCGCCAGGAAACCTACGCGTGGACGCTGGCCAACATCGACGGCATGGTGGCGTCGACGATCACGATTCGCAACACCGGGGACACGCCGCTCCGCGGCATCCGCGCCGGCGTGTCGGTGACCCCGGGCGAGGGTCTCGACGCGGGGCGCGTGCTGGCGCGCGTCACCGCGCGCACTGCCGGAACGCTCACGGGCGCGCAGGTGGTCATCGACGGCCGCGACGCCGGACTGGCGCTGCTCGCCTTCACGCGGCGCACGGGCCTGGAGGGCTCCGAGTGGAGCGTGCACGACGACGGGACGCGCGTGCTCGCACTCATGCCGCATGCCGTGGACCTCGCCCCCGGTGCGGCCACGACGTTCTACGTGGCGCTGGTCGCCCTGCCCGACGATCCCACCCGCGCGACGCGCGCCATCCAGGCTGCGCAGCGCACGCTCCTCGGCGACGGCGCCGTGCGCATGATTCCTCCGCCGGTCTCGATGACGGCGCGCACCGACGACGGCTTCGGACCCACGGACTTCGAGCAGACCGCACCCGCCACCAGCGGCACCCCGGGCATCGACGCGTTCTGGTTCACGCCGGGGCGGATCGACGAACGCTTCCTCGGTGGATCTCCGAACCCCTTCCGCGATGCGATTACCATCGACTACGAGGTCCCGAGCGAGGTCGTCGACGAGGACGGCGTGGAGCACACGCTCTCGGGGGCGGCGGTGCCGACGAGTGTGAAGGTCTACAACGTGACGGGACGGCTGGTGGCCACGCTGGTCGAGTCCACGCACGCCCCCGGGCACTACCGCACGGGCTGGAGTGCGCAGACCGACACGGGCGACCTGGTGGCGAGCGGCGTCTACTACGTGAAGCTCCAGATCGGCAAACGCTCGGTCACCAAGCGCCTGGTCCAGCTCCGGTAAGCTCGCTCTGACCCACGTTCCACCCCCGCGCCCTTGCGGGGGGTGCGCTTTTTGCTATAATTCCACTGGTCGGGCCCCGGAGTCCTGGGCCCCCGAAAGGACTGCCATCGATACCAGATTGCCGCGTCATACAGGAGGAAGCCTTCCTAAGTGAAGCGTGCGTTTGAACTTATCACTCGCGCGCGCGTCGAGAGGGCCTACCTCGTCGGTGTGAGCCTCAGGGGAGGCTCCATCGCCTCCACGCACGAGCATCTCGATGAACTCGAACAGCTTGCGGTGACCGCTGGCGCCGAGGTGATCGGCCGCACCGTCCAG
>CAZCQM010000154.1:3645-7745 GCA_964500785.1 uncultured bacterium
GTTGCTTTCCTCGGCGGTCGAAAAACCGGCATACTGCCGCACCGTCCAGGGCCGGGACCGCATCGACGCCACCACCTACATCGGGGACGGGAAAGCCCGCGAGCTCAAGGACATCTGCGAAGCCTGGGCGGTCAACCTGGTCGTCTTCGACGACGACCTCTCCCCGGCCCAGGCGAAAAACCTCGAGAAGCTCTTGAACGTGCGCGTCATCGACCGCACCGAGCTGATCCTCGACATCTTCGCGCGCCACGCCAAGTCGACGCAGTCCAAGATCCAGGTGGAGCTCGCCCAGCTCGAGTACTCGCTGCCGCGGCTGAAGCACTTCTGGCAGCACCTCGAGCGCCAGGCGGGCGGCATCGGCACGCGCGGCCCCGGTGAGACGCAGCTCGAAGTCGACCGCCGGAAGATCTACCAGCGCATCTCGAACCTCAAGCGCCAGCTCAAGAAGATCGACCAGCGCCGCGAGACGCTGCGTCGCGGCCGGTCGGGGCGCCACGTGGTGGCGCTCATCGGCTACACCAACGCGGGCAAGTCGACGGTGATGCGGCGGCTGACCGGCGCCGACGTCCTCGTGCGCGACCAGCTCTTCGCCACCCTCGACACGACCACGCGCCGCCTGAATGGAAACAACGGCAACGGGGGAAACGGAAACGGCAACGGGCACGCCCCCGAGCACGACGTGCTCCTGATCGACACGGTGGGATTCATCCGCAAGCTCCCCGACCACCTGAAGACGAGCTTCAAGGCCACCCTCGGCGACACGGCGCAGGCCGAGCTCTACCTGCACGTCGTCGACGTCTCACACCGCGCCTGGGAGGACCAGATGGCGGTGGCCGATACCACGGTGAACTCGATCGACAACCCCGGTGTGGAGACGCTCTACGTCTTCAACAAGATCGACCGCCTGCTGCCCGAGTTTCTCGATGGGCTCAGGCAGCGCTTCCCGAACGCGGTGTTCATCTCGGCCGCCGAGGGCACCGGGATCGACGCGCTCCGCGAGCGCATCGAGCACTTCTTCTATGGAGAGAACGTCCGCGTGGAAGTGACACTTCCCGCGGGCGACGGCAAGACCATCTCGCGCGTGCGCCGGCTGCTCCACGACGCGCGCAACGCCTACCTCAACGACCTGTGCGTGCTCATCGGCACCATCGAGAGCAAGCAGATGAACCGGCTGGAATCGATCGCCGGCGTCCAGGTCCGCTACCTGATCTAGCGCGTCTTCGTCTTGCCCGTGTGGGCGAGAATCCAGTCCGAAATCGTCTTGAGCGCCACCGGGGCCATCGTCTCTTCGATGCGGCTGTACTCGCTGGGCGAGCCGGTGGTAGCGGTCTGGAAGAGGTGGTTGAGATTGGGAAGCGTGATCGTGGTGACGTCGGTGTTGCCGCCTTCGTGCAGCGCCTTCTCGATGGCGGGGAGATTCTGTTTCGCGGACACCTGGAGATCGAGGCTGCCGTCGAGCGCGAGCACGGGCACGTGCACCTGGCGCAGCGTCGCGGCCGGGTCGTAGTGGAGCAGGAAGCGGAACCACGGCGAGTTGACGAGCTGGATGCTGCTCTCGGCGGCGGCTTCCATGGCCCGCTTCTGATTGTCATCCAGGCCCTCGAACATCACCTGCACCGCGTCGCGGAGCTTCGCCTCGGCGGCCTCGCGGTCGGGCTCGCTGCGGACGATATCGAACATCTGCTGCTGCACGCGCGCGTTGCGCTCGATGAAGTCGGGGCTCGCGCCGTTCGCCTCGAGCAGGCGGCGCGCCTGGTCGGTCATCACGTCTTGCATGGGAATGCCCACGCCCGCCATCAGCACGATGAAGGCGACGCCGGGGTCGTCCTGTGCCGCCACCAGCGGGGCGACCATCCCACCCTCGCTGTGCCCGATGAGTCCGATTCGTTGCGCGTCGATCCCCTCCCGGTGCTTCAGAAAGTCGACCGCACCGCGGGCGTCCTGGGCGAAATCCTCGATGGTCCCGGTGGCGAAATCGCCGGTCGATTCGCCCACGCCGCGGTCGTCGCAACGCAGCACGGCGATGCCGCGGCGCGCCAGGTAGTCGGCGAGGATGAGGAACGGCTTGTGCCCCATGACGGTCTCGTCGCGATCCTGCGGACCCGACCCCGTGATGAGGAGCACGGCGGGGTGCGGGCCGTTGCCGTCGGGGATCGACAACGTGCCGGCGATGGTGATTCCGTCGGCGCGGCTCGGAAACGTCACGTCGGTGTCGGTGTACGGGAACGGCGGCTTCGGCGTCTGCGGCCGCGCGGGCATCGCTTCCTCGGGCGTGTCGGTGTGACGGAGGTTCAGCGGCAGTGACACGCCGCTCTGCGACCAGGTTCCGGTGATGGTGGTGTGGCCGGCGTCGAACGTCCCTGTGTACGAACCGCCGATGGTCGCGATCTCGAAACGGAGCGATGTGCTGTCGACGGTCACCGATGTCGCGGCGATGCCCCTCGCGCCCTGGTCGATGCTGTCCATCGTGGCGCGCCACGCGCCGTCGTCGCCGCGCGTCAGGTGCAGGATCAGGTGGAGTTGAGCGCCGCCGGCCTCGATCACCCCGGCCCACGCGCCTTCGAGCGCCGCGTCGTCGGCATGGGCGGCCGGGGAGAGGACGCACGAGAACGCGAGTGCCAGCAGGAACACACGAACGGCGCGCACGTCAGTTCCGTTCCCCGGGCGTCGTTTCGTCCGTCGCGGTATGGTGCGCGTACAACTCGTAGAACTCCGCTTTGACACTGTCCAGGCGCGACGACTTCGCCTTCATTTCATAATTATAGTCCAGTTGCACGAGCACGAAATACGACAGCCCCACGAAGGCGGCCGGGACCAGGTAGGGGAGGAACTTCCGCCACCGACGCTGGTAGAGCAGCTGCGCGGCGAGAACGGTTCCCGACGCGAGGACCATGTCGAGTCCGACCGACACCAGGTAGAGGAAGCGGATGTCCAACCAGTCGGAGGGAAAGCGGAAGAAACAGAACGGCGCCACCGAGATGTAGGTCCACGCGATGAAGAAGCGAATCACGCGGTTGCCGAAGATGAATCCGAACACCGAGTAGGACACGATGCACAGGAGGATTATCATGCGAATCGCCGTCGCGAAGTCGTAGATGAACCGCACCAGCGGACCGGCATCCTGGACCAGCACCGACGAATGGATGGGGAATATCATTCGTACGAGATAGGCGGCGAAGTTCCGCAGAATCGACCAGATGTTCAGCGCGAGCGCCGACGCCCCGGGGATTTCGTGCTGGAACGCCAGCTTCACGGCCAGCACGACGAGCGCGAAGCTCGCGAACACGACGAAGTTCCGGTCGAACAACTTGCGTCCGGTCTGTTCGCGGAAGAACATGTTGAAGGCGAGCATGAGACCGAGGAGGCTGAACGATGTGGTCTTCGAGAGCAGGCTGGCGGTGAAAAACAGGAGGCAGAAAACGAAGTTGCGCCGCCATATGCTCCCGCGTTCCTCGAGCTCGTTCTTGACGTAGAAGATCATCGTGAACAGCGTCAGGGTGGTGATGACGAGGTCGCTGATTCCGGACACCGTCATCACCGACTTCCCGTAGTTCCCCACCGCGAATTCGAAGAGCAGCCCCGACACGACCGCGATGGCCCGGTCCTTGAGAAGGGTTCGGACCAGGAAGTAGACCAGGAACGCGTTCACCGAGTGGACGACGATGTTGAACATGTAGTAGTAGCGGGCGTCCAGCTTGAAGGCCACGAACTCGAGGAGGAACACCAGGTTCGGGATGGGCTGGAAGGTCTGGTGGAGGCGGGTGGAGAAGAGCTCCCGCCAGTCGCTCTCGGTCTTGACGGCCTGGATCAGGTAGTTCCAGTCGTCCCCGTGCCAGAAGGAGTTGTTCCGGACCAGGGCGAAAAAGACGAAGCCGCTCGCGCACAGGAGAAGGAAAAATGCAATCTCCCTGACGCGCGACGCAGGGGTCCGGGGTTTCGGCTGGGTCGGCATCGGATGCTCGGGGGTGCTGTCGGTCGTGGCGATCATAGCGGCGGGGCCGAGGAGGCGTCCAGCGATTTGGCCTGCGGGCGCGTCCGGACGCCCCGCGGGATCGTTCGGCCACCGGCGGCCGCAGCGTCTCCGGCGGCCCGGAACGAAA
>CAZCQM010000155.1:0-7674 GCA_964500785.1 uncultured bacterium
TCCCCTCCAGCTGCTCGGGCGACATGTACTGGAACGTCCCCACGATCGTGCCCTCCGCCGTCAGCGGCTGCGCCACCGTCGGCGACTGTGTCAGCGCCTCGATCGACGCCCCGCTCCCCGGCGTCGGCGCCAGTCCCGCCGCGCGCGCCAGACCGAAGTCCATCAGCTTCGCACCCGACTTCGTGAGCATGATGTTGCCGGGCTTCAAGTCGCGGTGGACGATCCCCGCCCGGTGCGCGCGGGAGAGCGCGTCGGCCACCTGTTCGCCGATCGCGAGCACCTGGTCGGTCGGGAGCGCGCCCTTCGCGAGCCGCGTGGCCAGCGTCTCGCCCTCGACGAGCTCCATCACCAGGAAGTCCGTGTCGCCTTCGCGGCCGACGTCGAAGAGCGTGCAGATGTTCGGGTGGTTGAGCGACGAGACCGTCTTCGCCTCGCGCTCGAAGCGCGCGCGCACCTCGGGGTTCGACGAGAGGTGCTGCGGCAGCACCTTGATCGCCACCTCGCGACCGAGTCGGGTGTCCTTCGCACGGTACACCTCGCCCATGCCGCCCGCGCCGAGGGGCGAGACGATTTCGTAGGGGCCGAGTTTGGTGCCGGGAGTGAGATTCATCGGGCGCGGCTACCGGCGGTTGACGAGAGAGGCAAAATCGGTCACGACCTCGATGACCCCGGTCGCGGCAGTCCGGGGTGCCTGCAGAATGAAAAACCGTTCGCCGTCCGGGCTGCCCGTCCAGTACTGCTCCCGGACCTGGTGTGCACCCGGAAGCGCAAAGAGCGGGCGCGGCGTTCCCGGATGGAAGCCGTTGCGCGTGTCGATGCTCACGGCCATGAGGTCGCTCTGTCCCTCGTAGATGATCTCGCTTCCACCCTTGAACCAGTGCGGGTGCATGCCGTAGTCCGCGGAAATCTGCCAGCGCCCCGGCGTTCCGGTCAGGCTCTGCACGTACACCTGCGGGGCCCCGCCGCCTGCGTTGGTGGCATAGGCGGCCCAGCGCCCGTCGGGTGAGACTGTGCCTTGTGCCATCGGATGGTCGAGACCCGGCATGACGCGCGGCGCCCTCTCCGTGCTGTCCGGATCCGCTTCGTACGTCCCAGCGTAGTCCGGTGGCGTCACGATCAGGCGGTCGAGCGCGGGTGACCACTGGGTCAGCATCCATCCGCCGCCGGGCACCGCGATCTCCTCGCGTGCGCCCAGGCCGTCCGATGAGGCGACGAGCAAGGACGTGCCGCTCTCGGGATCGGCCGACACGCAGGCGAAGCGGCGGCCGTCCGGCGACCAGACCGGCATGACCGCGTCGCCGGTGAGCGTGAGCTTGGTCTCGGTCCCGCGCTTCAGGTCGCGGACGACGATCTGAGCGCTGGAAGTCTGCGCGTCCTGCTTCTGGAGGAGCAGGCGGCTTCCGTCGGGAGCGAGCACGGGATTGGTCAGCAGGCCCCGTGTGATCGCGGGCCCCACCTGCCGTCCGGTGCGGTCGGTCTCGACCAGGGTCTGCACCGCCATCTTGTCGCCCCGCCCGTACGCCAGGACGCCGGCCATCGAGATCGAAAAGTCTCCCGCCGAATCTCCAATGCGGATGTTCTCGGCAATCGTGAGCGGCTCTCCCGTGAGCGCTTCGTGGCCGAGGTCGAGCTTCTGCGCCAGCAGCGTGGCACCCTTGAGATACAGCACCCACCCCCCCGGTGCGTACTCCACGCGCCCGTCGGACTTGCCGATGAGCCTGGAGTCGAGGGATCCCAGACGGCCGAGCCGGATATCGCCCCCCACACTGCTCCCGGAGTGATTGCCGATGAAGAGAAAATGCTCGCCGTCGGGGAGGAAGCAGGGCCATCCACAGCCGATCTCCCCGTCTTCGCGGTAGATGCGCGTTGCCGGACGCAGCTCGCCGCCGCGCGCGGGCACCACCATCAGCGAGTCGGTGAAGCGTCCATCCATCAGGATGAAACCGCCCGCCCCCCAGCTGAGATCGGAGCCACGCGCCTGGCACACCACGGTGGGGGTGCCGCCGGTGATGGCGAGACGCTGGATCTTTTCATTTGCGACGAACACGATCTCCCGGTTGTCCGGCGACCAGTAGGCTCGCCTCAACCCGTCGCTGCCGAGAATGGGCCGCGCGAGCGTCTGGTCCATGGGACGCAGCCACGCCGTCGTCTTTCCCGTCGAGTCCTGCGCCTGGACGACCAGGTAACGGCCGTCGGGCGAGACCCGCGGCCACGAGTAGTTGACAATGCCCGGGATGGACCCGGTCCGGAACCGGTAGACCGGTTTCGGCGCGTGGGCGCGCGGCCATAACCAGGCGACGCCCGCCGAGCCCGCAACGATGGCGAAGGCGGCGACGATCCATGCCGCGCGCTCGCGCACGCGACGCCGACGCGCCACCGGTGCCGCGACACCCGCCTGCGAGCCGCCCTCCGCGATCCACTGCAGCTGCAGCTTCACGTCGTGCGCGGTCTGCACGCGCTCGTCCGGCGACTTGGTCAGGCACGCCCGCACCAGCCGGTCCAGCGCCGGCGGGCTCATGGGCACGACCTGCGAAATGGGGGCAGGCTCCGAGTTCATGATCGATCCGATCAGCGACGCCTGGCTCTTGCCCTCGAAGGCCCGCTTGCCCGTCGCCATTTCGTAGAGCACACACCCCAGCGCCCACACATCGCTGCGCACGTCCGCTTCCTTCCCCTCCAGCTGCTCCGGCGACATGTACTGGAAGGTTCCGACGATCGTGCCCTCGGCGGTCAGCGGCTGCGCGATGGTCGGCGACTGCGTGAGCGCTTCCATCGTCACGCCGCTGCCGCTCGCGGGACCGGCCATGCCGGTGGCGCGCGCCAGACCGAAGTCCATGAGCTTGGCGCCACTCTTCGTGAGCATGATGTTGCCGGGCTTGAGGTCGCGGTGGACGACGCCCGCGCGGTGGGCGCGATCGAGCGCGTCGGCGATCTGAGAACCGATCCTCAGCGTTTCCGCGGTCGGCAGCGCGCCCTTTTCGAGCCGTGTCGCCAGCGTCTCGCCTTCGATCAGCTCCATCACGAGGTAGTCCGTGTCGCCTTCGCGACCGACGTCGAAGAGCGTGCAGATGTGCGGATGATTGAGCGACGAGACCGTCTTCGCCTCGCGCTCGAAGCGCGCGCGGACCTCGGGGTTCGCCGACAGGTGCTGGGGCAGCACCTTGATCGCCACCTCGCGATCGAGGCGGGTATCCCTGGCGCGATAGACCTCGCCCATGCCGCCCGCGCCGAGGGGCGCCACGATCTCGTAGGGACCGAGCTTGGTGCCGGGGGTCAGTTGCATTCGGAGAATTGTACCGCAACCGGTGCGGGTGGCAACGCCGGATAGACGGGTTTCACGGGACCTACTTGTCCTCTTCCAGCAGTTTCGGCCAGCCGAGCACGACCTCGAGCCGCGACGGAGACGATTCCGGCAGTTGAGACATCGCCAGAAAACGCTGCTTCACGGAATCGATGCCGATCAGGCGTGTGTCGTGTCCGATATTGAAGAGCCGCGTCGTCGCTCCCTGCCGGAATCCGCCCGCGGTCGACACCTGGATGGAGAGGAGGTCGAGGCTGGTGTTCACCGCCCACAACGCGTCGCCGCGCTCGGACCAGATCGAAGCCAGCGGCTCCTTGACCGCCACCTGGTACTTCGCGCCGGGGCTTGGAAAGGACTGCACGAAGAGACCCGGCGTGTCGTTCTCGATCGCGTCGTAAACGAGCCACCTGCCGTCGGGAGAAAACGACGCACTCCCTTCCTGCGCGGGCGTATTCTGATACCGTTCCGGCGTCCCGCCGCCGTCCATCGGAATCTTCCACAGGTCGTAGTTGCCGTCGGTGTCGGCGCACAGGGCAACCAGCCAGCGGCCGTCACCAGACCACGCCTGGGGATAATTCAGGAGTCCCGGTCCGCGGAAGAGGAGCGAATCCGGTCCGGTCCCGTCGGCCGCCTTGGTGTAGATCTGCCAGCCATCGGAAACGGACAGGCGCGAGAACACGATGCGCGTCCCGTCGTGCGACCACACCGGACTCGTTATCTGGTGGTTCTGGAAGGAGAGCCGCGTCGACACGCCGGTGTCCAGGTCGAGGACGAAGAGATCCTGGGGCTTGCGGCCACCGTAGGCGAGCTTCCGGCCGTCCGCGCTCAGCGCGGTCCCTCCGCCTCCCGCGTCGAGGTCATTCGCCGCCGTCGCGATGCGCTTTCCGTGCATGTCCCACCACTCGACGCGCGCGTGGGGCTGGCTCCAGTGCTGAACGACCAGCGTCCCGCGCGGGTCGGCGACGGCGTTCGCGTACCCGAAATTGGTCGCCTGCACGTCGTCCAGCACGAGCAACGGGTCGCCGGACACGCGCAGGCTCTTCGGATCGAACCGGCGCGCGAGCAGTCGCCGCTGGGCGGAATTCACGCCGGAGTCCAGGTAGACCAGGAAGCCGGGCGGGGCCCAGCGGCCCGCGGATCCCGCGCGACAGATCTCGACGGGCGCGCCGCCGTCGATGGAAGCCGCGTAGGTGGTCACTTCGTCGCCCGCGCCCACGGCGACGTACAGGAAGTGCTTCCCGTCGGGCAGAAACTGCGGATAGCGGTGCCCGCGCTCGCCGGCGGCCAGCGTCGTCACCGTCACCGGGACCCCGCCGTTCGCCGAGACACGCGCGATCGGCCCCTGGTTGTTGGGCGCGAACGCGATGACGCCGGCGGGGCTCCACGCGCCGCCGCGGGTGTCGGGCGCGTCGCACAACACCACCGGAGCGCTCCCGTCGAGGGCCGCCTTGCGCAGCTTTCCGCCCGAGAAGAAGGCGATGTAGCGCCCGTCCGGAGACCAGAACGGGAGGTCCACGTCGTCGCTTCCCGGTATCTCCCGCGCCGTCGGATTCGCGAGCGGGCGGACGTAGAGGTGCTGCGTGCCCGCGCTGTCGGCCGCGACGAATGCGACCGCGGCTCCATCCGGGGAAAGCGCCGCCTCCGCGGGGTAGGCCAGCGTGGTGCCCTCCGGCGCCGACAACGAGAACCGCACCAGGGGAACGTCGTCGTGCCGCGCGCTCCCCGAACCGACCACGTACCCGGCGGCGATACCCGCAACCACGACGCCTGCGATCCAGATCACCGGACGCCACGGCATGGCGCGTCGGCGCGCGCGCGCCGCCGGGGCGGCACTCGGCGACGAGCTGGAACCAATCCACTCGAGCTCGCGGCGTACGTCGCCCGCGGACTGCCAGCGCTCGTCGGGGTCACGCGTGATGCACTGCCGGACCAGCCGGTCCAGGGCCGGCGGACTCATGGGTGCGATCTGGGAGATGGGCGCGGGCTGCGAGTTCATGATCGCCCCGATGAGCGAGGCCTGGCTCTTGCCCTCGAACGCGCGCTTCCCCGTTGCCATCTCGTAGAGGACGCACCCGAGCGCCCAGATGTCGCTGCGCGGGTCCGCCTCCGTGCCCTCGAGCTGCTCGGGCGACATGTACTGGAACGTTCCGACGATGGTGCCTTCCGCGGTCAGCGGCTGCCCGACGGTGGGCGACTGCGTGAGCGCGGTGGCGGTCACGCCGCTCCCGCTCCCGGCGCCCGCGAGCCCGCTTACGCGTGCGAGCCCGAAGTCCATGAGCTTCGCGCCCGACTTCGTTAGCATGATGTTGCCGGGTTTCAAGTCGCGGTGCACGATGCCCGCCCGGTGTGCGCGGTCGAGCGCGTCGGCGACTTCGATACCAATCCGAAGCGCGTCGCCCGGCGGGAGCGCACCCTTTGCGAGACGCGTGGCCAGCGTCTCGCCCTCGATCAGCTCCATCACGAGGTAGTCGGTATCGCCCTCGCGGCCCACGTCGAAGAGCGTGCAGATATGGGGATGGTTGAGCGACGAAACCGTTTTGGCCTCGCGTTCAAAGCGCGCGCGCACTTCCGCGTTGGCCGAGAGGTGCTGCGGCAGCACCTTGATCGCCACTTCGCGGCCGAGGCGCGTGTCCTTTGCGCGATAGACCTCGCCCATGCCGCCCGCGCCGAGGGGCGAGACGATCTCGTAGGGGCCGAGTTTGGTGCCGGAGGATAGGTCCATGGGTATGGAGTGGGAGACTACGCGATTACACCCTTGTTGTCCACGTCACGCGCCACCGCGCGGCCCGTCCAGCGCCGGCCGCTTCATGTGCAAGATGGGAAACGGCTGTCCCGCCGAATCCAGCGGCGAGCGTCCCACGGTCCGGAAGCCGAGGTGCTCGTAGAAACCGACCGCATCTTCATTCTGCTCGTTCACATCGACTGTGTCCGCCTCGAACTCATCGATGGCGTATTCGACCAGGGTCCGCCCGGCGCCCGCACCCCGACGGTCGGGGTGGACGAAGAGCATCTCGATCTTGCTTCCCGCGACACCCATGAACGCGTGGACCTCCCCGTCTGGATCGCGCAGACAGTGGATCGGGGTGAAATGCGCGAGCGCCTGCCGGACGAGAGGAATGAGGAACTGGATATCCGCCTCACCGAGGAAATGATGCGTGGCACGCACCGACGATTCCCAGACCTCGAAAATCCGGGGCAGATCGCGCGCGTGTGCGAGGGTGATGGCGGAGTATCGGTCGGACATCGCGACGAGGCGCTAGTTCACGTATCCCAGCGCCTTGAGCTGTTTCAGGATCGCTGCGGCGGGGACGGCGTTGTCGCCGGGCCCGCCCTGGGGTGCGGCCTGCTGGTAGGCGTCGAGCGACGTCTTCATCTGGCCGAACCGGTCGGGATGCGCGGACGCGACATCCGAATACGCGTCGGGGTCCGCGTCGAGATCGAATAGCGCGTCGGTGCCGGTGGTATCGACGCGCATGAATTTCCAGCCGGGCTCGACGAGCGCCGCACAGTAGTCCCCCTCGGCGATGCTGGCGCGGTGCGCCTTGTCCTGCCCACCCTCGAGGAAGACCGAGAGACTCCGGCCCACCGCCGCGGCGGGAACCGGCGCGCCGATCCAGTCCGCGATCGTGGGCAGCACGTCGACGTGGCGGATGAGATCCGGAACGCGCCGGGGCGTGTCCGTGCGATCCGAACGCCAGATGACGAGCGGCACGCGAATCAGGTCTTCGATCACGAGGTTGGTGTGATACAGGTGCTCGTGCTGCTGGAACTCGTCCCCGTGATCTGACGTCACGACGATGATGGTCGGCCGGTCGTTGACACGGAGTGCCGCGTCCGACAGGCGGCCGATCTGCGTATCGACATATCGAATGCACCCATCGTAGAGGTCGCTGAGCCGCGTCAGATCGTCTTCGCCCAGCGGGTTCGGACGGCGTTCCTTGACCAGCGTCACCGTTTTCGCGAACAGTTCGGACGCGCCGATCTTCTCCAGGCGCGGGTCGGAACAGAACATGGAGTCGTACTCCGCCGGCGGAACGTACGGGTGATGCACGTCCATATAATGGACGTAGCAGAAGAAGGGGGCCTGCCTCGGGACCCGGCTGAGCCAGGCCAGCGCGGCGTCGGTCACCTCCGTCGCGGACGCCGTCAACCCGGTCACGTAACGCGGCGGCTTCCCTCCCCGGAGCGCGCCGAGGATGCGGTACAGACTCAACTTGAAGCGTCCCGCGTTGAACTCTTCCACGCGGTCGAACCCCTGGGTCAACCCGAACGGACGCTTGAGGTACGGATTGCTCATCATCCCCAGCGTCGTGTAGCCCTGCGCGCGGCACATCTCCGCACCGATCGGCTCTTGCCACCGGTCACAGGCTGGC
>CAZCQM010000156.1:0-7559 GCA_964500785.1 uncultured bacterium
ACCGTCCCTCCATGAACTCCAGCGACGCGCCGCCACCGGTCGAAATGTGGGTGAACCGGTTCGCGATTCCCATCAGGTTGATCGCGGCGACGCTGTCACCGCCGCCCACGATGGTGGTCGCGCCGCGGTCGGTTGCGTCCGCCATCGCGCGGGCGATCGCCTTGGTTCCCTCCGCGAAGCTCGGTTTCTCGAACACACCCATGGGGCCGTTCCAGAATACGGTCTTCGCGTTCAGGATCTGCGTCTTGAAGAGGTCGACCGTCTTGGGGCCGATGTCGACGCCGATCCAGTCCTCGGGGATGTCGGCGATGGAGACCTCGCGCGTCGGCACGGCGTCGTCGATCCTCTCGGCGACGATCGCGTCCACCGGAAGCAGCAGCCGCGAGCGCTCGGCGCGGGACCGGCCCAGCAGCTGTTTGCACAGCGAGAGGTGCTTCTCGTCCACGATGCTCTTCCCGGTTTCCAGGCCGGAGGCGCGGAAGAACGTGTACATCATCCCGCCGCCCACCAGCAGCACGTCCACCTTCTCGAGCAGCGACTTGATCAGGTCGATCTTGCCCGAGATCTTCGCCCCCCCCAGGACCGCCACGAACGGACGGGCCGGGTTGTCGAGCGCGGCGCCGAGCGCCGTCAGCTCCTTCTCCACGAGGAGGCCGGCCGCCCGGACGGAAAAGAACTCCGTCACCCCGACCGTCGAGGCATGCGCGCGGTGGGCCGTTCCGAAGGCGTCATTCACGTAGACGTCGCCCAGTTTGGCGAGCTGGCGCGCGAACGCGGAGTCGTTCTGCTCCTCCCCGGCGTGGAAGCGGAGGTTCTCGAGCAGAAGCACTTCCCCGTCACGCAGCCCATCGACCTTGGATTTCACGTCGTCTCCGACACAGTCGTTCGCGAAGCGCAGCGGGTTCTTGACCAGTTCCGCCAGCCGGTGCGCCACCGGCGCCAGGCTGAGCCCCGGCTCCCTCTGCCCGCGCGGCCGTCCCAGGTGACTCATGAGCACCAGGCGGCCTCCCCGATCGAGGATGTCGCAGATGGTCGGCAGCGACTCCAGGATCCGGGTGTCGTCGGTGATCGAATGATCACTGTCCAGGGGCACATTGAAATCCACGCGCACAAGCACGCGTTTTCCCTTCACGTCGCAGTCACGTATAGAAAGCTTTTTCATCACGTCTTCACCCGTCAGCGCCCGATGATGTGAAGCATGTCCACCATCCGGCGCGAATAACCGAATTCGTTGTCATACCACGCGAGTATCTTGAAGAACCCGTCGCCCATCGCCATCGTCGACTTCGCGTCGAACACGGACGAGTGCGAATTGCCGATCACGTCGACGGACACGATCGGATCCTCCGTGTATTCGAGGATGCCTTTCAACGAGCCCTTCGATGCTTCGAGCATGGCCTTGTTGATGGCTTCGACCGACGCCGGCTTCTCCGTCTCGAAGGTAAGGTCGACCAGAGAGCCGTCGGACACGGGGACGCGCACCGCCATTCCATCCAGCCGGCCCTTCAGTTCGGGCATCACCCGGGTGACCGCGCGCGCCGCGCCGGTCGTCGTGGGGATGATCGAAACGGCCGCGGCGCGGGCCCGTCGCAGATCCTTGTGCGGCAGGTCCAGGATGCGCTGGTCGTTGGTGTAGGCGTGGATAGTCGTCATCAGCCCCCGCTTGATGCCGAATGTCTCGTGCAGGACCTTGGCCACCGGCGCCAGGCAGTTCGTCGTACACGACGCCGTCGAGATGATGACGTGCTTCCCACTATCGAACGTGGAATCGTTCACGCCCGGGACCACCATGATGTCGGGATCGGTCGCGGGCGCCGAGATCAGGACGCGCCGGGCGCCGGCGGACAGGTGCCTGGCCGCGTCGTCCCGCTTCGTGAACAGCCCGGTGGATTCCACCACCACGTCGATTCCGAGCGACTTCCACGGCAGACGCGAGGGATCCCTCTCGGAGATCACCTGCAGTGAGCGCTCGCCCACGTTGATGCTCGTTTCCGCGGCCGCAACGGCGGCCGGAAAGCGCCCGTGCACCGAATCGTACTTGAGCAGGTGCGCGAGGATCTGAGGGCTCGTAAGATCGTTGACGGCCACGATCTCCAGTTCCGGATCGTTGTAAGCGTGTCGGTAGACGAGACGTCCGATTCTCCCGAAGCCATTGATCGCAACCTTGATCGCCATGGTGTCAGTCTCCTTGAGCAGCCACGTCGGGCACCTTCTGGTACCCTGCGGTTATCGGCATGTTTCGGTTCATTTGTGTATCGAGCGCGGCCGAGTCTTCCACCGCCCGTCCTCCTCGTCCCGGAGTCGGATCATGAACGTACGTGAAAACGGCCGGAACTGGCAAACCCGTCGTGGAAGAACTGCTCTCGACGGCCCGTATCTACAGGATAACGTCTGGCGGAAGTCGTTGTCAAGATTGAGGAAACACCCGCCGGCGGGCGTCAGGGGCGATATCCGGCGCACACCACACGCACGTCGCGCGCCCCCGCCTCCAGCAGGACGCCGGCGCACGCCGCAGCCGTCGCGCCCGTGGTGACGAGGTCGTCCACCAGGAGGGCCGTGTGCCCGCGGACGCGGTGCGCACCGCGGCCCGCCGCCATCGCACCGGCCAGGTTGCGCGCGCGCCGCTGCCGATCCAGCGACGACTGGGGCGCCGTGCGCCGCACCTTCACCAGCGCGTCGCCCACGGCCGGCACCGTCCACAGCCGCGCGAGCGCGGTCGCGATGCACTCCGCCTGGTTGAATCCACGACGTCGCCGCGACGCGCGATCCATCGGGACCGGCACCAGGCAGACCGGCGACCCCACGTCGCGCCGGAGCGCGTCCCGCGGCGTCCCCAGCGCCATGGCGCCGGCCAGCCAGGCGGCGACCCGCCGCCGGCGTGCGAACTTGAGCAGATGGATGAGCGTGAGCAGGCGGGAGTCCGCTTCGAAGGCGGGAAAGATGCGCACATCCGCGCCCGCGCCGGAACGCCCGCGGCCCGCGCGGGTGGGTGCCGTCACCGCGACCGAACCCGTCCAGGGATGGACCTCACGCACGCACGCGCGGCACAGCGGTCGGGTACGAATGGCGACCGGCCCCACCCGTACCGCCTCCAGGGGACGGGCGAGTGCGGCCGCCGCGGCCTCGTCGGGCAGTCGTAAATGCGCGCAGGCCTCCACGTCGCGCCCGCACGCGTGACACCGTTCGTCGATCAGGAAATCGGCCAGCGCCTGCACCGAGGCGCCGATTGGATCCGGCAGCACCACCACCCCACCCTTCGCGGCCCCCTCCGCTACGCCGGCGACACGGCCTCGCTCGTCCGCCGCAGCATGAGAAACAGCCCGATGACGACAAGCACGACGCTGATCACCTGGTTGAACGTCAGCCCCATCAGCACGCGCGCGTTGGCCTCGTAGTAGCGAAAGAAATCGATCGTGAACCGGCCGATGCCGTAGAGGACCAGCAGCTTCCCGAACGTCGCCCCGCGCCGCGGGTGCGCCGGCTCGGTCAGCATAAGGATCGCGAAGATGACGAGCCCGGCGATCGATGCGTACGCCTGCGTGGGGTGAAGCGCCACGTGATCGACGCCGCGCTGGCTGGCCATCAGGGCCGCCGCCGCGCCTGCAGGCGAATCCGGCGGGAACACGAGTCCCCACGCCTGGTGGGTCGGTTTGCCGAAACAGCAGCCGCTGAGCAGGCAGCCGACGCGCGTGAATACCAGTCCCAGGGCGATGGAGGGCGCGACGATGTCGGCGACGGTCAAAAACGACAACCGGTGCCGGTGGACCCACCAGAACGACGCGGCCATGGCGAGAAGGAACCCGCCGTAGAACGTGGCTCCCCCCTGCCAGAGCGCAAACATGTCGAGCGGGTTGGAATACTGGTCCAGGTGGAAGACGACGTAGAGCAGCCGGGATCCCACCACCGCGCCGAGAATGATGATGACGCTGAGATCGAGGATCTTCTGGGGGTCCACGCCGAAGCGTTTGGCCCGCCGGCCCGCCAGGTAGATACCGAGCAGGAAGCTCACGGCGAGCATGAAGCCGTAGGAGCGTATCTGGAGTTTTCCCAGGTGAATCAGAATCGGGTGCATGTGTGGAACTTCTCTCCTTCACCGCGTCCGGGGCCCGCGGCGAGCCCAATATAACGCCTCGGAGGCGTCATGTCATGGGGTCTGTCAGTACTCCGACCATCGTGCGGTGCAATTCAGCAGCAGACCGATGAGGAAGCAGCTCACGAGCATCGAGCTGCCCCCGTAGCTGATGAACGGAAGCGGGATGCCGGCGACGGGCGCCATGCCGGTCGTCATGCCGATATTGACGAACACCTGAAACGCGAAATAGGACGCAATGCCGACGCACAGCGTCGAGGCGAACTCGCTTTTCATCTTCTGGGCCGCCACCAGGGTCCGCACGATCAGGACCGAGAACAGGAACAGGATCGCCACCGCGCCGACGAAGCCGAGCTCCTCGCCGACGACCGAGAAGATGAAATCGGTGTGCTTGGCCGGGAGGAATTCCAGGGCCTTCTGTGTCCCCTCCAGATACCCCTTGCCGGCGAACCCCCCGGACCCGATCGCGATCTTGGACTGGATCACCTGCCATCCGGCGCCCAGCTTGTCGGAATCGGGGTCGAGGAAATTGGTCACCCGGAGCTGCTGGTAGGGCTTGAGATGGTTCCAGAGCACGGGCAGGAACAGCCCGATCCCGAGGTTGGCCACCAGCAGCGACACGCTCTCGAGGAGGAAGGCCCGGCGCAGGTAGGCCACCACCAGGATCACCACGATGAACACGCCGAACGGCCACGGATTGTGCGTCACGTTCTCGCCGTAGATGATCAGGACACTGCTGACCAGCGGCGAAAGCAGGAAGAGAATGTGGAGGCCACGGAAGCCCCGCCAGTACAGGACCGGGGTCAGGACTCCCACGAAGACCATCGCCGTTCCCAGGTCCGGCTGCTTGAGCACCAGGACGAACGGCACGAGAAAGAGGAACAGCACCGGAACGAGCGTTCGCAGCTTGTTGGGATCGGCGCGGTGCCCCGCGAGGACACGCGCCCACATCAGGATGACGGCCGCCTTGGTGAATTCGCTCGGCTGGATGGAAATCGGCCCCACGATGAACCACCGCTGCGTTTCGCCCTGCGCGGGCAGCAGCAGGACCAGTACCAGCAGGAGCAGGCACGCACCGTAGACCGCGGGAGCGAGCGTCTCGAAGATCCGGAACGGAATCGCGAACGCGAGCAGCATGACGACCAGCCCGGCCAGTTCCCAGATGGCCTGGCGCGAGAGATGAGACCCGCTCAGTGCGGTGGGAGACACCTCCCCGACCGAGTGGGACACGGAGTAGATGATGGTCAACCCCACGAGCATCAGCAGGCCCGCGCAGATCGCGATCACCCAGTCGATATCGCGACGAAGTCTCACGGCGTGTCCTCCCGCGCCGCCGACGTATCGGGCAAAACGGGTGCAATCACGTCGGGTACGAGCGGGGCGGCCGTGTCGGCGTGAATCGCGGCCGCGGCCTCCGGGACCGACAACCTCACGCGCGGGGCCCGCGGCGCGACGGGCCTCGCCTCGGGAAGCGAGGTGAGGGCGGGTCGGCCCCCGCGGCGTCCGGGCCGGAAGTACTCTTTCAGGAAGTCCCGCGCGATCGGGGCTGCGATTTCGCTGCCGTGTCCGGCGTTCTCGACGATGATGGCCAGCGCGATCTCCGGGTGGTCCGCGGGGGCGTAGGCCGTGTACCACGAGTGGTCCTCACCGTGGGGATTCTGCGCCGTCCCGGTCTTCCCCGCCACCTCGAGCCACGGGATGCGCGTCCAGTGCGCCGTCCCCGTCGGAGACTCGACCACGCTGGTCATCGCCCGCTGGAGAAACGACAGCGTCGGCCCGCTCAGCCCGTCGATCCTGCGGCGCGGGTAGCCGCGCGGCGGCTCGCCCTCGACGTGTTCGAGGAAGTGCGGTTGCACCAGCCATCCGCCGTTGGCGACCGCCGCGGACATGCGGGCCACGTGGAGCACCGTCGCCAGATACTCCCCCTGCCCGATGGCGTTGTTGAGCATCAAGCCCTGCGTCCAGCGCCCCTTACCGTACCGCGTGTCGTAGTAGCGGCGAGTAGGTACGTTGCCGGCCACCTCGATGGGGAGATCGATGCCCGTCTTTTCGTCGAAGCCGAACGCCGACGCCGCCGCCGCGAGCATGTCCACGTCCATCATCTCCGCCGCCCGGTAGAAATACACGTCGCACGACGACACGATGGCCGAGAACAGATCCATCCCGCCGTGCCCCTCGGGCTTCCAGCAGCGATAGATCCGGTTGCCGAACCGGTGCCTGCCGTCGCAGTACACGAGGATTCGCGACGGATCGATCAGGTGATTGTGGAGTATCGCGTACGCCACGATGATCTTGAACGTCGAAGCGGGGGGGTACCGGGCATGGGAGATGCGATTGAACAGGGGCTTACTCTCGTCGCTGAACAGGTCCTTCAGCAACGCCGGAGAAACACCCAGCGCGAACTCATTGGGGTCGTAGGCGGGGCGGCTCAGCGCCGCGATGATGCCGCCGGTCTCGACGTCGAGGACGACCGCCGCGGTGGGATTGGGTCGCGTGGCCACCAGCGAGTCCAGATAATCCTGCATGTGGAGATCGAGGGTCAGGTAGAGATCGTGCCCGGGTACCGCCGGGATGGACAGGTTCGGAATCTCGCCCAGCGACGTCCCCGAGGCCGTCACTTCGATGGCGCGCTGGCCCGGCAGCCCCCTCAGCTCGTCTTCGTACTCGCGCTCGAGTCCGGCCTTGCCGACGAAGTCGCCCGGCTCGTAGATCCCGTGCGGCGACCCCGCCACGTCGGCGGTTGTCACCTCGCCGACGTAGCCCAGAACGTGCGCGGCGACGTCGTGGGGCGGGTAGCGCCGCCGCATCCGCGTCTCGACGCTCAGGGATGGAAACACGTCCCAGTTCTCCCGTACGAACGATATGACGAACTTGTCGGCATCCGGAAACACCGGAAAGGGCGTATGCCCGTACCGTTTCTGCCAGGCGTCGAAACGCGCCATGGCGCGGGTCGTATCGACGGGAATATATGCGGTCAGGCGTCGCTCGACATCGGCGATGTCGTCGCGGGTGCGCCACTTGGCGGTGATCTCGAGTTGAAGGGCGTTGTCGACGATGACGTCCCCGTTGTGATCGCGGATGTATCCGCGTGGAGCGGGCACGCGCTCGCGCTGGAGCTGGTTGTCGCGCGCGAACTGGGCGTACTCGTCGTGCTTCACCACCTGCATGGTGAACAGGCGGATGCTGATGACCAGGAACCCGAGACCGATGACGATCAGCAGCGTCTGCAGCCGATGCGGGCCCTCGCCGAGGCTCTTACTGTCTCGCTTTGCCAAGCGGCGTCACCAACCTTGCACCCAGCAATCCCAACACTCCCCGCGCGACGATCCCCGCGACCGCCGTGTAGAGCGCCGAGGGCAGCGCCGTCACCACGGTGCTGTAGAGCGCGCTCCCGACCTGTGGCCAGAGATACACGAGGTAATAGAGTGCGTCGTGAACGAAGGCCGCAACGAAAAACACGACGAAGAGG
>CAZCQM010000157.1:0-7463 GCA_964500785.1 uncultured bacterium
AATCGACGCCAGCGGGAATCCCGCCGGCAACGCGAACGTCGAGGTGATTCCCGCCCGGACCAACGACCTCACGCTGTTCCTGATGACGGCGATGCTGCTGGTTCTGTTCGGCCTCGGCATCGTCTCCGTGCGCGACGCCGGCGATCCGCTGTCGGACCGCAAGGTGCTCCAGGCGCACTACGACCTGCTCGTCGGCCGCCTGGCGCGGCTCGACGACCTGCACGCCGCCGATACGATATCGAACGACGCCTACCGCGCCGCGCGTGAGGAGATCGTAACCAGGCTCGCCGCGCTCGCCATGCGGTTGCGCAAGAAGGGCGGCGGCCACGGCGGGCGCGCCGACACCGCACCCCAACCCTCCGCACAGGCGGCCAAAACCACCCCGAGCCCATGACGTCGGTCACGGCGCTCGCCTGCGAAGGCCTCACCAAGCGCTTCGGCCGCGTCGCTGCGCTCCGTTCGGTCCGGCTTTCCGTGACGACGGGCGAGTGCGTGACGGTTTTCGGTCGCAACGGCGCGGGCAAGTCGACCTTCCTCCAGATCGCGGGTTCGCTGATCCGCTCCTACGAAGGCCACGTCCGCATCTTCGACCAGGACCTGCGCCACGCAGACGTCGCCACGCGGCGCGCGGTCGGCTTCGTCCTCCACGACACGTGCCTGTACAACGACCTGAGCGTCGAGGACAACCTGCGCTTCTTCGCCCGCCTCTACGGCGTGGACAACGCGGATGCGCGCGCACGCGACATGCTCGCGCGCGTCGACCTCGCCCATCGCGCCTCCAGTGTGACGCGCGAGTTGTCCCGCGGGATGAAGCAGCGCCTCTCCATCGCGCGCGCCATGATCCACGCGCCGCGCGTGCTCTTGCTCGACGAGCCCTTCACCGGGCTCGACGAGATCTCGAGCCAGTCGCTGGCCACGATGCTCGCCGACTTCGCGCGCGACGGCGGCACTGTCGTCATGAGCACGCACGACGTCGAGCGCGCCTACCCGGTGGCGACGCGCGCGGTGATCCTCGAGCGCGGATCGGTCACCTACGACCGCCCGACGGCGGGCACCGACCTCGCCGACTTCCGCCGCGCCTACTGGAACGTCCTCTTCGCCGGGGCGCCGACCGAGTCGGCCGCGCCCGCGGGCCGGGAGCACTAGGAGACCCCGATGCTTCGCACCGCCGGCGTCGTTCTCTGGAAGGATCTCAAGATCGAGCTGCGCACGCGCGACGCGGTGAGCGCGGCCCTCGTGTTCGCCATCCTCGTGCTTGTGGTGTTCAACTTCGCCCTGGGCGGCAACACGCCGGAGCTGCGGCGGCTGGGCTCGGGGTTCTTCTGGGTGGCGTTCGCCTTCAGCGGCACGCTGGCGCTCAACCGCAGCTCGCAGCTCGAGAAGGAATCCGGCGCGGGTCGCGCGCTGGCACTCGCCCCCATCGATCCGGCGGGCGTCTACCTGGGGAAGTTCCTCGCCAACGCGGCGGTGCTCGTGGCCACCCAGATCGCCGTACTGCCGGCGTTCGTCATCTTCTTCGACGTCCCCCTGGAGGTCGGCCGCCTGGGGTGGCTGGCCGCGTCGTTCGTCCTGGGCGCGATCGGGTTCGCGGGCCCCGGCACGCTGTTCTCGGCCGTGGCCGCCAATACGCGCATGCGCGAGCTGATGCTGCCGCTCCTGTTCATCCCCGTCAGCGTGCCGGCGCTGATCGCGGCGGTGGAGACGACGTCGTTCGCCCTGGGCGACCCGGGGAGCGCTTCGTTCTGGTTCAAACTTCTGATAGTCTACGATGTCGTGATCGTCACGGCGTCGCTGCTCGTATTCGAATACGCACTTGAGGAGTGAGTTCGAATGGAATCGCGTCCGAGAGCTCCGATGGTCCTGGAGGCCGCCTTGTTCATGTGGATGGCGGTCTCGCTGGTCCTGATCTTCTTCTACGCCCCCGTCGAGGCCCAGATGGGCATCGTCCAGAAGATCTTCTATTTCCACGTCCCGCTGGCCTGGAACGCGTTCGTGGGTTTCCTGATCGTGTTCATCGCCAGCTTCCGCTACCTGGCCACGCGCGACCCCAAGTGGGACGCGCGCGCACTGGCGGCGGCGGAAGTGGGCGTGCTGTTCACCACGCTGGTATTGATCACCGGCCCCATCTGGGCCAAGCCGGTGTGGGGCATCTGGTGGACGTGGGATTCGCGGCTGACGCTGACGTTCGTCATGTGGCTCATCTACCTGGGCTACCTGATGCTGCGGCACTACGTGGAGTCGCCCGACCGCCGCGCGGTGCTCGCCGCCGTCGTCGGCATCGTGGGCTTCGTCGACGTCCCGCTGGTGTACTTCGCCATCCGCTGGTGGCGCACCCAGCACCCGCAGCCGGTGCTGATGGGCGGCCAGGACTCGGGGCTCGACCCGAAGATGGCGACCACCCTCTGGGTCTGTTCGGCGACGTTCCTGTTGCTTTTCACTGTAATGTTCCGGCGGCGGGTCGCCATCGAGCGCATGCGCCAGGAACTGGACGCGTTCCGCGAAGAGGCGGAAATTGCACGCGTGGAAGGAGCCCGGTCATGACGTGGTTGTTTGCGGGATATGGCGTGGTCTGGATCGCCCTGTTCGCCTACATTGTCCGTCTCTCGAAGATGCAGCGCGAGCTCAAGGACGAGATCGCGGCGCTGAAGTCGAAAGGATCCGAAGTGCGTTGAAACACTCACCGCCGCGCTCCACGTTTCTCCTGGCTCTGTTCGTCGCGCACAACGCGCGGTTCACGCCCGAGACGGTCGGCGAGTACCACTTCTTCTGCCACAAAGATTTTGATGCCAGGAAAGGAATGACCGGAACACGGGTCGTGGTGCCATGATCCGGCTCCCGCGGCTGGCAGCGCTGGGCACCGCCGTGCCCGGGCACGTCGTGCGCCGCGCCGACGTCCGGCGCTTCGCCACCCGCCTGTTCTCCGGCCTCGTCGACTCCCGCCCCCAGCTCCTCGACGTCTTCGACCACACCGAAATCGAAACGCGCCACGTGTGCATGCCGCTCGAGTGGTACGGCGTCGATCACACATTCGGCGAACGCAACGGGCTCTACATCGAGCACGCCGTGCGTCTCACGGCCGAGGCCGTGCAACGCACCCTCGCCCGTGCCGCCGTCCCCATTGGGGACGTCGACCACATCGTCTTCGTCTCGTCCACGGGCGTGGCGACGCCCAGCATCGAGGCGCGCGTGGCCAACGTGCTCGACCTGCGCGCCGATATTCATCGCACGCCGGTGTGGGGGCTGGGGTGTGCCGGCGGCGCGGCCGGGTTGTCGCGCGCCCGCGATCTGGCACTGGCGCATCCGGGCGCGCGCGTCGTCATGGTGGCCACCGAGTTGTGCTCGCTCTCGTTCCTGCGCAACGATATCTCGACGCGGAACTTCATCGCCGCGTCGCTCTTCGCCGACGGGGCCGCCGCGGCGCTCGTCGTCGGGGGTGATGTCGCCGGCGTCGCGTGTCCCGAGCATCCACCGCTCGAGCTGGTCGCGTCGAAGAGCATCCTGTGGAGGGACACGCTCGACGTGATGGGCTGGGACGTCGACGGCGACGGATTGCGCGTCGTGTTCTCGCGCGACATCCCGAGCATCGTCTCGGAGCGCGTTCCCCCGAGCCTGTCGGCATTCCTCGCCGAACACGACCTCGATCCGCAACGGCTCGACCACCTGATCGCCCACCCGGGCGGCGTCAAGGTGCTGCGCGCGTACGCGGACGCCCTCGGCCTGCCGGCGGAGCGGTTCGACCACGCGCGCGCCGTGCTCCACGACTACGGAAACATGTCGGCACCCACGTGCCTGTTCGTGCTCGAACGCACGCTGGCGTCCGGCGATATTCGTGCGGGCGACACCGCACTCCTCACCGCGCTCGGACCGGGGTTCTCGGCGGAATACGTTCTCCTGCGGGCGCTCTCGCCGTGAATGCCGCCGTGCCTTCCGGCGCTCCGATCGCCGGTCTCGTCCTCTTCGTGGCCGTCGTCATCGCGCAGCGCGTCGTCGAACTGATCCTCTCGGCACGACACGTCGCGGCGCTCGAGGCACGCGGCGGACGCGAGGTCGCCGCCGGGCACTTCCCGTTGCTGGTGCTGGTTCACGTTCTCTTTCTGCCGGGAATCGTGGCCGAGGTGTGGCTGGGCGCGCGCCCCGGCGCGCTGTGGATGCTGTGGCTCGCGCTGTGGGTCGCCGCGCAGGCGCTTCGGCTGGCGGCGATGCACGCGCTCGGCGATCGCTGGACCGTGCGCATCGTCGTGGTTCCCGGCGAACGGTTGATCCGGAGCGGCCCGTACCGATACCTCCGGCATCCCAATTATGTCGCGGTGGTCACCGAGCTCGCGGCGGGAGCGCTCATGTTCGGGGCCTGGCGGACCGCGGCGGCGACCTCCCTCGTCAACGTGGTGGCGTTGCGCATCCGCATCCGGGCCGAGGAGCGGGCGCTCGCCGGATAACGGCTTGCCTCGGTCCCGGCGACCCCCTACTATACAAACGAACGACCAGTCCGCTGGCGCCCCACCTCCCAGCGGGGAAGGGTGCATGTGAAACCAGGCAAACCCACCCCGCGCAAGGCTCCCCCCGACGCCGCCGAGAAGCAGTCGCGGCTCCAGGAGGACCTCGCCCTCATCGAGATGATCCAGGGGGGCTCGACCGCTCACTGGCACACCTTCGTCGACCGCTACGCGGGTCTCATCTACAGCGTCATCCGCCGCCAGCTCTTCGCCGAGGACGAGGACGACGTCCGCACCGTCTTCGCCGACGTCCTCGCGGCCCTCTACCACGGCAAGCTCACGGAGTTCCGCGGGGGCTCGGAGCTCTCGACGTGGCTCATCGTCGTATCCCGCGGCAAGGCCCTCGACCACCTGCGCCACCTGCAGGGCCGCCGCAAGGCGCCCCAGGGATTCGACACGCTCTCGCCTTTCGAGCAGGCGGTCTTCAAGCTGCACCACGTCGAGGGGCTCGGGTTCGAGGCGGTGATCCTCTCTCTGCAGTCGGCCGGAATGCCGGCCACCGCGGAGGCCGTCGCGCACGCGGTCCTCAAGATTGGCGCCACGCTCGACAAACACTACCTCCGCCGCATCGAGGCCGACGCCAAGGCGCCCGCCCTGGGCGTGGTGTCCGGGCGGCTCCTGGAGTACATGAACCACGCCGAGTTCCTGCGCGAGCGCCCCTCGGACAGCGACCCGGCGAGGGCGCTGGAGCGCGAGGAGCTGGAGCGAACCGCCGACCGGGTCCGGGAGCTCCTCGCCGAGCTCTCCGACGAGGAGCGCGAGGTCGTGCGGCTTCGCTTCGAGGAGGGCCTCACCGCCCAGGAGATCGCCGACGAGCGCGGCCTCCCCGGCCAGCGCCGCGTCTACACCATCCTCGACGGCGCCTTCCGCAAGCTCCGCCGCCTCCTGGAGCGGGACGGGTCATGACCATCTCCCAAGCCACGCCCCGTCACAATCGGCGGGTCCCCAGGATTATGCCCCCGCGGATCGCCCCGGGGAATCCCCCCGCCGAATCCGTCTCTAGTCTGTGAACGCGCCGGGCGATCGCCCGGCCTATCGGAGTCCAGATTATGACGGAGCTGCACCTCACCGACGAACAGCTCGCCTCCCTGGCGGACGGGTCCCTTTCCGTGACCGACCGCGGGCTCCTGGCGGAGCACCTTCGCTCGTGCCGCGCCTGCCAGGCGGCCTTCCACGACACCGTGCGCTATCGCGCGATGCTGCTGTCGGATCCATCGATCTTCCGCGCCCCCGACGCGGCCCTCCGCGTTGCCCGGGCGATCCCGCGCGAGGAGCGCCGGGCCGTCCCGCGGTTGCGCTGGGCGATGTCCCCGGGGCGCCTGGCCCTGGCGGGCGCGGTCGTCATCCTGGTTGCCGCCGTGGGCCTGTGGCAGGCCGGATATCGGCCCTTCGGACACGACAACGACCGCTGGTTCCAGCCGCTGCGGCTGGCGGCCGTGAACGCGTCGGCCGGCGGGTCCATCGTCCTTCCGGGCACCGAGGACGCCGCCGCGGCCACCTCGCCGCTCCACCGGAGCGGGTACGTCGAGCCCAGCAAAGCCATCGAGTCGGCGCTGGACGAGCTGACCCAGGCGTACCGCAGCCACCCCGACCCGGACGTGGCGCACTGGCTGATCACGGGCTATCTGGCCACCGGAGAGGTCGAGCGGGCGGGGATCTACATCCACGACGCCCGGCTGCGCTTCCCCGACGAGTCGCGTTTCGTGGTGCTGGACGCCATCGTGGCCTACCGGTCCAACCAGCTCGACCGGGCCGAGCGCCTGCTCCAGTCGGTCCTCGTGAGCGACCCCCACAACGGCGCCGCCCTGCTCAACCTGGCCCTCGTCCAGTACGAGTCCGGGCAGATGGATTCCGCCCGGCGCACACTCGAACTGGTGAAAACCCAGTTCCCCGGCTCGCCTCTCGAGACCCGGGCCGCCACGCTAATGAGCGGCCTGCTAAACGGTTAGCTCGTTTTTCCCGCCCGGTTCCGGCGCGTAGAAATTTCTTCGGGAATCGCTGCGGACCCGCCGACTCCTGTAATCAGGATCGGGTGGTCCTCGGGCTCGATGAGCCGTCTAAAGGGGCGAGACGGGTCGGGCTCGAAGCCCCTGGTCCTTAAAATTTCGCAGCGCGCGCCGTGGTTACCGGCGTTTCCGCGACGCGCCTTGTTCGAGACCCCACCTCAAACTCGCCGGCAGCGCCGAGGCGCCGATCGTGTATACTACTGGTTTCCAACCGGTAGGAGCGATGGGCAGCGTCTCGGCACATCTTTTTATCCCCCTGACACTTGCATTGGTCGCACTCGTGGCTCCCGCAGCGCATTCTGACGGCAATCCCGGCGTGGTTCTCGTAATCCACGGCGGTGCGGGAACCATCGAGCGGTCGTCGATGACGTCCGAGCGCGAGGCCGCCTACCGCGGCGTGCTCTCGGAGGCGCTGACGGCCGGCTACGGCGTGCTCGACACGGGCGGGTCGGCGCTGGACGCGGTCGAGGCGGCGGTGCGCGTGATGGAAGATTCGCCGCTGTTCAACGCGGGGCGCGGTGCCGTGTTCACCAGCGACGGTCACAACGAGATGGACGCGTCCATCATGGACGGCCGTACTCGCAACGCCGGTGCGGTCGCCGCGGTGCGCGGCGTCAAGAATCCGATCGTCGCGGCGCGCGCGGTGATGGAGAAGACGACGCACGTGATGCTCGTCGGCGAAGGCGCCGAACAGTTCGCGCGCGACCAGGGCTTGCAGTTCGAGGACAGCGCGTACTTCTACACCGAGAAGCGCTGGAAGGATCTGCAGCGCGTCAAAGAGGAAGAGAAGAAGCGGCACAGCGAGTACGGGTCGCTGGGCTTCCCGCACACCGAGCTCGGCACGGTGGGCGCCGTCGCTCTGGACAAGAACGGCGACCTGGCCGCGGCGACGTCGACGGGCGGGCTCACCAACAAGCACTGGGGCCGTGTGGGCGACTCGCCCATCATCGGCGCCGGACTCTAC
>CAZCQM010000158.1:0-7405 GCA_964500785.1 uncultured bacterium
TTCTGCCATCCTTCCTTCGCGCCCGGCAGACCGACCTTGGTCATGCCCGTGCGCACGGGCACGTTACCGCCGAGGAACGCGGCGCGTCCCGCCGTGCAGCTCTGCTGCCCGTAGTAGTCGGTGAAAGAGACGCCCTGGTCCGCGATGCGGTCGATGTTCGGCGTCTCGTACCCCATCATCCCGTGGTTGTTGTGGCTGATGTTCCACGTGCCGATGTCGTCACCCCAGATGACGAGGATGTTCGGCTTGTCCTGGGCACGCGCATTGATCGTGCCCGCCACGGCAATCCAGGCGAGCACGAACGCAAACAGGAGTCGTCTCTTCATGGTTCGATGACCTCCGGTCGAGTGAGACAAACGGTGAATGTGTCCCGTTGATTCTGATTTATCCCAATGCCCTGCGCAGCGATTCGAAGAATCCCCGGCCGGGCCCGGGTGTGAACAGGTCCTTCGGACCCACACCGTCGCGGCTCCGTCCCCAGCGCCCGCCCACGCGGCGCGGCACCTGGTAGGCCCACGCGCCGCGCTCGGGGTGCGGCATCAGGGCCAGGACGTTGCCCGCCGGGTTGGTGAGCCCGGCGATCGCGAATTGCGCGCCGTTGGGATTCTCGGGGAACGCCGTCGCCGCGGCACCATTGGGTGCGCAGTAGACCAGTGCGACGCCGTCGCCCTTCTCCAGGCGCGAGCGCACGTCCTCGCTGGCGGTGACGAAACGCCCCTCGCCGTGCGCGAGCGGAATGGGAATCGGGTCGGTGGGGCGCTCCTCCATGAAATCGGTGAAGACGCACGCGGCGGGGCCCTTCTTCACGTGGACCCAGTTGCAGTAGTAGCCCACGCGTCCCGTCATCCGATTGGGTGCCAGCGCCACATCGATGCGCCCGGCATCGAAGCCGGGAACGATGCCCGTCTCCACCAGCACCTGCGCCCCGTTGCAGATCCCCATCACCGGCACGCCGCGGTCCGCAGCGCGGACCACCTCATCGAGCACCGCGTCCTTGGCGGCCACCACGCCGGCGCGAATGCGGTCCTGGTACGACCAGCCGCCGGGCAGAATGACGGCCGCGGCCTCGCGCACCGCACCCGCGGCGTCGTTCCAGCGGCGAATCTCGCCCTTCATGCCCGCCACCGTGATCGCGCGCAGGCTCTCGTACTCGCAGTTCACTCCCGGGAACTGGATGATGAGGACGCGTCCGGCCATGGGATTACCCGTAGAGGACATCGGCGAGCCCGCCGCGGTACGCGACGCGCAGCTCGCCCATGTCGATGGTGAAGGTTCCGTCCGCCGCGGTCACATCGAGACCGGTGCCGCTCTTCGTGCGTCCGATCTCGACGAACGGGATCGAGTGCCTGCGAAAGATCTTCTCGATCTCTTCCCAGGCATCGTCGCTGGTTTCGACCACCACGCCGCCCATCTCCGAGAAACAGGCGGCGCGGCTGGCATCGCCCAGATCGAGGGCGGCACCCACGTCGAAGGGCGCACTGGCGATGGCCATCTCGGCGACGGTGACAAGCACACCGCCGAGGGCAACGTCGTGTGCGGCGAGGACGAGACGCCTGGCGAACGCCTCGACCAGCGCCTTGACCAGCGCGCACTCGAACGCGAAATCGGGTCGGGGCGCACCCGCGTGCCCGGCGTTTCCGAACAGACGCTCGTATTCCGATCCCCCGAGGTCCTCGTGGAGCCGGCCGAGCAGGACCAGGCGCGAGCCCACCTGTTTGAGCGCGAACCCGCGCGCGCGCGAGGCGTCGTCGAGACGCGCGGCGCACGCGACGATGGCGGTGGGCGCGATGGCGTCGCCGGTCTCGCTCTGATTGTAGAGGGACACGTTGCCCGACACGATGGGCAGCGGATGGTCGCCGCCGAAGAGCATCATCGCCCGGCACGCGTCGCCGATTCCCTTCACCGCTTCCACGAACTCGTGAAACACGCCCGGGTCCTGCGGGTCGCCGAAATTGAGGCAGTCGGTGATCGCGAGCGGGAGGCCGCCCACGCACGCGGCGTTGCGCGTCGCCTCGAACACCGACCAGGCGCCGCCGGCGTACGGGTCGACGAGTCCGATGCGCGAGTGACTCCCGAGAGAGGCGACCAGCGCCACCGGATGCCCGGGGACGAAGATCTCGACGGCGGCGTCCGCCTCGCCCGGCCGGAGGACGGCGCGTCCCTGCACCTCCGAGTCGTAGTGCTGGAAAACGGCTGCCTTGTCGGAGATGTTGATCGATGCGAGCAGCGCCCGCGTCGCCTCGCGCGCACCCGTCGCATCCCCGGCGAGTGGCTTCGTTCCCGGCACGATCGAGCGGCGGCGCTCCTTCTGCTCGCGCCGGTAGGAAATGCCCGACGTAATGACGTCCATGGCGGCGTCGCACACGGCCCGTCCGCCGTGGGTCATGCGGAAGCGGTAGTCGTTGGTCACGCGCCCGACCACGACCGCGCCTGCGCCCGTGTACAGGTGCGGCATCTCGAACTTCTCGTTGAAGATGGCGACGATATCCTTCGTGATGCGCGACGGCACCGCGATGGCGAAGCGCTCCTGCGTCTCCGAGCACGACACGACTTCGGGCAGCAGATCGGCGAAGGCCTTGTTGACGAGGTCCAGGTCGAGCTCGGCGCCGAACCCGCTCGCTTCCGGCATCTCAGAGAACGCGCACGCGATCCCGCCCGCGCCGAGGTCCTTGAAACCGATCGCCACCCCGTGCTCGCGCGCGTAGCGCAGCATCTCCTTGATGGCCTCCGCCAGCACGCGCTTGACGAAGGGGTCCGGGACCTGCACGGCGCCCTGCTTCTCGACGGCGCTCGAGTCGTCGAGGCGCTCGGATGCGAACGCCGCGCCGCCGAAGCCGCTCGCGTCGGTCGGTTTGCCGACCAGGATGAGGTCGTAGGGTTCCTGCCTGGCTTCCTCGGGGACGCGGCTGCGAATGATGCCGTCCTCCTCGACGATCCCGAGGGCCACCACGTTGACGAGGCAGTTGTCGTCGAAGGAGGCGTCGAAGTAGGTCTCGCCCCCGTAGGTGGGCACACCGAGCGCGTTACCGTACTGCGCGACTCCGTCGATGACGCCGAAGGCGATGTCGCGCACGTGCATGGCGTTGGGGCCATCGGGGTCACCGAAGCGCAGCGGGTCCATGACGCCGATCACGTCGCCGCCCATGCAGTAGACGTCGCGCACGATGCCGCCGATGCCGGTCGCGGCGCCCTCGACGGGCAGCACCTGCGAGGGGTGGTTGTGGCTCTCGTGCGCCATCACCAGGCACCAGCTCTTCCCCCCCGCCTCGCAGAAACGGACGATGCCCGCGTCCTCGCCGGGGCCGAGCACCACGTGGGGCGCGTCGGTGGGCAGATATTCCTTGAGCACCCAGCGCGACGACTTGTAGGAGCAGTGCTCGCTCCACATCACGTTGAAGATGTGGAGCTCCACGATGGACGGACGGCGCCCGAGCAGCTCGCACACACGTGCGTACTCGTCGGCCGAGAGCGACACGCCGTTCTTCTTGAGGAAATCTTTGGCCCCGCCCGCGTCCTTGGGGTCGACGGGAACGAGGAGCTCGGGGTCGATCATGTGAGGGATCCGTTGGAAAATGAGCAGACGCCGTGGCGGCCGGCGGCGTCTAAAGGGGGACTATACAAGACCCTGCCCGGGACGGCAAGCGCGTCCCGCACGCGCGCAGGAGCCGGCTATTTCAGGATCGTCATTTTGCGCGTCAGATGGCCTGCGGGCGTCTCCAGGCGGTAGAAGTACACCCCCGACGCCACCGCCCGCCCCCGGTCGTCGCGGCCGTCCCAGTCCACCGCGTGCGCGCCGGCGCCCTGCGGTTCATCGACCAGCGTGCGCACGCGCGCACCGCGCACGTCATAGACGCGGAGCAGCGTCCGGCCCGGCCGGTCGAGCATATAGCGGATGGTCGTCTGCGGGTTGAACGGGTTGGGGGCGTTCTGCTCGAGGCGCAGCGCGGCGGGCGCGCGGTCCACCGGGGTGGGAAACTCCTCGGTCCACAATCCGATCCGCCTGGACGTCGTCGTTCCCGCGGTCGTGAACGCCCCGCCCACGTACACCCCGTCGGGTGTCACCGCCATCGCGAGCACGCGGTCGTCGGTGCCGCCGCCGAGCTCGGTCCACGTCCCCGCCCACCGCGCCAGGTTGGACGCGGGCGGCCCACCGGCGGTGCTGAAGTCGCCGCCGACCAGCACCTGGTTACCCGCGACGCGGATCACCCGGCCCTCTTCCAGGCCGCTCCCCATCGCCGACCACGCCGCACCATCCCACTGCGCCACCCCGTTCACGGACGTCGTCCCGTCCGCGAGCTTGAAATCGCCCGCGACGTAGACATCGCTTCCATCCACCGCCACCGAATACACGACTCCGTTCACGCCGCCTCCGAGCGGCGACCACACGGCGCCGTCCCACACGGCCGCGTGGGCCGCGGACAGCGCGCCGATCGTGGTGAAGTCACCGCCGATGTAGACGTTCCCACCGTCGACGACGACGGTCCGCACCGCGGCATCCGGGTTGTCCCCCACCGTGTGCCAGGCGGCTCCGTCCCAGCGGGCGATGTAGGCCGCCGGGCTTCCGATCGGGCTCAGGGCCCCGCCGACGTAGAGGTCGGCGCCGTCGAAGGCCATGTCGTAGGGGATTCCGGAGACGCCGTAGCCGAGCGGCGTCCACGCGTTGCCGTCCCAGTGGGCGATGCCGGCGGCCGGCACGCCGCCCGCATTCGCGAATGCGCCACCGACGTACGTATCGAAGCCGTTGGTCGCGACGCATCGCGCGCTGCCGTCGACGCCGCCGCCCACGTCGTGCCACGCAGCCCCGTCCCAGCTCGCCAGTCGGTTCACGGCGGTTTCACCCACCTGAGTGAAGTCGCCGGCCACGATCACGCTACCCGCGGCGTACGCCATGTCACGCACCTGATCGTTGACGCCGCCGAATCCCCAGTCCGTGCCGTTCCAGTGGGCGATGTGCCCGGCCGGGAAACCGCCCACGGACCCGAAGTCCCCCCCGACGTACACCTCGCCGCCCGGCATCGCACCGAGCGAAAAGGCCAGCGACCCCACGCCGTTCGAGAGCGGGGACCAGGCGATACCGGTCCACCTGGCCACGTTCTTCGCCTGCACACCGTTGATGGCCGAGAAGCCGCCCGCCAGGTAGAGCGCGCCGGCGGCGGGAATCAGGTCGCGCAACGGCCCCCCGTAGTTGGTGATAAGCGTCGACGCCACCGCATGCCACTGGGCGCCGTCCCAGCGCGCCACACCCGCGGCGGGGATGCCACCCACCTGCGTGAAGCTCCCCGCGACGTAAAGCTCGCCCTGGAAGATGGCCACGGCGTACACACGCGCGTTGGGTCCGCCCTGAATCAGCTCGAAGCCCGACCCGTTGTAGTGCGCGACACGGGTGAAGGGGATGGTGAAGTCGCCGCCGAAATAGGTGTCGTTCCCGACCGTGCAGATGTCGTATACAGCTCCGTTGAAATTGTTGCCCGAGACCGTGTTCCAGAACGTGCCGTCCCAGAGCCCCACGTAGTGCAGGGACACGCCGCCCCCCATGGTGAAGTTGCCGCCCGCGTAGAGGTCGACGCCGTTCGGTGCCGGGGCGAGGGCGAGCACGCCCTGGTCCATCCCGGTGTGGATGCCGACGGTGAGCGGGTACCACGCGCTCCCGTCCCAGCGCGCGATGTAGTACACGCCGGGCCCGCCGTTCACCGCGTTGAAATTTCCTCCGACGAAAAGGTCGCCGTTCGGCATGGACGCGAGTGCGTTCACGGCACCGTTCACTCCCGTGTCGAGACCGTTCCAGGCGGCGCCGTCAAAGCGGGCGATGTTCTGCGTGTACACGCCCCCCGCGGTCTGAAACGCCCCGCCGACGTATGTCGAGCCGCCGACGACCTGGATCACGTTGACCGCGCCGTTGAGACCGGGATCGCCGATGGGGTCCGAGCCGAAACGGGTGTCCCAGGTCTGAGCCCGCGTGGACGACGGGAAGACGAGCAGGAGAACAAAGAGGCTGACGCGGGTCATGGGGCCTCCTTCGATCGCGCTGCCGCGAAGCGCGGGGAATTGCAAAACGGGGTGTGTGGGGTCGGCGTTCACCGGGCATTATACACCCGGGGGCGCGACGGCTCAACGGCCAATCGCGCCCCGGCGTGTCCGGCACGCGTCGCGCCGTTATGCCGCGGTCGTTGCGGCGGCGCGTTCGGAGCGCCCGCGCATGATCTTCATGCCGACGGCGAGTGCGGCGGATATCACGCACAGCACGCCCGCCAGCATGAAGGCGGCGGTGTAGCTCCCGGTCGCGGTCTTCGCCGCGTTCCCGGCGATGATCCCGACGACACCCGCGATTCCATAGCTCGTGAACACCCAGCCGTAGTTCGCACCCAGGTTCTTCGCGCCGAACAGGTCCGCCGTCGCCGACGGAAAGAGCGCGAAGTTGCCGCCGAAGTTGAAGCCCACGATGGACGCTCCCACCGCGAGTGATAGCTCCGTGTCGAGCCCCCCGAGGATGAACATCATTACCGCCTGCACGAGGAACATGGCCACGAACGCCGTCGTGCGCCCGACTCGGTCGGAGACCGTTCCCCATGCGATTCTCCCCAGCGCGTTGAACACGGCGAGCCACCCCACCGCGGTGACGCCGCGGTCGAACAGCGCCTGCGCGCTCGACTCACCCAGCGCCGACGCGCCGCCCGCCGCCTTCACCAGCTGGTCGCCCGCAAATCCCTTGAGGATTCCGATCACCATCAGGCCCGCCATGGCACCGCTGAAGAACATCAGCCACAGCACGTAGAACGCCGGCCGGCGGAGTGTGTCCTGCCAGGCGGATTCGACGCGCATCGGCGTCGTATCGGGCGGATTGCGCAGGAGCATAGCGCCCACCGTGACCGCCACCAGGCTCACCAGTCCGTGAACGGCGAAGAGCGAGACGACGTGGTGGCCATGGAGGTAATGCTCCGCGCTGAACGGAAACCGCGGGTGGCTGAAGATGTACGCGCCGAATCCGAAGCCGGCGACGGCGATGCCGCTGACCAGCCCCTTGTGCTCCGGGAACCATTTGATGAGGGCGGCGATCGGGCACACGTAGGCGAAGCCTATCCCCGCGCCGGCCAAAAATCCCACCGTCCCCCACAACATGAACAGATCATCCAGCGTGCCGAGTCGCCCCACGTAGCGCTGCCCGAGGAGGACAGCCGCCACGACGCAGACGGCCGCGATGGCGAGAGGTGCGTCGCGCATCATAGGCATCGTCGCCAGGTCGACGTCGCGCGTCGCTGCGCGGAACAGTCCCAGCAGCAGGAGCGTTACCATTCCGGCGAACAGGGCATGGGCGATGTAGAACACGATGAAGTGGTTCATCAGACCGGCGACCAGGAAGCCGCCGCCGAGCAGGATACCGCCGATAGTGGCGGTGAAGCGGGGACCT
>CAZCQM010000159.1:0-7382 GCA_964500785.1 uncultured bacterium
GGCGTATCCCAGGATCCCCGCCAGGATGTTGTTGAAGTCGTGCGCGATGCCCCCCGCGAGGGTACCGATGGTCTCGATCTTCTGCGCCTGGAGAAGCTGCGTTTCGAAGGTCCTGGCCGCCTCCTCCGCGCGCACGCGCGTGGTGACGTCCCACGCGATACCCGACACGCCGACCACGGTGCCCGTCGCATCACGGAGCGGCGTGTAGAGAGTTTCGTACACGGAGTCGCCGACGCGCACCACCTCGTTGACCTCCTCGCCGGCCAGGCACTGCTTGATGTTGGCAACGATCTGCGGCGTCTCTTTGTAGAGATCGAACGCGGATTGCCCCACCACCTGCCCGGGTTTGAGCCCGAGCGCATCGAGCCCGCGGCCCTCGGACAGTGTGAAGGTCCCCTTTCGGTCCACGGCGAAGAGCACGATGGGCGCGTGCTCCACCACCGCGCGCAGGCGCTCCTGGGCCTGGCGGAGCGTCGCCTCCGCGTGGCGGTGTTCGGCGACGATGCCCCGCAGACGCTCGTTCTCCCGGCGCAGCGCGGCGACGTCGGCAGCGTTCAACTGGGCTGGGTTGTGCGGGCGTTTGCTCATCGGTGGTTGACTATAGGACATCATGACGGAGGTCGTCCACGCGCCCGCCCGCGGGATCGCGACCTTCCGACAGCGAGTCCCGCCAGCGCACGAGCACCTGGTGGATCTCTTCCGCGCTCGCGATCGTCCCTGCCGCCGTGGGCCAGTAGCGCGGATGCATCAGGAAGGCGTCGGTCTGGGGTCCCCCGATGCCGCCGTGGGCGCCGACCATCTCTTCGAAGCACTCCACCTCGTTCTTCCCCGGGTCGAAGCGGCCGTTCAAGACGATGTCCCCGCAGTGCGGAAACTGTTCGAGACGCGTCAGGTGGCGGGCGGCGCGGGAGCCGTAGTCGGCCAGCGGGTCCGCGCCCTCCACGCGGGACTCGCCGAGGTAGTTGACACCGCCGCGCGCGAGCACGACGGGCCCGTGCACCGACGAACGGACCACGACGAACCCGATCCCCGGATGCGCGACGAGCCCCTCGATCAGGCCCGGATGATCGGCGGCGATCTCTTCGAGTGTCAGGCGACGCGCGGGCTCCCGGAAGTACACCAGCGCCAGGTTGCCTGACGCGCACACCACGACGTCGCCGTCGGCGGCGCCCGGGCGAGCGGCGCCCAGCTCGACGTAACCCTCGCGCGTCCGCCGCCGGAGCAGCCGGCGCGCGGCGCGCCCGGGGAGCCGATCGTGGCCGATGGCTTCCGAGAGCAGCGTGTTGACGTGGCCCCACCCCTCGGTCTCGGCCGCGGGGGCGTGCACGGATCGCGGTTCGCTCAGCAGATCGCGCACCACGACGTCGATGGTGACACCGTAGCGCTGGCGGAAGGGCACGCTGCGGGTCTGTCCGTGATCGGAAAGCACGACGAACCGGTACGGGCGGGGAGCGTCCCGCGCCGCGCGCGCCAGCATGGCCACGCGCTTGTCGAGGGCGTGCAGAATGCGGAGTGCGTCGGTGCTGTCCGGTCCGGCGTGGTGGGCGACGACGTCGTATCCAACCAGCGTCATGTATGCGACGGGAACGCCCGCAAACATCTCGCGCATGAGTACGTACGTGCCCAGGTCGCGCTGCGCGATGGTCGACATGGCGCGGAGCAGGGGGAAGCTGCCGCCGCGGGACACGCGCGGCCGCACGCGCTTCATGCGCTGGCGCAGACTTTCCCAGCGCTCGACCCCCACTTCCCACGCCATCAACACCAGCGCGCGCGTGAAGTTGTACGGATTGAGATAGAACGAGAAATACAGCGATGACGCCCGGCGCACCTGGCGGGCCGGAGACGAGAACGTGCTGATGGTGGCGATGCTCTTTTCCGCGTCGCCGGTGAACATGTTGCAGACGCTGAGCCCGTCGCCGCGCAGCAGGCCCGCGCCCCGCGAGACCCGCCGCTCGATGCGCATCGCATCGGACGGGTCGTTGGAAACGACGATCTTCCCGGCCAGCTTCTCGTACCAGCGAAACGCGGGAATGTCGAAGTTGTTGCCGAACAGGATCCCCGCCTGGCTCGACGAGGTCTGGGACGGGATGCCGCAGTCCCAGTGTGTGATGCGGTACGCATCGCCCGACACCCACGACGCGAGCGTCGGCGCGTAGCCGTCGGTCATGGCTCGCTCGAGCAGCGACCCCGAGAGTCCGTCGAATTCGATCATGATCAGCCCCGGTGTCGAGTCGCGGCCCTCGGCGTGTGCGCGGCGGGCGATGCGCCGGACCACGTTGCGGTAGACCGAGTCTTCTTCATCGAAGGCGAGTATCGACGCCGCCCCGGTATTCACGACGGAGAGCGCGAGTGCTGCGATGATACCGGTGCCGAAGCCGAACAGGTACATGCCCGGAACCACGAGCGACGCGAGCCAGAGAATGGCGGCGTTGAGGGCCAGCGTCAGCAACCCGAACGAGACCACGGTGAACGGGAGCGTCAGATAGAGCAGGAGGGGACGGACGAGCGCGTTGAGCAGGGCGATGGCGGCGATGCCCAGGACCGCGGCGTCCCATCCCTCGAGGTGCAGTCCGGGCAGCACGCGAGCCAGGCCCCAGAAGGCAGCCACCTCGATGACCCAGAGTACGAGGACCCTTCGGGCCATGGGGTACAGAGAAGGACCCGATCGACCCATCGGGTCAATTATTGTCGATTATCAGGCGAAACGGAACAGGTTCCCCGGGTGCACGACGTGGACCTTGACGTCGGGGGCGACGTCCCCCGCGTGGGTCTGGAAGTCGTAGGGCGGTGTGCGGAGGAACCTCGGTCGCAGCCAGCGCGTAAACAGCGGTGCGAACGTTCCCCAGTGGATGGGGATCGCCGCGCGCGGGCGCAGCAGGGAAAGCGACTCGGCGGCGCGCTTCGGTGTCATGTGGCCCTCGCCGAGCGTCGGGCCCCAGCCCCATACCGGCAGGAGCGCGACATCCAGCGACCCGTGAATCTTCGACATCTCCGGAAAGATGTCGGTATCGCCCGCGAAGTAGATGGACGTCGCCCCGTGAACGACGTAACCTACCGCCTCGCCGACCGGGCCGAACGGATGCCGCGAGCCGTCGTGTGTTGCGAACGTCGTTTCGATCGCGACCGACTCGATCGCCTTCCAGTCGCCCGGACGCACCTCTTCGACGCGGCGGAAGCCGCGACGCTCGAGGAGATCGCCGCTCCCGTGCGGGACGATCAGTCGCGTGTCGTACCCCAGCTGGCGCAGCGACGGCAGGTCCAGATGATCGAGGTGCATGTGGGAGATGAGGACCGCGTCGATGTCTTTCGACCACGCCGGGTCCATCACGACCCGCGGACGGGAAATGTAGCCGATGCGATCGCGAAGAATGGGGTCCGTCAGAATCCGGACGCCGTTGGTCTCGATCAGGCACGTGGCGTGTCCGATGTAGGTGATGTGGAGCGGCGCGCTCATGCGACGTTGCGGGTGCAAATTACCGGCCAGCGTGTGGCCGGTGTCTCAAAGGGTAAATGTGCGGCTGGTTCGATCCATCATGAGAAGTCATGGGCAATATACCAACCCGGCGCGGATAGGCAAGGGCCAAACATGCGGATCCCGGACCCCCGCCGCCCGGCGCCGGGGGCCGTGCGGAATGCCTTTGAATATGCGGTAGGAACCGGGTAGAATTTGGTAGGGCAAGGGCCGTAGGCTGTCTGGTCGGGTCCCGGCGGCGCACATCGTGCCGGTGCAGTCGGAGGTGTGATGAAGAGCCGTATTCTGGTAGTTGACGACGAGCCCGAAATCCGCCGAATGGTGACGGAGATGCTGAGCCGCGCCGGCTACGACGTGGTCGAGGCCTCGGACGGGAAGCTTGCGATCGAGGCGCTCAACAAGCAGTCCTTCGACCTGGTGATCGCCGACATCCTGATGCCCGAAAAGGACGGCCTGGAGATCATCATGTATCTCCAGCGCGAGCGCCCGATGACCAAGTGCATCGCGATGAGCGCGCCCAGCAACCGCGTGTTCCTCCAGAGCGCCGAGCTCCTGGGCGCGACCCGCGTCATCGAGAAGCCGTTCACCGCCGCGGAGATGGAAGCGACCGTGAGCGACGTCCTCGGGCCGTCCCTCTGATCCTCACCCGGTCCCGCCCTCGCCGGCCGCGCTCGACGGAAACAGGTTCGTCATGGCCTCGCGCCGGTAGCCGAAGATCGCCGCGATGTCGCGGGCGACGATCCACCGGCGCAGCGGCTCCGTCACCCACCCCCCGGGCAGCGCGTAGCGAACCTCGTCGCGCGCCAGCGTCCCCCCCGCGACGTCGATGAATTCGTGACGGTGCTCCCAGAGCCGGTAGGGCCCCTGGAGCTGGACGTCCACGAAGTGGTCGGGCGGGTGCCATTCGACGATCTCCGTTTTCCAGACGATCGGGATGCCGCGAAGGCGAATCCGGTAGTCGATGCGCGCTCCGCGGCGCATCGCGATCGGCGTCGGGCTCAGGATGCGGAAATGGAGCCATGGCGGCGTGATCCGCCCCAGGTTCGCGGCGTCGGCGAAGAAGGCGAACACCTCCTCGCGCGGGCGCGCGATGAACTGCTCCTGGTTCAGCGCATGGGTCTTCATTGGGATTGGGGTCGCAGCGACGACGTTCAGGCGAGCAGCGACTGGAGATCCGAGCGGAAATCGACGAGGTTGCGGGGACAGGAAACGCCGATCTCCTCCAGGCGATCGCGCAGCGCACCGGTAGCGCCGCCGCCCACGAAGACCGGGACGTCGTCGGCCACGAGACCGCGCAGCCGTGCGAGCTCGCTGATGACGCGGCCCTCTCCGCGCGTGGTAACGCTGAGCGCGATGGCCCGGGCGCCCAGCTGGCGCACGGCCACGGCGATTTCTTCCGCCGGCAGGTCGGGTCCCATAAAATAGACGTCCCACCCCGCTTCTTCGGCGACCGCCGCCGCCAGCAGCGCGCCCAGCTCGTGATGCTGCCCCGACGGCGTCGTGACGACGATGCGCGGCGCGTGCGCGCGGTCCTTGCCGTTGCGGCCCGAGGTCATGAACGAGCGCACGATCGTGCTCGCCATGTGCTCCTGGACGATGCGCATGGTCCCGTCCTGCCAGCGTTCGCCGATGAGATTGAGAAGGGGGACGATGAGATGCTCTCGCAGGGCCGGTCCGCCCAGCTGAACGGAGGCCTCGTCGAGCACGGCCTCGAGCCGGTGGCGGTCGAACGTTTCGAGCGCCTCCACGGCCTCGGCGACCAGTCCCCGCGCCAGGGCCTCGGGTGTGTCGGCCGGTGCTCGGGTGCGCGTCCGCGTCTCCGCGCCGGGTGACTCTCGATGGTCTTCGGCCACCAGGTCCCGGAGCGCCTCGAGGGACAGGCCGGCGACGTCGCCGATCCGGCGCCCGGCGTCGACCGCCCGGCGGAGCAACCGGAGTTTCTCGATGTCCGGATCGGAATAGAGCCGGCGCCCGGTCTTGCTCCGGGCGGGAACGACAGCGTGATAGCGGCGCTCCCAGACCCGGATCAGGTCCTGGGGAAGCCCCGTTCGCGCCGACACGACGCGGATCGGGTGCCGGGATTCTTCACTCAGATTCCGATCGTCCACGGCCCCAGTATAGTAATCTGTCCCACATTTGTCAAAATTTTGGCGCAGATAGCCTTGACATTGGAGGTGTGTCCATATATTGTCCATTACAATAAGCGGACAATATGATCGCGAAAGGACCACAGGAAAGGAGCCGATACATGGGGACGACCACGACCAAAACGCGTTCCTCGAGGCGTGCGGAGGAGTCCGCACTCGCCTCGTATCTCAGCGACATCCAGCGCTACCCCCTGCTCACGCGCGAGGAGGAAGCGGACCTGGGAAGGCGGATCCGCGAGGGGGACACGGCGGCGCGCGAGAAGCTCGTTCGATCGAACCTGCGCTTCGTCGTATCCATCGCCAAGCGCTACGCCGGAAACGGCGTGCCCCTCGAGGATCTCGTCAACGACGGGAACCTCGGGTTGATCCGCGCGGCGGAACGATTCGACCCCGAGCGCGGCTACAAATTCATTTCCTACGCCGTGTGGTGGATCCGGCAGGCCATCCTGCACTCGCTGTCGGAGACGCCGCGCCTGGTGCGATTGCCGATGAACCGCGTCAGCCTGGCGCAGCACGCGACTCGCACCGCGCGCGAGCTCGAGCAGTCCCTGGGGCGTGCCCCCGGCGTGGACGAGATCGCCCGCGAGCTTTCCGTGAAGCCCTCCGAGGTGGAGGAAGTCCTGACGTTCTCCCGCACGCACATGTCCCTCGACGCCCGTGTCGGTGACGAGGCGGACGACGCGGCGTTCGTCGACCAGATCGAGGACGAGATGTCGGCGTCGCCCGACGAAGGTGTCATGGCGGACGGGTTGAAGCGCGACCTGCACCGGGCGCTGGAGACGCTCACCGATCGCGAACGCACCATTCTCAACCGGTACTATGGCCTCGACGGCAAGGATCCCATGACGCTCGAACAGATCGGCGGGCAGCTGGGGTATACCCGCGAGCGCATCCGCCAGATCAAGGAAGTCGCCATCGACAAGCTGCGGACGCGGCCGCAGGTGCGCGAGTGCGCCGCCTATCTGATCGCCTGACGCGGCGGGCTAGCGGCGCAGCAGCAGCCGGGCGTAGGTGAGGGGAGAAAGCAGGCGGCGCTTGCGCTCCACGGCTCCGTGCGCCGCGGTCATCGACCGCAGCCACTCCAGCATTTCCGGTCGCGCCGCCGCCGCGCCGACCAGTAGATCGATCAGGCGCCCGCGCCGCGCCACGCCCCGGAGCCGATAGTGCAGTTTGATTTCGCGCGCGTCGAGGGCGCGCCACACACGCCGCGGGTACGACGCGAGCACGGGGCCCGCGGCCGGCGCGCGCAGGGCCTCCGCGATCGTGTCGGCGGCCACCTTCCCCGAGTCCATCGCGTTCCCGATTCCCTCGCCCGAAAACGGATCGACCAGGCCCGACGCATCCCCCACCAGCACGAAGCCATCACCCGCCAGCGTGCGGTTGAAGTCGGGCGTGGGTAGATTCCATCCCACGACCGGTCCGACGCGCTCGGCGCTGCGGAAACGCTCGCGCAGGCGCTCGTGCGAGAGCAAGCGCTCGTGGACATCGCGAAGGCCGATCCCGCGCCGTTTCAACTCGTGGTGCACAAGCCCCACGCCGACGTTCGCCATTCCATCGCCGGTCGGGAAGATCCATAGAAACCCGGGCAACGACGCGTCGAAGAAGTGCACCTCGACGGTACGCGGCTCGACCGCAAGTCCCCGGTAGTAGCCGCGGGAAGCCACGTACCAGCGCCTGGAATCGTGGCGATAGACGCCGAGGCGCCGCGCCACCACCGACGCGAATCCGTCCGCGCCCACGACGACGCGTCCGTGAACCCGGCG
>CAZCQM010000160.1:0-7343 GCA_964500785.1 uncultured bacterium
GGGGGCAGCTGGCGGACGCCGGGGTGCTGGCGGGCGCGCCGGTGGTCGACGACCAGGAGACCGGCGATGACGTCGTCCACTCCATTCACGCCGACGCGCCGCCCGCGGGGCGCCTGCGGGGGGAAATCGACTGGGCGCGCCGCTTCGATCACATGCAGCAGCACACCGGGCAGCACGTGCTTTCACGAGCGTTCATCGCGACGGGCGATCTGCACACGGTGTCCTTCCATATGGGCGACGACTCGTGCACGATCGACCTGGACGGCCCCGCCGCCGCCGCGGGCTCCCTCCAGCGCGCGGAAGACCTGGCCAACCGCGTCGTCGAGGAGAATCGCCCCATCGATATCGTGACCGTGCCGGTGGACGAGCTGGACGCGCTCGATCTTCGTCGCAAGGTGCCGGAAGGCGTCACCGAGGCGCGCATCGTCTCGGTCCGCGACTTCGACTCGATTCCGTGCTGCGGCACGCATGTCCGGAGCACCGGTGAGCTGGGCGTGATCAAGGTGCTCAAGACCGAGAAGGTGAGGCAGTACCAGCGCGTTCACTTCAAGGTGGGGCGCCGCGCGCTGGCGGACTATCGCGACAAGCATGCCATCGTGCAGGCGCTCTCGACCCGCCTCACGACGTCGTCGGCCGACGTCGTGGCCAAGGTCGAGCGCCTGGCGGCGGAGGCGCAGGCGGCAAACCGGCGCGTGCGTTCTCTCGTCCAGCGGGTGGCGGGAGCGGAAAAGGCGCGCCTGCTGGAAGCGGCCGCTCCGGCCGGAGCGGTGCGCGTGCTCGTGCACCGCGATCCCGACGCCGAGTATCTGCGTGCGCTGGCGGCCGAGATCCAGAAGGAGCCCGCCACCGTGGCGATCCTCGCCGCGGACGACGGCTCGGTGGTGTGCGTCGCGTCGCGCGATCTCTCTCTCGATATCGCGTCCGGCGTCACCGCCATCGCCCGCGAGTTCGGCGGATCGGGTGGCGGCAAAGGGGGGTTCGCTCAGCTCAAGCTGACGGACCACACACGGTTGGATGACCTGCTGGGAAGGATCGAATCACATGTTCGCTCGCAACTGGTCTAGCGTTCTCGCGATCGCCTGCGTCTGCGGGGGCGTCCACGCCGCCGGCGCGGATACGCCCATGCGCAAGGCGAAGCCCGCCACACTGGTTTCCACGACCCACGAGAAATACCGGATCACCCGGGATGGCAAGGAGATCGGCTACGAGTCCATCGTGCGCCGGGTATACGACACCAATCTGGTCGTGTTCGGCATGGACACGGAGATGGATATGGGCCCGATCAAGATGGCAGAGACGCTGGATCTGTCGCTGGAGGAGGAAACGTACTTCCCGCGGAGCTTCCAATCCAGGAAGACGATGATTCAGAAGGCGGACACGATGCAGATGAACTACAAGGTGGACATGTACTCGAACGTCGCCGTGCTGGCCAGCGATCTCAAGGGACACCCCGCCTCGCGCCGGGTCGTGGTGCCCACCGGCGTGCCCATCGTCGAGGTCGGGAATCTGGTCTGCTGGTACGAGGTGATGTTCTGGGTGGAGGCCGACGGCGTGGCACGGCAGCGAATCCAGTGGCTGGACCCGGTGCTCGGGAACGTCGAGAGCGGAGAGATTCGAACGGCCGATCCCGAAACCCTCACGGTGCTGGGAAAGAAGACACCCGTGACGGTGTATAAGGCAGAGCGCGATCGCCTGGGGCCCGCCACGCTCTACGTGGACGCGGATAAGCGCATTGTTCGATGCGAGCAGAATATGATGACGTACGACCTCGTCGAGTGGTCTGAAGAATGAAGGAGAGGGATCGAGAGTGATGAGTTTCAAGAGGATTCACGGCGCCGCATTGATCATGGCCGGGATGGCGATCATGTCGGCCTTTGGCGGGTGCGGCAAGAAGAGTTTCGAATACGACAAGGACCTCATCACCAACGGGTCGTTCGAGGACGTCGGCAGCGACGGGATTCCGGCCGGCTGGACACTCGTGCCGTTCCGCGGCGAAGAGGGACAATCGGTGGTGCGCTACGGCATCGACGAGAAGACCGCCCAGGACGGCACGAAGTCGTTCTTCTTCGAGGCCGACCCCGGGACGCAGCGCTTTTTCACCCTCTCGCAGGAAGTGGAGATCCCTGAGGACGCCACACACGTGCACCTGAAAGGCTGGATGCAGATCCAGGACGCTCAGCTCCAGGTAGGCCAGTATGCGCAGTGCAACTTCCTGCTGCTGTTCTTCAACCATGATCACCAGCGCTTCCAGGAGGTCCGCATTGCGGACAAGCGAACCCGGTTGCGGAGTGGTTCACAGCTCTGGTCCGAGGAGGACAACACGTTTCGCGTCCCCAACGGCACGCGCTACGTCGAGGTGCAGTGCATCCTGGGCATGAACGGCCGCGTGTGGTTCGACAACGTATCCCTCTCGGTTCCGAAGCCCATCAAGTGGGAGACCGCGACCACGCCGAACTTCGTGTTCCACTGGCTCCCCGGACATCCGATGCCCGCCGGGTCGCAGGAATCGCAGCAGGGGATCTTCGACGCCGTGACGCACAAGCTGGACATGCCCAGCGACATCGTCATCAATTATTACTTCTATCCGGATACCACCACCATTCGCCGCATCCTGAGTCTGAAGGGCTACCAGTACGTCAGCTGGGATGACCGCGAGTTCCACTCCATCAATCCCAACGACGATCACGAAGTCATTCACTTCATCACCGATCCGGTCGGCCGTCCGCCGCGCGCCATCGCGGAGGGGACTGTCTTCTGGCTCCACAACCGGTGTCTCGGTATGCCCCTCGACGACGCGGTGGCCGCCGTGGTCAACGCCAACGCGCTCCCGGCGGTGGAACACCTGGTCGACTACAACTCCTGGGCCCAGATGGACCCCAGGATCGCCCTCCCCGCGGCGGGGTCGTTCGTGTGGTTCATCGTGGATCGCTTCGGTCCGAAGAAGCTCATGGAACTCTACAGTGCAGCCAACGGCGTGAACGCCTACGACCCGTTTGCAACCGCCTTCGAGAAGACGTTCGGGGTATCGCTGGCCGACTTCGAGGCGGCGTGGCACCAGCGCCTCGCTTCGCGCTACCACAAGGGATGAGTGACGACGCGCGGTTTTGCCCGCGTTGCGGCGGGCCCATGTCTCCCCGGAAGCTCGACGACCGGGTGCGTCCCGTGTGCGAGCGGTGTGGCTTCGTGGCCTACCGGAACCCCGCGCCCGCCGCGGGTGTGATCGTCGTGGAGAACGGCGGCGTGTTGCTGGTCCAGCGAAAATTCGATCCCCGGCGGGGGAAGTGGACCATGCCTGCGGGGTTCGTGGAGTACGACGAGCACGTCACCGAATGCGCGATCCGCGAGACGAAGGAAGAGACCGGCATCGACGTGCGTCTCGACCGCCTGTTCGGCGCCTACATGGCCATGGACGACCCCCGCACGCGCGTGGTGCTCCTCCTCTACATGGCCACGAGAACCTGCGGGGAATTGAGTCCCGGAGACGACGCCGAAGACGCCCGTTTCTTCCCGGTGCATGACATCCCGGTCGAGATTGCGTTCCGGGCCCATGAGCAGGCCCTGGCGGACCTGCGGCGCGAGATGGGGATCGCGGACGCCTGATCAGTCGACGATCCGGACGTCGAAGGTGTCGCCGCGGTCCATCTCCCACACGACGTTCATGCCTCTGGTCACGCGCCCGAAGATGGTGTAGCGCCCGTCCAGGTGGGGTTGCGGGGACAGCGTGATGAACCACTGGCAGCTCCCCGTATCCTTGCCCGCATCCGCGATACCGAGATATCCCTCGTCGAAATGGTGCCGGGACACCTCGGCGGGGACGGTGAATCCCGCATCGCCGTTTCCGTCGCCGCGGGGATCCCCGCCCTGAATCACGAAGTTCGGCACCACCCGGTGGACGGTGAGCCCTTTGTAGAAGTGCTTCTTCGCCAGATCGATGAACATCGCAACGGTCTGGATGGCGTCGTCGCCGAACAGCTCGACCTCGATGTCACCGTGCCCCGTCGCGATGACCGCGTGGTGAAGTCCCGAAGGTGGCGCCAGCTGCTTGCGGCGCGACGGGTCGAAGTGCTCCTCGCGCCACTGGCGATCGGTCACGATCGTCGGGGGCGTCGCTCCCAGTTTGGTCAGCGACTCGACGGCCGCCGCTCGCACGCGGTAGTCGGGATTTGACGCGGCGTCGACCAGGAGGCTCTCCGCTTCCACGGCGCCCATCTCCCCCAGGACCCGGACCACTTCCAGTTGAACGTCGACGAACTCGCGCTCGTCGTGTGCGTCGTACGTCTCCATCAGGACGGGGATGGCGTCGCGGTATTCGTGCTCGCCGATCGCGTCCACGGCCGCGGCGACGACCGTGAAGTCGGGGTCGCGGAGCAGGGGTGGAAGCAGGGGGGGGATGGCCGAATCCTTGATCTGCCCGAGGGCCCGGACCGCGGCGGCGCGCATCATCGGATCTTTGTCCCCGTTTGCGATTTCCGCAAGCTCGCGCGTCCGGTTCGTGATCCCGGCGCGCCCGTAGCACTCGATCGCTTCCGCGCGCACGAGCCGCGATCCATCGCGCCGGGCCTCGTCGACGAACATCTCGCTCCGCTCGCCGAGACAGACGGCCAGTGCGCGCACCGAGTGCGTCCGCACCAGGACGCTGGGGTCGAGCAGCCCCTGCATCAGGGCATCGCGACCGCCCTTGTCGCCGATCTTCTCGATCGCCTCGGCGGCGGCCGCGCGCACGTGGAAAGACTTGTGCGACATCAGCAGGTCGCCCAGCGGCCGAACGGCGTCGCGCGCCTTCAGCTCGCCCAGGGCGCGCTCGGTGTTGATGACCACGTGGATATCGTCGTCACGCAGGCGGTGGATGAGTCCTTTGGTGGCCGACTGGCACGAGAGCTTGCCCAGCGTTCGTGCCGCGGCGGCGCGGACGCGCGCATCCTCGTCGTCGAGGAAGCCTTCGATCGTCGCGCAGGCGCGCGGCGTGGCGTCCTGCTTCTCCATGGCGTAGATCGCCCGCCACCTGACCGACGGGTCCGGGTCGTGAACCGACAGCATCAGCGTCGCGGCGGCGGTCGGGTCCTTCGTGCGCGCGAGCGCCAGTGCCGCGGCGGCGCGGACGCGTGCGTTGAAGTCGCGCACCATATCCGTGAGCGGCTCGATCACGGCGTTGCCGCCGATCTTGCCCAGCGCTTCGGCGATCATCGCCACATCTTCGGCCGGCGCACCGGGACGCGCGTCGAGCAGCGCCGGCACGGCGTCGGGGTTGTCCATCTGGCCGAGGGCGAAGATGGCCTCCCGCACGACCTCGCGGTTGGGGTCCTTGAGCGCCGGGATCACGCGGGCGGCGTCAGCCGGCTCCTGGATCCGCCCCACGGCTTCCAGCGCGCGGCGCCGCGTCAGCGGCGACCCCGAGCTTACGTAGTCGAGCAACTTGCCGTCGCCGGTGACGCGCTGGTCCTCCCACAGTGCGATGTTACGAAGCGTGTCCTGGCCGGCCGACGTGGACAGCAGCGGGCCGTACCGACTCGAGGAGGCGCGGGTCAGGCCGGAGGTTGCCGGCAGGAGGAGGGCGGCCAGCGCCAGCAGGCGCAACGTGCGTGTCATGCGGGGATGCTTTCACCCCCGGCGCGTCCCTGTCAACGGGAACGTCGTCCTCGCCGCCATTTCGCCGGCACGGCTGCGTTTGCCCCGAGCGTGTTGTGCGGTGTCCGCGGGCGATGTATGCTCGGTCCACCCATGAACACGCGTGCATCAACTCTCGGGCGCCCGGCGGCATCGCGCTGGCGCCCGGCCGATCCCCGCGCCGTTCTCGCGGCGACGGCGGCGCTCGTCGCCGCGTCGCTGCTGTCGGTTCCCGGTGCCGCGCCGATGCTCGGCCTGCTCGCGTTCGTGACCGCGTGGCACGTTGCGATCACGGGCTCGGCCACGGCGACGGCGGCCAGCCTGCGCCGCATCGTTCCGCTCGCGCTCGTGATCGTCGTCCTGAATGCAGTCTTCGGTCCGGGACGAGCGCTGGTCTCCGTGCACGGAGTGCGGCTGGTCGCCGACACGGGGCTCGCGAACGGCGTCTTCTTCGCACTCCGGCTGGCGCTCATGCTGATGGGCGTGTCGCTTCTGCTGGCGGCGGTCACGCCCGAATCGCTCGCGCGCGGCCTGTACGACATGCTGCGCCGCATCACGCCGCGTGGCGCGGAGCGCGTCGCGCTCTTCGTGTTTCTCTCCATGGGATTCGTGCCGCTAATCGGCGACGAGCTTCGCCGCATCCGGATCGCGCAGGGGTTCCGCGGTGGCGACCTGTCGGGCGGGGTGTGGCGGCGCGTCGAGTCGGCGCGGGCATGGCTGGTTCCACTGCTGGTCTCCGCCGTGCATCGGTCCGGCCAGCTCGCGATGGCGGTCGAGCTGCGCGACGTGCGCACGCGGCTCCCCGCGACCATCGAGGCGCCGCGGCTCCGCGCCGCGGATATCGCGCTCGTCGTCTCCACCGTAGCGGCCATCGCCATCGCACGATGAAGGAAAGGACGCCGCTTCCAGTGCGCAATATCCGCTTGCTCCTCGAATACGACGGCACGGAGTTCTCGGGCTGGCAGAAGCAGCCGGACGTGAGAACCGTCCAGGGCGACCTGGAGGCGGCCGCCGCCACCGTCTTCCGACAGCCGGTGTCGATACGGGGCTGTGCGCGCACCGACGCCGGCGTGCACGCCGTGGGATACGTCGCCAACTTCCACGTCGAGAGCGACTACGAGCCGTCCCGTGTCGTGCTGGCGCTCAACGGGTGTCTCGAGGACGACGTGGCGGTGATCGCGGCCGAGGACGCGCCGGGAGACTTTCACGCGCGCTTCAGCGCGCGGTCGCGCCGTTACGTGTACCGGATCGCGACCGTTCCCACGGCGGTGTGGCGTCGCTACGCCTTCGAGACCCACCACCGGCTGGACCCCCGCCGGATGGCCGCCGCGGGTTCCCACCTGGAAGGGGAGCACGATTTCACCAGCTTCACCGCGCTGTCCAACGAGGCGGATCCCGTGTGCCGGATCGCCGGCGTCTCGGTCACCGGGGAAGAACGGCATATCCTCATCTCCGTGGAGTCCAACCGGTTTCTCTATCATATGGTGCGGGTCATCGCCGGCACCCTGATCGAGGTGGGGCGGGGGCGCATCGACCCGGAACGCATCCCGGAGATCCTGGGTAGAAAGGACCGGCGGGCGGCCGGGCCGACGGCGGCGGCCCACGGGCTGACGCTCCTCTCCGCCCACTACGGGTAGCGGGGGCGCCCAACGGAGCCCTTCCGGCGGGAAGGGCTGTCCTCGCCCCCGCGGCGGTGCTATGATGGGAAAAAATTCACCCAACCGTCTCACCCGACGAAA